>NZ_JBHUDD010000028.1:0-4250 GCF_042677865.1 Lacimonas salitolerans | reverse complement strand
CCGACTTCACCGCCGAGCGCTTCTCCTGGTCGGTGGACGAGCCGGCCGTCACCCAGGCCCAACTCTTCGACGGCCGGCTCGCGTGAGAACGGCGGTGCAAAACTAGACCACGGTAGCGCCGCCATATTGGCGGTGCGGGCGGCGTAAAAGTCGTCCACTTTTTCCCTTCTTGTGGCAGCAGGGAGGGCGAGGAGATTTACACCGTGGAACTTTATCTGAAGGTCAGGCTGGCGCGCAGCGAGGGGATGAGCCAGCGGGAGCTGGCGCGCCATTTCAATATATCGCGCGACAGCGTTCGCAAGATTTTGGCGTTCTCGACGCCGCCGGGCTACCGGCGCACGAAGGAGATCAAGCGTCCCAAGCTTGATGGGTTTACGGAGATCATCGACGGCTGGCTTGAAGGGGACAAGAATGTGCCCCGCAAACAGCGCCACACGGCGAAGCGGATCCACGAGCGGCTCAAGGCGGAACACAAGTTCACCGGCGGCTATACGATCATCAAGGACTACGTTCGGCAGCGTGAACGACGCACCCGTGAGATGTTCGTGCCGCTGGCGCATCCGCCGGGCCATGCGCAAGCCGATTTTGGCGAAGCGTTGGTTGTGATCGGGGGTGTCGAACAAAAGGCCCACTTCTTCGTCCTGGATTTGCCGCACAGCGATGCCTACTTCGTGCGGGCCTACCCGGCGGCGACGGCGGAGGCCTGGATGGACGGGCATGTGCATGCCTTTGCCTTCTTTGGCGGGGTGCCTCTGTCGGTTCTCTACGACAACGACCGTTGCCTGGTCTCGAAGATCCAGCCGGATGGCACACGGGTCCGCGCTACGCTGTTCAGCGGGCTGCTGTCGCACTACCTGTTCCGAGACCGCTACGGGCGGCCGGGCAAAGGGAATGACAAGGGCAATGTCGAGGGGATGGTGGGCTATGCCCGCCGCAACCACATGGTGCCGATCCCCCACTTCCCGGATTGGGAGAGCTTCAACGCCTATCTCGAAGAGCAGTGTCGCGCCCGTCAGACTGATACACTCCGTGGGCACACGGAGACCATCGGCGCGCGCCTGCAAAGAGACCTGGCCGAGATGCGCCCCCTGCCGGCGGCCCCCTTTGAGGCCTGCGCACAGAGCAGTGGCCGGGTGAGCTCCCAATCTTTGGTCCGCTATGACACCAACGATTACTCGGTTCCCGTGGCCTATGGCCATCAGGATGTCTGGGTGCGGGCCTATGTCGATCAGGTGGTCATCGGCTGCCGCAGCGATGTGATCGCGCGCCATCCGCGATGCTATGCGCGCGAGGACATGGTGTTCGACCCGATCCATTACCTTCCGCTGATCGAACGCAAGATCAATGCTTTGGATCAGGCCGCGCCCCTTGCGGAGTGGGACTTGCCAGAAGAGTTCGACACGCTGCGCCGCCTGATGGAAGCGCGCATGCTGAAGATAGGGCGCCGCGAGTATGTCCAGGTGCTGCGTTTGCTGGAAAGCTTCGGCATGGATGACCTGCACGTCGCCGTAAAGCAGGCCCTGAAGATGGGCGCAGTCGGCTTTGATGCTGTGAAGCATCTGGTTCTGTGTCAGGTCGAGAAGCGTCCACCAAGGCTCGATCTCGATGTTTATCCCTATCTGCCAAGGGCGAGGGTCGAGACGACCTCTGCGGCCAGCTACATGGCCCTTATGCCGGAGGCCGCGGAATGACCCATGCCCCCGAGATCCTGTTGGAACATCATCTCAAGACGCTGAAGCTGCCCACCTTCCTGCGTGAGTATCAGAAGGTTGCGCGCCAATGCGCTGCCGAGGGCTTGGACCACGTCCAGTTCCTGACGCGCCTGGTCGAACTGGAGCTGATCGATCGCGAGCGACGGATG
The DNA here is from genome assembly GCF_042677865.1 of Lacimonas salitolerans. Taxonomy (NCBI): domain Bacteria; kingdom Pseudomonadati; phylum Pseudomonadota; class Alphaproteobacteria; order Rhodobacterales; family Paracoccaceae; genus Lacimonas; species Lacimonas salitolerans. The sequence goes on along the minus strand of NZ_JBHUDD010000028.1, from coordinate 2,389 downwards.
GTCGAGCGCCGCATCAAGGCGGCCAAGTTCCCGGCCACCAAAAGCCTCGACAGTTTCGACTTCAAGGCAATCCCCAAGCTCAACAAGATGCAGGTGCTGGAGCTGGCGCGCTGCAACTGGATCGAACGGCGCGAGAACGTGATCGCCCTCGGCCCAAGCGGCACCGGCAAGACCCACGTTGCCCTTGGCCTGGGGCTCGCTGCTTGCCAGAAAGGGATGACGGTCAGCTTCACCACCGCCGCGGTTTTGGTCAACGAACTGATGGAGGCGCGCGACGAGCGTCGCTTGCTGCGGGTCCAAAAACAGATGGCCAACGCCAAGCTGCTGATCATCGACGAATTGGGCTTCGTCCCTCTCTCCAAAACCGGGGCCGAGCTGCTCTTTGAATTGATCTCGCAACGCTACGAGCGCGGGGCTACGCTGATCACGAGCAACTTGCCCTTCGATGAATGGACGGAAACCTTCGGCACCGAGCGCCTCACCGGGGCGCTGCTCGACCGGCTGACCCACCACGTCAACATCCTCGAGATGAATGGCGAGAGCTATCGACTGGCCNTCCATCACTTGGCCCTCACGGGCCAAGGCGGCCAGTCAACCGCCAGCTATTTGGGGAGCGCGGTCGACTGCCCGCCAGCACTCTATGCGCCCTTCACGCCCAACCCCAAAGTGGCCTACTTTTGCGCCGCCCTTTGGTCGGGTTTTACTCCGCCGTTGACAACGGGCGACAATCGCGTGCTGTACAGCCTGCGGCACACCTACGCCACCTTTGCGCTAGTGAATGACGGAATGGATATTCACGCACTGGCCCAGCAGATGGGCACGTCAATTGGCATGATCGAACGCCATTACAGCCACCTTACCCCGCGTATGAAAAAGGATATGTTCACGGGCAAGCGCTACGAGCTGTCAGCGGAAGCGTATGCGGCGCAGAAGGCAGAAGGTGGTGCGGGTGTGGGCGACGAGGAATAGGGGAACACAGTTGCGCAACCCAGTTTCGCAAACACAGTTGGCGCACCACGCAAGCGTAACACAGTTTGGCAAACCTGTGTTGTTCCACACCGATTGGCTGCGAGGCTGGTGTGCGGCGAGGGGTTCTGCAAAACTGCGTACATCGCAAACGATTCCTTAACCGCCAATGATTACGCTTGTTCATCATCACACAGAACGGCCCAACTTCTATCGCGTAGATGTGGGGTATAATCTGTTTGGTGAATATTCCGTGGTCAGAGAATGGGGCGGCAACGGTCAGAATGGCGTGCATCGCATCGCTTGGTTTTCCAACCTGCGTGATGCTGCAGTGGCGGCAGAACGGTGGCACGCGAAAGCTTGTTCCAAAGGATATGAACTGACTGACAGGGTGGTGGCTGGAACAGCTTGAGCCTTTGCCATGCGACAGCAAGGCTAATCGTGTTCTCGTCCCACCGGGCCGTCGTTGATGCGACTTTGGGAAAAAATCGATATCCGAGGCTTTTGGGACATCAGAACCTGTGGGTCACCCCAAACCGAGACATAAAGTCGGCTGCGTCCAGTACGACTTAGGTAAGCCGGTTCCACCTCTACTACTCGAACCCTCAAGTGCGCTGATTGCTCCATAGCAGGTTTTATAAGCTCGGTTGCACGGTGTCCTAATGTTCCCGCTATGAACTCTCGGGGTCTGCCCAAGCCAAATGGCAGGCGTGAGGGAATGGTAAGCGCGGCGGTGATGGTCGCGTCGGCGTGTAAATGCAGATGGACGGTATCGCCGGGACATACCGATGGTGGTAGTGCTTTTGCCGTCAGATTTACTGACGCCTTGTGGATAAGTGGTTGCATGCTGCCTCTTGTCCTCAGTTTGCCTGAGGTTGCGTCGTTTTTAGCAGAAGGCAGCGATTCTGCAGTCACGAAATCACTCAGTTCGCAAAATCGATTGGGATGTTTCTGGCCAGAAGCGCGGACATTACTCCACCCAAGACGTTCCGTGCCTTGATCCCCTCTTTCAGAGCTTCGTCAATCTGGGCATCAGACGCCTTAGGATCGCAAATGTTGAGGAGCACGCGGTTGCCGTTGCGTATTTCGCAGACCACTTGTCTGCCGCCTCCGAAAGCGGTGCGAAGCCCGACAAAATCTGAACTGTTTTTAGCGTGATAGGCCATAGTAACACTCTTGTCTTTTCCCAATTCAGAAAACACATTTTTTGCCATAAAAACCAATAACTTGTGCTCTAAGGGTGTTGCTGTGTGGCGGCTTCGCAACACTGGAGCGGTTATGCGGTAGTGCGCAACACAAAATGTTGTGGTGGATAAATTTCTCGCCACTGCGCAGAAACTATAGGGCACTTCGAAAAATTGCTGTGGCCGGGCCGCTGGGATAGAAAGCAGAGGGCATGAGGTTTCTGGGGTGTGACGATGGC
>NZ_JBHUDD010000027.1:0-285501 GCF_042677865.1 Lacimonas salitolerans | reverse complement strand
CAAGCAAATGACCGGAAACCAAACCACCCACACAAACCGCGAAATAGCCTGTCATTTCGTTCGTTGTGAATGCAGCGTCTGAGGCTGGGTCTACACAGGAATACCTCGACTACACAGAGTTTCTGCCGAGCAATCTGACGACACAACATCGAAAGAAATTGATCGAGACGGGAGTGAAAGTTCTCAATCGGAAATTCCAGCGTTCTCGAGCAAGAACGAAGCGAGAGGCAACAACGATATTTGCGGCTAGTACAATCGCAGACAGGCTTGCAACATCAGAGGACTCGTTTGCGGCGGACTGGTACACCAGCCTTGCGGAAGTCATGGACACCGATCCAACCAACAACGCACTGCAAGGGACCACTTCCCGACTTGTCAAAGACGATCTGATCGCTGCCTTGAAACGACTGGTGGAGCGATAGTTCTCGTATTGCGTAGTAGAAAAATGTGGTCCACGTTGACTTACATGCGTTTTGGACCACAAAGCAAACCTAGAGCATTGAAAAGTCAAGGATTATCGAAAATGAGGTCGTATCCCATCGTCTCCGCCACCCGTCTTTGCCTTGAGAAAAAAACCGCCTCGTGACGCTTTACCTTACCGGACATCGTGCTTTCGGCTTTCCCAAAAGGCCGGCTTTCGTGTTGGTGGCACCATGAAGCGATCGTTTGCTCGGTTCGGTTGCGATTTGCCATCGCAACCTTAGGCAACAATGACAATGGAATCGGTCTGGTTCCTGGCAAAAGGTTGCCCTCCGGGTAGGCAGAGCCGACGCGCCGGGTGTCAGCACCGATGTGTCGCCTCGTCCTGCCGTCATTCTGTCCTGCAGTCGGTGACCGGGAACGTGTGCCCTATGGCGGGAAATGCTTGGGTCAGGACGAGTCCATCGTTGTCTTCCCTGAAGAGAGCCGATGGCTGTTTGACGGTTACGCTTTCCGGAGCACCACCGCTTTGCCAGATGATTGAATAGATCTTTGTGAACAAGGCCTTGCCGCCGGTTCTTGTCATGGAAATCTTCGCCGACATACACTCGCTTCGCAGGCCGGTTCTGATGCACTTGAGAGTCTCGGGTTCGCGGTGCGGCCAGTTGGACACGAAGGTCAGGCGGTCATCCTGTATAGTGAGTGTTCCGCCACCGTTGACCTCGTCATAGGGCACCGCGCAGTTCCAGGTTTCGGAGATGGCAGGCCCAGCCAGAAGGACCAGAACTGCGAAGGGCGTGATCACGTTCAAGACGGGTCTCCTGGAGCGGACATGGGCAAGCACTGCTTCGCTTGGCCTTTTCCCTTCACTATACATCCAGTGGCCTTGATTTTGAAGCAGATCAGTTCCGATCGCTGCCATTCCTGCGCGAGCGACCCGCCGAAAAGAAAAAAAAACACATGACAGCCGCGCCTCGTCCATAACGGAAAAGTAACCCGTCGGATGACCGTGATCTCTCGAAGCCAGAATTGTGACCCGCCCGTTGGATATGTCCGGCCGAGGTTCTACGTCCCAGACTTGGCAGATGGCAGATGATGAAGGCCTGTCATTACGTTCAGAACCTGCTGCGGAGCGACCGCTATGGGGCCAGCCGCAGATGTATGCCAACCGGCCTGCGTGCAGGCAATGACAACGGAGCACCTCGTGTCGCGGGATGATGATTACAGGACGTCCGCCGTGCCAACTGGCCGGGTCGGGCGCATGTTGCGGTTCGGGGGCATTGCGTCGGGAATCGCCGGCGGCGTTGCTGCGGGCGGTGTACGCGCTCTGGCCCAGGGCAGGCGGCCAGATGTGTCTCGGCTCTTGCTGACTCCGGCCAATACTATGCGCCTGACCGAGGGCCTGTCGCATCTGCGCGGCGCGGCGTTGAAGATGGGGCAGATGCTGTCGATGGATACCGGACTGGTGCTTCCGGATGAGCTGACCGCAATTCTCGCGCGGATGCGGGATGATGCCCGCCACATGCCACCCAAACAACTGCAAGCGGTACTGAACACCGAATGGGGCACGGGCTGGCGCGCGGGGTTTGCGCGGTTCGACGTGCGGCCCTTTGCGGCGGCCTCGATCGGGCAGGTGCACCGCGCGGTTCTGCACGATGGCCGTGATCTGGCGATCAAGGTGCAGTATCCGGGTGTGCGCGACAGCATCGACAGCGACGTTGACAACATGGCCACACTGTTGCGCCTGCCGGGTATTCTGCCCCGCGACATGGACGTCGCCCCGCTGCTGGCCGAGGCCAAGCGCCAGTTGCACGCCGAGGCCGATTACCGCGCCGAGGCCGGGCATCTGTCGCGGTTCCGGGCGATGCTGGAAGGCTCTGACATGTTCGTGCTGCCCGAAGTGCAGAGCGACCAATGTACGCCGCAGGTTCTGGCCATGACCTATCTTGACAGCGCCCCGCTGGACAGCCTGATCGACGCCCCGCAGGTCATGCGTGACCGGGTGGCCGCGGCGTTGATCGATCTGACATTGCGCGAATTGTTCGTCTTTGGCGCGATGCAGACCGACCCCAACCTGGCCAACTATCGCTTCGACCCGGCGACCGGGCGGATCGTGCTGCTGGATTTCGGGGCTGTTCATGCCATCGCGCCCCGGATTGTGGCGGATTTCAGGGCGCTGGCACGCGCGGCGCTGGACGGTGAGGGTGCGCAGACGCGTCAGGCCATGTTGCGCATCGGATATTTCGCGCATGACACTGCCCCGCATCATCAGGAGCTGATCCAGTCCATGTTCGAGGTCGCCATGGGTCCGGTGCGGCAACAGGCACCGTTCGATTTCGGCAGCAGCGAGTTGCTGGACCGGTTGCGAACCATGGGGATGGCGATCGGGAATGACCGCGACCTTGGTCATGTGCCTCCCGCTGCGACGTTGTTCCTGCACCGCAAGATCGGCGGGATGTATCTCATGGCGGCCAGACTGCGCGCGCGGGTCGCCTTGCGCCCGATGGTCGAGGCGTATTGTGATGAGAGCACCCGGGCGACCGTTGGCGATGGTGAATGAATATGAGCAGCCCAAGGATGCACCCGATGAGCAGGTCTGGCAACATGCGCAAGAGCCGCGAAGGCAAGAAGGATGGTGGCTTGATGAAAGGGCTGATCATGGCGCTGCTGGCGGTGGCGGTTCAGACCGCAATGACAGCGCCGGCGTCAGCCGATGCAGGGATGCCAAAGGGGTACTCGATCGAGGATTTCGCGATGCAGCCTGAAACCCGCTGGCGCTTTTTCACAGATCAGGTGATGGGAGGGGTCTCGACAGGTCAGGTGGCCTTCGTGCAGGAGGGCGAGTCGGCCTTTGCGCGCATGACCGGCCGCGTCAGCACGGCCAACCGGGGCGGATTTATCCAGATGCGCCTGGAGTTGACCGACCCGCGGCCCAAAGGCACCACCGGCGTGCGGCTGATCGTTCGTGGCAATGATCAGCGGTATTTCGTGCATCTGCGCACCGGCGGAACGGTGCTGCCTTGGCAATACTATCAGGCCGGGTTCGATGTGACCGAAGACTGGGCCGAACTTCGGCTGCCATTCGACGCGTTCGATGCCTCGGGGGCGCTGCTGCGCGATGTGCCGCGCGCAGGTGCCCTGACATCGGTGGCCGTCGTCGCCTATGGTCGTGACCACGACGCCCGGATCGACGTGCGTGATATCGGGTTTTACTGATCCGGCAGCATGTTTCGGTTCGGACACACAGGTTCCAAAGTAACGTGACCCGGTTGGCAGGTTACGGTTCCGCGGACGTCAGGACAGCGGCAGCAGCCGCAAGATCCTGCACGATCAGACCATGTGATTTGTAGCCCGTGATGTCATCTTTCGCCTGTCTTCCGACGACCGCCCCCGACAAAACCGCGCCGATCTCGATCACGGGATAATCTTCGGCCACAACGCCGGACCGGATCGCCCCCAGGATTTCGCCCGCCTCGCGGCTTGCGCTTTCGCGCGAGTCCGTGAACATCCGCAGCCGCGCCACCCCTGCGTCGTCGATCTCGCGGCTGTCGGCAAGGCTGGCACCAACAAGGTTGATGTGCTGGCCCGGCTCCAGCAGGGCCCCCGGCAGAAAGGGTGCGCGCGCCGCCGTGGTGGTGTGGATGACATCGGCCCCCGTGATGGCGGTGGCGAGATCGTGGACCACCTCGATGCTGGCCTCGGCTGGAAACCGTGCGCGCAGCTCATGCGCCGCATCGGGTCGGCGGGCCCAAAGGCGCAAATCCGCGTCAGGAAAACAGGCCAGACATCCGCGCAGATGCCATTCCGCCTGCTCGCCCGCGCCGCAGATTGTCATTATCCGAGGCGTGCGACAGGCCAGCGCCTGCGTCGCCAGCATCGTCACCGCGGCGGTGCGCATCGCGGTCAGCCCATCGGCATCGAAGATCCCCAGCGGACGGCCATCCGTGCTGTCGAACAGCAGAACATACCCCTGATGGCTGGACAGGCCCATCGCAGGCGCGCCCGGATACAGGCTGAGAATCTTGGCCCCGTGCACGGCAGGATCGCCGAGCGCGCCATACATCACGCCCATGCGCCCGGCAGGATTGACCGGCACGGCAAAGCGCGGCGGATGCACGGCGGTGCCCTGCGACACCGAAATCATCGCGCGGCGCAGCGGGTCCAGCAACCCGGGGACGGTCATGCGGTCACTGATCTCGGCCGCTGAAAAGGTGCGAGGAGAGGTCATGCGCGCCTGCCGACTTCAGCGATCCGCGCGGCCAAGTGTACAAAGATCACCACGCAGGTCAGGGGAATGATGCTGCCGACCAGCGCCATGTTCAGGCCCAGACCCGGCGAAATGCGGTTGCTGCTGCGCCACATGAACCCGCGTTGAACATTCATGTCGGGTCCGAACAGGACGTAATACAGAACCGGCACCAGAAAGATCAGCACGGTCACGACCAGCGCCCCGAGCGCCATCAACTGACGCATCTGTGTGGCATCGTCCGGAACGGTGACGACCACCGGGTCCAGTCGCCTTTTGAACGCACAGGTCGCCCCCAGCAGACCGGCCCAGATCATAAGGTAGCGGGCCAGTTCCTCGGTCCAGCTGAACGGAAAATCCAGCCCGTAGCGCGCCCAAATCTGGAACAGCACCGTGGCGACCATCGCCGTCAGCGCCAGCTTGGCCAGAAACAGGCAAGCGCGGTCGATGACCGCACTTGCCCCGATCATCAGGGTCATTCGCGCGTCCGCTCGGCCAGGGCGCGGAACGCCTCGATCTCATCGGCGGGCATCAGCACGTCCCAGGCCGCCTGACTGCGGGCCTTGAAATCGTCCAGCGCGCCGTCTTCCAGTTCCGATACCGTGACACCGGCCGATTTCAGCCCCTCGATCTCGCCCGCGGCGGCCTCGGCGGTCCAGGCGCGGTTGTTTTCATTGGCCGTCGCCACGGCGGCATCCACCGTCGCCCTCGTGTCGTCATCCAGACCATCATACCAATCCGCCGACATCAGCGCCGACCGGAACGGGGTGCCGGCCCCCAGATCGGTGTAGTGCTTCAGAAACTCGGTATGGCGAAAGATCAGCGCGACGACCGGCGGGTTGAAATAGCCGTCAACGATGCCCTGCTGCACCGCGCCCGAGAATTCGGGCATGTCCACCACGACGCCCTGCACCCCCCATTGCTTGAACAGCTCGATCTGCGTGGCATCGATGGCGCGCAGGCGCAGGCCCTCCATGTCGGCCACCGACGTGATGGGCGTGGTCGCGTTGAAAACGCCCATCGTGCCGCCCAGCCCCGGCAGTCCGGCAATGCGGATGCCCTGCGCCTGCATCGAGGCGCGCACACCCGCCATCAGGTCGCTTTCCGTGTCCTGCGTGGCGCGAAAGAAGTGGTCCATATCGTCGAACATGTAGGGCGCCAGAAAGCCCAGGATCGTGTCATCCACCTCGTTGATCATGACGAAGTTCGTCAGTCCGAATTGCAGCAACCCCTGGCTAAGCTGATCGACAATCTCGGGGTCCTTGCCCAGAGATCCGCCGGTAAAGACCGTGGCCTCCATCCCGGCGTCGCGCAGGCTGGCGGCCAGATCCTCGGCATAGACCCAGTCGGAACAGGCCGGAACAGGCGGGCAGCCGACGGCGATCTTGACCTCTTCGGCCCAAAGCGGGGCCGCCACCAAGGCGGCGGTCAGTGTGGCGAGTGTGTGTTTCATTGTGTGGTCTCCCATGTTGGTCTTTTGTTATGGAACAAGCCCAAGCGCGCGCGGCAGCGCGAGGGTCAGATCGGGCACGAGGATCAGCACGACCAGCAGCGCGACCTGCACCGCAAGGAATGGCAGGATGGCAAGGCTGAGCCGCATGTAGTTGACCCCGCTGGCGGCGGAGACGACCATCAGGCAGCCACCGAACGGGGGCGAGATCAGCCCCAGCGTCAGGTTCAGACAGGACACGACGCCGACATGAACCGGGTCTGCCCCGCCCGCGATGGCCGCCGGGATCAGCACCGGCACCAGCAGCACCAGCGCCATCGTGACGTCCATCACCATGCCGGCCAAGAACATCACGGCACTGGCCAGCAACAGGTAGGAAACGGCGGTCAGCCCGGTGTTCTGCACCAGCGCGGCGATCTGTTCGGGCACTTGCAGGATACCCATCAGGTATCCGAACACTGCCGCGGCGAACAGGATCATGAAGATCGACCCTGTCAGCATCACCGTCCGCTCGACCGATCCGGAGGTCAGCGCAACGGTCGTGCGAAACGCAGCACCGACGCCGCCGTTGTCGATCAGCGCGTAGAGAAAGATCAGCACGACGGTGATCGCCACGGCGATACCCGCAGCCTCGGTCGGGGTCACGATGCCGAACACGATGCCCGCCACGATCGTCACCGGGATCGCCAGCGCCGGCAGGGCGCGCAGGATCGTGGACAGGGGCGATGCGTCGAGTGTCGCGCCGCCGGGATGCCCCTCGCGGCGGGCGACCAAGAAATTGTAGGCAAACAGGAACACCGCCATCAGCAACCCCGGCACGATGCCACCCGCGAACAGCGCCGCAACCGACACGTTCATCAGCGCGCCGTAAAAGATCATCACGATGCTGGGCGGGATGATGGGGCCGATCACGCAGCTTGCCGCCGTCAGGGCAGCGGCAAAATCGGCGCGGTATCCCTGCTCCTTCATCGCCGGAACAAGCGTGTTGGTGGTGGCCGCCGCATCCGCCACGGCCGAGCCCGAAATCCCCGCCAGAAACACGCTGGATGCGACGTTGACATAGCCCAGCCCGCCCCTGAACCGCCCGACGATCAGCATCGCCAGATCGATCAGCACCCTGGTGACCCCGCCCCGGGTCATCGCATCACCCGCAAGGATGAACAGCGGCATCGCCAGAAAGGTGAACACGTCGATCTGGCTGAAGATGCGCTGCGGCAGGATGCCCAGATAGGCCGCGTGATCGGTCAGAACAAAGGCCATCACCGCCGCTGCCCCTGCGACATAGCTGATGGCGACCCCCGACAGGATCGCAGCCAGCGCAAAGAGGGCAAGTAAGATCCAGACCATGGCGGCTCCTTGCACCCAGCATGGTTTTACGATAGGAAAATTGTCAAGAAAATTTAAGATCGGAAAACCAATGGCTGCAAGCGAAGCCGAGGATGCGTCACTCGACCGGCGCGCCGCGTTCGGGATGCGGGCGCAGCGCCTGCGCCGGTCCCAGAACCTGACGCTGCAACAGGTCTCGGATGCCTGCGGGCTGGCGGTTTCGACGATTTCCAAGATCGAGAACTCGCATTTTTCCCCGACCTATGACGTGATGCTGAAGCTGGCGCAGGGGCTTGGGACCGATCTTGTGTCATTGCTGGAGGACGCGGACGCGCCCGCGCCCAAGCCCGCTTATCCCGGCCGCCTTGCGGTGTCGCGGCGCGCGGATGCCGCCGCGCTTGATGCCGGACCATATGTGTACAAGCCGATCACGACACAGCTCAAGAACGCGCTGATCGACGCCACGCTTGTGACCGTGACTGCCCGTGACCCGGCAGCGTTTGCCGCGCCCATTCGTCATGCGGGCGAGGAACTGGTCTATGTCCTGTCCGGCGCAGTCGAACTGCACACCGACCTCTATGCGCCGATCCGGCTCGAGGCGGGGGACAGCGCGCATTACGATGCGGCCATGGCCCACGCCTATGTGTCGGTCAGCCCCGAAGACGCACAGATCCTCAACATCGTCTCCGGCGGCGGGCCGGGAAAGGAAAGCCGAGATGCTGACACGCGATGAATGGCGCAGCCACGATCTGGTCGGGCTGTCCGAGCTTGCCGCTTCGGGTCAGGTCTCGCGGCGCGACATACTGAAAACCGCGATCCGCGAGATCGAAGACCTGAACCCGGGCGTGAATGCCGTGGTGCTGACCCGGTTCGAGGAAGCACTGGACGCGCTGGACGACGCCGCGACCGAGCGATTTGCGGGCATGCCCTATCTGCTCAAGGATTTGCATGCGCCGGTCCGGGGGATGCCGCTGGCCAACGGGTCTGAGCGGTTCAAGGGAACGGTGTTCGACTTCGATTCGACCACCGTGGCACGTTTGCGCGCGGCGGGCTTCGGGCTGCTGGGGAGGACAGCCTCGCCCGAGTTCGGCCTGTCGGTCGCCACCGAAAGTGCAGCCTGGGGGATCACGCGCAACCCATGGAACCCGGAGCACGGGGCAGGGGGGGCAAGCGGCGGTGCCGGTGCGGCGGTCGCGGCAGGCATGCTGCCCGCCGCCCATGCCACCGACAGCGCAGGGTCGATCCGCATTCCCGCAGCCTTCAACGGGTTGGTCGGGTTGAAACCGACCCGCGGGCTGAACGCCTTTGGCCCGCATCGCGGCGATCCCAACTTTGGCCTGAGCCATGAACACGCCGTCACCCGGTCGGTGCGCGACACGGCGGCCATTCTGGACGTCACCGCCGGGCCGGATGCCGGGTGCCCCTATTTCACGGCGCGGCCCACGACCCCGTTCGAAACGCTGATCGTCACCCCGCCGGATGCGTTGAAGATCGGTTTCGTGACCACACGGTTTGACGGCCGCGCCGTGCACCCCGACAGCTGCGAGGCCGTGGAAAGAACCGCCAGGCTGCTGGCTGATCTGGGTCATCACGTGACCGAGGAGCGCCCGGATTTTGACAGCAACGCGCTGACGGACCTGATGATCCGGCTGTTGATGGGTTCGCTTGCCGGGTTGTTTGTCGGCATGCCTCTGGACGGCGAGTCTGATCTGGACGGGTTCGAACCGATCACCCGGCAGGCGATCCGGTTCGCGCAGGGCACTGCGCTTGGCACCCACCTGCACCGCGCGGCACAGGTGAACACCCATGTGCGCCAGCTTGCCGGCTATTTCGCGCGGTTCGACATCCTGCTGACTCCGGCCACAGACGGCCCCGCGCCGGTGCATGGCACCTTGCGCATGGATCACGGCGATCTTGACGCGTTTCTGGACAAGCTGTTCGCGATCAGCCCCTTCACCGCGCCGTTCAACGCATCCGGCCAGCCGGCCATTGCCCTACCGGTCCACCAGACACCCGACGGCTTGCCGGTCGGCGTGCAACTGGTCGGGCGTTTTGCCCAGGACGCCACCGTGCTGGAACTGGCCGCGCAGTTGGAGCAGGCGTCGGACTGGCAGACGCTTGCGCCTGTGCGCTGACTCTGCCGCCGTCTGTTTCGCAGACTTGGCGCAACACAGGCGCTTCCCGATGTGTGCCGGACCATTGCGCGGCGTGGATGCTTATAATATTTGCGCAGTAAGAGGGATTGCAAAAATTATGTGCATTCCTAAAGATTGCATGCGCGGCATTTCATCAATGCAAAGACTCTGCGCATAACACCGCCTATGCGCAGAGATAATCACCAACAGGAGGTTTCTTGATGTTCCAACGCACAACTTTTGCAGCTTTCGGCCTGGCCGCCTTTGCTGCCGCCGCCCATGCCCAGACGTCGATGCCCTTTGCGCTGGACTGGAAGTTCGAAGGTCCGTCCGCGCCCTATTTCGTGGCCATCGACAAGGGCTATTTCGAAGACGCAGGGCTGTCGGTCGAGGTGACGGCAGGGCAGGGCAGTCTTGATGCCATTCCCAAGGTGGCGACCGGCGCGTTCCCGGTCGGATTTGCCGATATCAACAGCCTGATCAAGTTTCTGGATCAGAATCCCGATGCGCCCGTGATCGGCGCGATGATGGTCTATGACAAGCCGCCCTTTGCCATCGTTGGCCGGCGTTCGCTGGGGGTCGAGGCCCCCGCCGATCTGGAAGGCCGGGTGCTGGGCGCGCCGCCCCCGGATGGCGCATTCGCGCAATGGCCGATCTTTGTGTCCGAAACCGGCATCGACGCCGACAAGGTCACCATCGAGCCGGTGGGCTTTCCCACCCGCGAGCCCTCGCTGGCCGAAGGGACCGTGGCCGCCGTGACCGGCTTTTCCTTCACCTCGTTCCTGAACACCGCGCGACTGGGTGTGCCCGAGGACGACATCTCGGTCATCCTGATGGCCGATCACGGTGTCGATCTGTATGGCAACGTTGTCATCGTGAACACCGATTTTGCGGCCGAGAACGCCGAGGCCGTGTCGGGTTTCCTTGAGGCTGTCGCCAAGGGATGGGTCGACACGATCGCCGATCCGCAGGCGGCCATCGAAAGCCTGGTCAGCCGCAATCCGGCGATGGATGCCGACCTGGAATTGCGCCGTCTCGAACTGGCCCTGCGCGACAACGTGGTGACGGACTGGGTCAGGGAAAACGGCATGGGCATCATCGACGATGCGCGTTTCGCCAATGCGATCGAGCAGATCCGCCTGACCTATGACTACAACACCGAGCCGGATGCCAGCCTGTATTTCACCGATGCCTACCTGCCCGAAGGTGGCTTTGCGATCGACTGAGTGACATCAACACCAGCGCCCCAACGGGGGCGCTGGTGACGGTTTGCGGGAGCAGCATGAAACATCTGATCGATATCAAAGGCGTGCGCCACGCCTACCAGACGGATGCAGGGCCGTTGCAGGTGCTGGACGGGCTTGAAATCAGCGTGCCCGAAGGGGGCTTCGTGGCCGTCGTGGGGCCATCGGGTTGCGGCAAGTCCACCCTGACGCGGCTGATTGCGGGGCTGATGAAACCCGATGAGGGCGAGGTCTGGCTGCATGGTGAGCGGGTCACCGGGCCACGCTCGACCGTGGGCATGGCGTTTCAGAACCCGGTGCTGCTGGAGTGGCGCACCATCCTGCAGAACGTGCTGCTGCCGATGGAAATCGTGCGCTCCACGCTGTCGAAAAAGCAGGCCGAAGAGCGCGCACGTTTTCTGCTGTCTCTGGTCGGGCTTGAGGGGTTCGAAGACAAGCGCCCGTCAGAACTGTCGGGCGGCATGCGCCAGCGGGCCAGCCTGTGCCGCGCGCTGATCCATCAGCCTGATGTGCTGATCCTTGATGAACCCTTTGGCGCGCTGGATGCCTTCACCCGCGAGGACCTGTGGATGATCATGCACGAGGTCAAGGCGCGCGAACCCTTCACCGGCGTTCTGATCACGCATGACCTGCGCGAGTCGATCTTTCTGGCGGATCAGGTGGTCGTGCTGTCGGGCCGACCCGCGCGCACGCAATACGTGCTGGAGGTGCCGCGGCCCGGCAAGCCCACGCTGGATGATCTGTACACGGGCAAGGCATCCGAGCAACTGGGCATCCTGCGCCACCAGATCGAAATTGCGCAGGGCCGCGCCCCGACGGAAAAGGCAAGCACATGAGCGGGATGAAACTTGTGCGCGGCATCGGTGTGCCGCTGATCGCGGTCGTCGTGTTCCTGCTGTTCTGGGAATGGCTGGTCTGGTTCAACGGCTGGCCCACCTTCAAGATGGCCGCACCGTCCGACCTGCCGCCCGCGTTTGAACGCTATTGGGGCCTGTTCGTGACAATGGGCTGGCAGACCCTGTGGCGCACGGTTCTGGGGCTGTTGCTGGCGGTCATTTTCGGCACATTGCTGGGCATGATCATGGGCTTTTCGCGGCTGATGCGCGACGCGCTGTATCCGCTGCTGGTGGGGTTCAACGCCATCCCCAAGGCGACGGTCGTGCCCATCGTGGCGCTGATGTTCGTGGGCCAGCATGATTTCAACACGGTGCTGCTGGCCTTCATGATCTCGTTCTTTCCGATCGCGGTGTCGGTCAGCATCGGGCTGTCGACGCTGGAGCCTGAATACCGCGACATCCTGCGCAGTCTTGGCGCGTCGCAGGCGACGATCTTCTGGAAGATCGCCCTGCCCAAGACCCTGCCGGAGTTCTTCGGCGCGCTGAAGGTTGCCGTGACGCTGGCCTTCATCGGCACCAACCTGATGGAAATCGTCAGCCCGCATGGCCGGGGCCTCGGCGCGCTGTTCGACAGCGGGCGCACCAATTCGGATTTCCCGCTGATGTTCGCGGTTCTGATCGCCTTGGCGGTTCTGGGGATCGTGCTGTATTACATCGTCGTTGCGCTGGAAAAGATATTCGCCGGCTGGGCCGAGCGCGCGCCGGGATAGTGTCGGAGCACCCCTGTCTGAAGGGCGCGTCGCGGCAAGGCCGGGCTTGACCTCCAAAACCGCATGAAATATAGCGCGTTCCACGTTGCGGGCGTTGTGTAATGGTAAGACCCTTGCCTTCCAAGCAAGAGATGCGGGTTCGATTCCCGCCGCCCGCTCCACTCTCTGTTTTTTCGTCCTTCGTCGTTGCTTGACCTCATCGTGATTGGGGGTAGGCTGCGCCGCAGGGAGGAAATCCTGCCACGCATGGCGGGATCGGCGACGCGCCAGAATAGGCGCGCACCAATCGGGGAGGAGAAACCCATGACACCCAGACTGACACCCAAGCTGATCGCAGCCGCAATGGCACTGGGCGCGATGCCCGCCGCCAGCGTGGCCGAAACATACAACGTGACCGTCGCGGCGGGCCATCCGCCGGTGTTCCGCTGGGTGCGGATGATCTCGGAGCAGTTCATCCCCACTGTCCAGGCCGAGCTGGAAAGCACGGGCCACACGATCAACTTTTCCGAACAGTATGGCGGTGCCATCGCCGGTGTCGGTGAAGAGCTTGAGGCGGTCGAGGCCGGGCTGGCCGAGATTGGCACCTGCCAGTCATTGTTCGATCCCGCCAAGCTGGCGGTGCAGAACGTCACCTATTACACCCCCTTCGTGTCGGCGGATGTGCGTCGGGTGGCCACCACGGTGCATGCCCTGCATGACGACAACCCCGACATGCTGCGCGCCTATGCCGACAACGGCGTCGTCTATATCGGTGCGCCCATCGGGATTGATGACTATCTGCTGATGACGAATTTCCTGGTCGAAAGCCTCGACGATCTGAACGGGCGCAAGATCGCGGCCCCAGGCGCGGCGATCAACTGGCTGTCGGGCACCGGCGCTGTGGGCGTGGCGGGCAACCTGACCACCTATTACAACGAGATCAACACAGGCGTGTATGACGGCGTTCTGGTATTCGCCAGCGCGGCCCTGCCCGGCAAGCTGTACGAGGTCGCCCCCTATGTCACCAAGTTCGGCCTTGGTGCGCAATACGCCGGATCGCTGTGCGCGAACGAGGCGTGGTACGAAGGGCTGCCCGACGAGGTGAAGGCGGCGCTGGAAAAGGGATCGGATGCGGCGATGACGTGGTATCACGACGATCTTGAGAATTTTGTCGAGATTGCCCTGTCCAGCATGGCCGAGGAAGGGGCGACCATCACCGATGCCACCCCCGAGATGCGGCAGGCATGGGCGGCCAACATGGACAACGCGGCCAAGACATGGGCCGAGGCGCTGGATGCGCAGGGCCGGCCGGCCTCGAACATCCTGTCGGCCTACATGGACGCCATGCGCGATGCCGGGGCGACGCCGCTGCGGGACTGGGACAAGGAATAAGCCATGCGGCGCATCCTGCGCGCCCTTGACGGGGCGACCCAGGCCACGAACGTGGTCGGGTCGCTGCTTATCCTCGTGCTGATGGTGCTGGTGGGCATCGACGTGGCAGGGCGCAACCTGTTCGGCGCGCCGCTGCCCGGCGTGCCCGAAATGGTGACCCTGTCCATCGTGGCGATCGTGTTCCTGCAAATTCCGCAGGCATTGCGTGCAGGCCGCATGACGCGCTCGGATGCCCTGCTGGGTGTGTTGCAGCGACGCGTGCCCATACTGGGCCGGATGCTGGAAACCCTGTTCGATCTGGCCGCCATCGCGGTGATCTGGGTGATCCTGCGCCAGACATGGCCGATGTTCACCCGCGCATGGCAGCGGGGCGAGTTCATCGGCGCGCTTGGGGATTTCACCGCACCGGTCTGGCCGGTGAAACTGACGATCCTGATCGGGTGTACGCTGCTGATCGCGCAGTTTGCCGCGCGCATCTGGCGCAGATGGACCGGAGGCACGGCGTGACTCCCTTCGATATCGGTCTGATCGCCCTTGCGGCGATGTTTGCAACCGTCCTGCTGGGGCTGTTCGTGCCGATCGCGCTGATGCTGTGCTCGTTTCTGGGCGTCTGGGCCATCAAGGGCTCGCCCCTGTTGGCGTCGAAACTGCTGGCGCTGGCAGCGAATGATGCGATTTCCAGTTATTTTTTTGGCGTGATCCCGCTGTTCGTCCTGATGGGGTTTGTCGTGTCCGAGGCCGGGTTCGGCCGCGATGCGTTCGACGTGGCCAACGCGATGTTCCGACGGCTCAAGGGCGGGCTTGGCGTGGGCACGGTGGGGGCCAATGCGATCTTTGCCGCGATCACCGGGGTGTCCATCGCCTCGGCTGCGGTGTTCACCAAGATCGCCGTTCCGCAGATGATCCGCCACGGATACGCGCCACGTTTTGCCGTGGGGGTCGTCGCCGGGTCCAGCGTGCTGGGCATGATGATCCCGCCCTCTCTGCTGCTGATCCTGTACGGCATCCTGACCGAGCAAAGCATCGGCGATCTGTTCATCGCAGGCATCGGGCCGGGCATCCTGCTGGCGGTGTTCTTTGCGGTCGGCATCGTGGCGATGGCGGTGTTCACCCCACGCTTTGTGGGCAACACGGCGGCTGTGCCAGAGGGTGCACTGACCCCCGCCCAGATGATCAAGAAGGGCCTGCCCATCGCCGGGCTGATCATGCTGGTGCTGGGGGGCATCTACACCGGCGCGTTCACCCCGGTCGAGGCGGGGGCGATGGGGGCCATCGGCGCGCTGGCGCTGGGGTTCGCCCTGGGGCGGCTGACATGGGGCAAGCTGTGGACGGTTCTGGTGGATACCGGCATGGTGACGGCCACGATCTGTTTCCTGATCATCGCGGCGCAGATGTATTCGCGCATGCTGGCCCTGTCGGGGGTGCCGGCGGGGCTGGGTGCCTGGGCGGCGGGGGCCGATCTGGGGTTCTGGGGTCTTATGCTGCTTTATGTGGCCATCGTGATCGCGCTGGGGATGATCCTGGACAGTTCATCCATCATGCTGATCCTTGTGCCGCTGATGCTGCCGGTGGTGGTGCCGATGGGGCTGGATCTGGTGTGGTTCGGCATCGTCACCGTTCTGGCGGTCGAGATCGGGCTGTTGACGCCGCCCTTTGGGATATCCGTCTATGTCATCAAGGCGACACTGGACGATGACAGCATATCGCTGGGCGACATCTTTCGCGGGGCCGCGCCCTTTGCCGCCATGATGCTGGTGGTGCTGCTGATCGTCATCGCCGTGCCATCCGTTGCCACCGGCCTGCTGCCGGGGCGCTAACGCAACAAAGGAGAGATCATGCCACGCCGTTTCGTCGATATTTCCGTGCCGCTGGAGGCCGGGATCGCCAGCGATCCGCCGATCATGCTGCCCGAGATTGACTATCTGGACCACAAGATGACGGCGGGGCAGATCGCGTCGTTCTTTCCGGGGCTCAAGGAGTCCGATCTGCCCGGCGGCGACGGCTGGGCGGTCGAGATGCTGCGGGTATCCTCGCACAACGGCACGCATCTGGACGCGCCCTATCACCACCATTCGACCATGAACAACGGCGAACGGGCGATCACCATCGACGAGGTGCCGCTGGAATGGTGTTTCAACCCCGGCGTCAAGCTGGATTTCCGGCATCTGCCCGACGGCTATCTGGTCAGCGCCGACGAGGTCGAGGCGGAACTGAAACGCATAGGGCACGATCTGCAACCGCTGGACATCGTCGTGGTCAACACGGCGGCGGGGGCGAAATACGGCCAGCCCGAATACGTCGATACCGGCTGCGGCATGGGCCGCGAGGCGACGCTGTACCTGCTGGAGCGCGGCGTGCGCGTGACCGGCACGGATGCCTGGAGCTGGGATGCGCCGTTCTCGCACACCGCGAAGAAATGGGCGGAAACCCACGATCCCGCCATCATCTGGGAAGGCCACCGCGCCAGCATCGACATCGGCTATTGCCACATGGAAAAGCTGGCCCATCTGGACAGCCTGCCTGCCACCGGCTTTACCATCAGTTGCTTTCCGATGAAGCTGAAAGGCGGCTCGGCCGGGTTCACCCGCGCCGTCGCGATATTCGAGGAGTGAGCAGATGAAACTTGGCACCGTCGCCCATGAGGGCGTGGAAAAACCCGTGGCTGTGATCGACGCCGACACCCTGCTGGATCTGCGCGCGGTGGGGCTGAACATCCGCGACATGGTCGATCTGGTGAAGCTGGGCGAGGCCGGGCTTGAGGCCGTGCGCGATGCGCTGGCCGACCCGCAGTTCAGCGCCACCATCGGGATGGAGGATGTGCAGATGCGCTGCCCCATCCGGCCGGTGCAATACCGCGACTGCCTGGTGTTCGAGGAGCATTTGAAGAACTGCTTTACCGTGATGGAGCAGGCCACGGGCCGCCCGCATCAGGTGACGCCGGTGTGGTATGACCAGCCGATCTATTACAAGGGCAACCGGATGAGCTTCATCGGCCACGGGCAGGACGTGCGCTGGCCCGGCTATGCCGAGCATCTGGATCTGGAACTGGAACTGGCCATCATCATCGGCAAGGGCGGGGCGGATATTCCGGCGGCGGACGCGCCGGGGCACATCTGGGGCTACACGATCCTGAACGACATGACTGCGCGCGACGCGCAGATGGTAGAAATGGCGGGGCAGCTTGGCCCGGCCAAGGGCAAGGATTTCGACACCGGCAACATCCTTGGCCCCTGGATCGTGACGGCGGACGAGTTCACGCATCCCGTCGAACTGAACATGGAGGTGCGGGTGAACGGCGACCGATGGGGCGGCGGCAATTCGGGCGCCATGCACCACAGCTTTGCCGATATCATCGCGCATATCTCGAAATCCGAAACGCTGTATCCCGGCGAGGTGATCGGCTCGGGCACTGTCGGCACGGGCTGCGGGCTGGAACTGGGCAAGCGGCTGGCGCCGGGCGATGCGTTCGAGCTGGAGGTCGAGGGGATCGGCGTTCTGAAGAACCGGATCGTGCGGTAGGAGGCGCGGTGCAAGGGGGGCGTTGCCCCCCTCTTGGGCCGAAGGCCCAATTCACCCCCCAGAGTTTATCTGGCAAGATGAAGGACCGGCGGGTGTCATGTGCGCCAGCGCAGCATCCGGGTCTCGATCCGGCTGATGACCCAACTGAGCGTGACGCCAAGCGCGGACAGGATCACCACGCCCGCGAACAGCCGCTCAAGATCATACAGCGATCCGGCCTGCAGGATATAGGCCCCGATGCCGTATTGCGCGCCCAGCATCTCGGCGGCGACCAGCAGGATGATTCCGATCGACAGCGAGATGCGCAGCCCCGACAGGATGCCCGGCAGCGCGCCCGGCAGCACGATCTTGGCCACGATCGACCACCACGACAGGCCAAAGCTTTGCCCCATGCGGATCAGCGTGCGGTCGACATTGTCCACCGCGCCGAAGGTGGCGACCACCGTTGGCGTGAAGGTGCCAAGCGCGATCAGCGCGTATTTCGACCCCTCGTCGATGCCGAACCAGATCACGAACAGCGGCAAAAGCGCGATCTTTGGGATCGGAAACAGCGCCGAGACCAGCGGGATAAGCCCCGCGCGCACCATGCTGAACAGCCCGATCAGCACGCCGATGCCGATGCCCGCGGTCACACCCAGCGCACTGCCCACGGCCAGCCGCGACAGCGACGGGGCCATATGCTGCATCAGCATGCCCGACTGCCACAGGTCGATCAGGGTCTGCGCCACATCCGACGGGCGCGGCAGGGTCAGGTTGGAAATCCACCCCGCCCGCGTACCCCATTCGGTCAGCGCGATCAGGGCGACGAACACCACCAGCCCGACGCCGGGAATGCGCTGCGGGCGAAAGCCGCCGCCGCGAAACGGGATCTGGCGCGGCTCAGCCATGGGCAAGTTCCGCATCCGCGGCGCGGGCCTCGTCGCGCATGAGGTGCCACAGGTGGTCCTGTGCACGGACAAGATCGGGATCGGTGGCGTCACGCGCCTCGAGGTCGGTATCGATCTCGACCACCTCGCGGATGCGACCGGGACGGCGCGACAGCACGACGATCTTGTGGCCAAGGCGCACCGCCTCGGACAGGTTGTGGGTGACGTAGACCGCGGTAAAGGGCGCGCGCGTCCAAAGGCCCACAAGATCGTCCATCAGCAGTTCGCGGGTCTGCGCATCCAGCGCCGACAGCGGTTCATCCATCAGCATCACCGCCGGGTTGACCGCCAGCGCGCGGGCAATCGCCACACGCTGCTTCATGCCGCCCGACAGCTGCCGGGGCAGGGCGCTGGCGAAATCGGTCAGGTTGGTGCGCGCCAGCACATCCGCGATGCGCGCGGCGCGATCGCTGCGCGACAGCGCGTGGTCTTCGAGCACCAGAGAGATGTTGCCCGCCACCGTGCGCCAGGGCAGCAGGGCGAAATCCTGAAAGATGAAGGTCAGCGGGTTCAGGCACCCGGCGGGCGGATCGCCCAGTTGCAGCACCCGGCCTGCGCTGGGTTTTTCCAGTCCGCCGATCATCCGCAGCAGGGTGGATTTGCCACAGCCCGAGGGGCCGACGATGCACACGATCCGGCCCGAGGGGATGGTCAGCGAAATATCGGCCAGCACCTCGACCGCGTCATAGCGGTGGGTGAGGCCGTCGATGGTCAGATCCATGAGGCGTCCTTTGGCGCGGGCCGCTGCGGTCGTGCGCAGCCCGCGCCGGGGTGAATTACATCGTCGCGACGTAGGACGGATCGACCAGGGTGTCCATGGTGATGCTGTCCTTGACCAGACCTTCGGACTGGAACCAGTCAAGCTGATCCTGCACCGATGTGGTGTTCAGCGCGGCACCGGCGTTGATGCGCATGGCCCCGTTGACGATGCCGGGCTTGGCGCTGTCGTAATCACGGTCGGTGTAGACATATTTGTGGATCAGTTTCACCATGTCCTCGGCGGCATCCTCGCCGGCTGTGCGGTCCACCAGCGCGGCATTGAAATCGTCGGCCCCGCGGGCAAAGGCGGCCAGGAACGCCTCGGTCTGCGCGCGCTCGTTCGCGGCGTTTGCGGCCGAGGTGAAGACGGTCGTGACCTGATAGTCGGGTAGGTAGTCGGCCACATCGCCGATGATGTGCACGGCGCCCGACCCGGCCAGAGGCTTGGCGATATGCGGCACGATGGACCAGGCGTCGACCTGCCCCGACTTCAATGCGCCGATGATGGCCCCGACCTTTTGCAACGGGGTAAAGGCAACCTCGACCCCTTCGGCCTGCGCGATCTTGGACCCCATGTAATGAAACGACGATCCCGCCTGCGTGACGGCGAATTTCTTACCGTCCAGTTCGGCGGGGCTGGTGACGCCCGCCTGAAAGGCCGCATCCGAGACGAGGATCTTCTGCCCGTCGATGCCCGGTTCCTCGGACACGGCCCCGCCGATGACCTTGGCGGCACCCTTTTCCGCCAACGAGATCAGCCCGCCGGAAATCGCCGTCACGGCGTAATCGGCGTCGCCGCTGGCAATGGCGACGGCCATCGGCTGCGCAGCCTCGAAGAAACGGAAATCGACATCAAGACCGGCCTCGGCAAAATATCCGCGCTCGAACGCGACAAAGCTGGCGGCGTGGCTGGTAAAGCGCAGGGCCCCCACGGTCAGCTTGGTGTTCGCAAGGGCAGGCGTGCCCAGCATCGGCATGGTAGTGGCCCCGGCCATCAGGCCCAGCGTGTGGCGGCGTGTGAAAGTGGTCATCGGTTCCTCCCCCTCGATGTTGCGGGGCGAGATTTGCCCGGATGGAACCGGAAATCAACCCGCGACAGCCCGACGCTTGCCGCAGGGCGCGGAAAGCCGTAAACCGCTGGCGCGAAGACAGGAAGGACAATCGATGGCAGATGTGGCCCCGAACGGCGAAGAGGAGCGTGCGAAATCAAGGCGCGTGGGCGCCTTGCGCGAATTGTGGCCCTTTATGCGGCCCTATCGGCAGCTGATGGGGCTGGCCATTCTGGCGCTGGTGCTGACCGCTTGCGTATCGCTGGCCCTGCCTTTGGCGGTGCGTCGCGTGGTGGACAATTTAGGCAACGAGAATGCCGCTTTGCTGGACCGCTATTTCGCCGCTGCGCTGGCGGTGGCGGCCCTGCTGGCTGTCGGCACCGGGCTGCGCTATGCGCTGGTCACGCGGCTGGGCGAGCGCGTGGTGGCCGATATCCGCAAGGCGGTGTTCGACCGCGTGCTGTCGATGAGCCCGGTGTTCTACGAGCGGATCATGACCGGCGAGGTCCTGAGTCGGATCACCACCGACACCACGCTGATCCTGTCGGTTCTGGGCTCGTCCATATCCATCGCGCTGCGCAATGCGCTGATTCTGGTGGGCGGGCTGGCGCTGATGCTGCTGACCTCGGCCAAGCTGACCGGGCTGGTGCTGCTGCTGGTGCCCATCGTGATCGTGCCGATCCTGACGCTGGGCCGTCGCCTGCGCAAGCTGAGCCGCGAGAATCAGGACTGGATCGCCAACAGCTCGGGCAGCGCGTCCGAGGCGCTGAGCAGCGTGCAGACGGTTCAGGCATTCACGCATGAGCGGGTGACCAAGGCCGCGTTTTCCGACGTGACCGAGAAAAGCTTCGATGCTGCGCGGCGGCGGATCACCACGCGGGCCGTGATGACGGTGATCGTGATCTTCCTTGTGTTCTCGGGAATCGTGGGCGTGCTGTGGATCGGGGCCAACGATGTGCGCGCGGGGCTGATGACGCCGGGCGCGCTGGTGCAGTTCGTGATCTATTCGGTGATGGTGGCGGGCGGCGTGGCCGCGATGTCGGAAATCTGGGGCGAGTTGCAGCGCGCGGCGGGCGCGACCGAGCGTCTGGTCGAGCTGCTCCAGACCGAAGACCCGGTTCAGGACCCGACCGCGCCGATGCCGGTGCCCAGCCCTGTGCGCGGGCAGATCACCTTTGACAACGTGTCGTTCCAGTATCCCGCGCGGCCGGACATTCCGGCGCTGGATGGCGTCGATCTGGACATCCGCCCCGGCGAGACCGTGGCGCTGGTGGGCCCATCGGGGGCGGGCAAGACGACGGTGATCCAGTTGATCCAGCGATTCTATGATCCGCAGGCGGGGCGCGTTCTGCTGGATGGTGTGGCGCTGCCCGACATGGCGCGCGACGCCTTCCGCCAGCACATCGCGCTGGTGCCGCAGGACCCGGTGATCTTTGCCACCACGGCGCGCGAGAACATCCGTTTTGGCCGTCCCGGTGCCACCGACGCCGAGGTCGAGGCGGCGGCGCGCGCGGCTGCCGCGCATGAGTTCATCACAGCACTGCCCGAAGGCTATGACGCGCAGGTGGGCGAGCGCGGCGTGATGCTGTCAGGTGGTCAGAAACAGCGTATCGCCATTGCCCGTGCGATCCTGCGCGACGCGCCGGTGCTGTTGCTGGACGAGGCGACCAGCGCGCTGGACGCCGAAAGCGAACGCGCGGTGCAGCAGGCGGTCGACACCCTGGCGCAGGGGCGCACCACGATCATCGTGGCGCACCGTCTGGCCACGGTGAAAAAGGCAGACCGCATCGTGGTGCTGGAAGGCGGACGGATCGCCGCGCAAGGCACCCATGACGAGCTGGTGGCGCAGGGCGGGCTTTATGCCCGGCTGGCACGGTTGCAGTTCACCGACGGGCAGGCGGCCTGAGGCCAGTCTGACGGGTCAGCGCAGGTCGGCCACGGCCTGCGCCAGAACCTGCATGCCGATTATCAGGTCGGCCTCGTCGGTATCTTCGGCAAAATCGTGGCTGATCCCGTTGATCGACGGCACGAACAGCATCGCGGCAGGCATCAGCTTCGCCACATTGGCCGCATCGTGCAAAGCGCCCGATTGCATCCGCCGCCAGCGTCCGGGGCAGACCTGCTCCGCCGCCCCTGCCAGTGCCTCGCGCAACGGTGCTGCCATGTCCACAGGCTCCAGCCCCAGCAGGGTGCCGTACTCCAGCCCCAGCCCGCGCGCATCCGCCACCTCTTGTGCGGTGTCGCGGATGATCGCCTCCATCCGCGCCAACCGGTCGCCATTGCCATCGCGCCATTGCATCGAAAAGGTGCAGCGCCCCGGCACGATGGAATGGGCGCCGGGGTGCAGATCGACATGGCCGGTGGTCCAGACCGTCTGCGGCGTCACCACGTTCTGAAACCGCTCGTTCAGCAGGGCGGCAAAGGCGGCCAGCCCCTGAAACGTATCGCGGCGGCGGTGCATCGGCGTGGTCCCTGCGTGGTTCTGTTCGCCGGTAAAGGTGATGCGCATGTCGCGGATGCCGACGATGTCGGTGACGATGCCGGCGGCCTCACCCGCCTCGAACAGCCATGGGCCTTGCTCGATATGTACCTCGATGAAACCGGTGAACTGCGCGGGATCGACAAAGCCACCCGCCAGATGGGCCATCGCGCCGCGCGCCTCGGCGAATGTTGCGCCATCGCGGTCGGTCAGGGTGTCGGCCTGATCCAGCGACAGGGCGCCGGACCAGATGGTTGACCCGGTGGTGACGCCGAACCGGCCCTCTTCATCCTGGAAGTTTGCCACCGAAATCGCAGGCCCGCCCGCCTCGGCCGAGGCGCGGGCCAGTTCCAGCCCGCAGATCACCCCCAGCGCGCCATCCAGCCAGCCGCCCTCGGGCTGGCTGTCGCTGTGCGATCCGACCAGCAGCGACGGGCCGGGCGCAAGTCCGAACTGGTTGCCGACCGGGTCGTGATGCACGGTCAGCCCGGCCTCGGCCATACGTTCGGCCAGCCAGTCGCGCGCCGCGATGTCGGGGTCGGAAAAGGCCGGGCGCACCACGCCCTTGCCCACGCCCGAGGCTCCAAAGCCGCGCAGGCGGTGCAGGTCGGA
Source organism: Lacimonas salitolerans (assembly GCF_042677865.1). Taxonomy (NCBI): domain Bacteria; kingdom Pseudomonadati; phylum Pseudomonadota; class Alphaproteobacteria; order Rhodobacterales; family Paracoccaceae; genus Lacimonas; species Lacimonas salitolerans. The sequence goes on along the minus strand of NZ_JBHUDD010000027.1, from coordinate 262,359 downwards.
CAAAAAGCGGTCGGGGTTGATCTGCATTGGCGGCACCTTTCGTGAAATGACGTGGCGAAGCCAACACCATGCGCCCGCGACGTGCAAGCCGGGCATTGCACCCCGGCGCCCCCCGGCCTAATCCCGGGGGCAAGCAAGACAAGGAACACGCAATGTCCACCATCACCCTGATCCGTCATGGGCAGGCCAACACCGCCGCCCGGGACGAGGCCGATTACGACAAGCTGAGCGCGCTGGGGCACCGGCAGGCCGAGTGGCTGGGCGAGCATTTGCGCGGCACCCGCGATCAGTTCACCCGCGTCTACACCGGCGTTCTGGTGCGCCACCGCGAGACCGCCCACTCGATGGGATATGCGCATGACGCGGTGCAGGATGCGCGGCTGAACGAGTTCGAGTTCTTTACCCTGGCGCAGGCATTGCAGGCGCAGCACGACGTGCCCATGCCTGCCAGCCGCGAGGATTTCGTGGCCTACATGCCGCAACTGATGCAGGCCTGGTCCGAGGGCCGGATCGAAGGTGCGCCCGAAACCTTTGCCGCGTTCGAGGGGCGTATCAAGGACGCGCTGATGGATATTGCGGCGGGACATGGCCCGGCCTTGGTGATCACCTCGGGCGGGTTGATCGGCATGGCGGTGCGGCAGGTGATGGGGCTGGGCCTTGTGCACTACGCGCGCACGGCGATTTCGATCATGAATACCTCGGTGCACCGGCTGCATCCGGTGGGCGGCGATCTGGCGCTGACGCAGTTCAACGCGGTGCCGCATCTGGACCGCCCCGAGCGGCAATTCGCGCGGACCCATCTTTAAGCGTCGCGCAGGCGGCGCTAGGGTGCGGCGACTCGTCCGGGGAAAGACACGATGACACATCTGTGGGTGCGCGCCGAGCAGCGCGAGAACGAAGAGCGCGTGGGCCTGACGCCCGAGGGCTGTGCCGCACTGATCAAGGCGGGGCTGCGCGTGACGGTCGAGGATAGCAGCGTGCGCGCCATCCCGATCGACGTCTACCGCGCGGCGGGGGCTGAAATCGCGCCCGAGAATGCCTGGCCCGAGGCGCCTGAGGATGTGATCATCTTTGGCCTCAAGGAACTGCCCGAGGACGGCACGCCGCTGCGCCATCGCCACATCATGTTCGGCCATGCCTACAAGGGGCAGCCCGCCGGGCAGGAGTTGCTGCGCCGATTCAAGGCTGGCGGCGGGGTGCTGTATGATCTGGAATACCTGGTGAACGAGGACGGTCGGCGCGTGGCCGCGTTTGGCTATTGGGCGGGGTTCGCCGGGGCGGCGGTGACGTTGATGACATGGGCCGCGCAGGCGCGTGGCGGCATCTGCGGCCCGGTTGGCGTGTATCTTGGGCGCGATGCATTGGTCGCGGCCGTGGTGGCCGATCTGGACGCCACTCAGCCCGAGCGCCCGCGCGCCATCGTGATCGGCGCGCTGGGGCGCGTGGGCACCGGGGCCAGCGACATGTGCGAGGCGGCAGGCGTCAAGGTGACCCGCTGGGACATGGCCGAGACCGCCCATGGCGGGCCGTTCCCGCAGGTGCTGGAGCACGAGATCTTCCTGAACTGCATCCTTGCCGCGCCCGGCTGTCCGGTGTTCGTGCCTGCCGATGCCAAGACGGCGGCGCGCAGGCTGACCGCGATCGGCGACATCGCCTGCGATCCGACCTCGGATTTCTCGCCCGTCAAGGTGTATGACCGGACCACCACTTGGGCTGAACCGGCACTGCGGGTGCATGATGCGCCGCCGCTGGACGTGATGGCGATTGATAACCTGCCGTCGATGCTGCCGGTGGAAAGCAGTCAGGATTACGCACGCCAACTGCTGCCCTCGCTGCTGGAGTTGACGGATCTTGCATCGGGCGTCTGGGGCCGGGCAAGGGCCACGTTCGACACACATCTGGAAAGGCTGTGATGATGGCGCTGTGGGTGGGTTACATGGCGGCGATCCTTGGCACGATCTGCTGGATTCCGCAGGCGGTTCAGGTCTGGCGCGCGCGCGAGACCAAGGCGCTCTCGCTGCCTGCGCAGGCGCTGTTTCTGGCCACGGTGACGCTGTGGCTGATCTACGGCGTGATGATCGGCGACTGGCCGCTGATTCTGGCCAATGTCGTGGCGGTGACGATGGTTGGTGCCATCGTGCTGGCCAAACTGAAATTCGGATGAGGGAGAGTAGAATGACCATCCATTGGTGCGGCACGGGGCTGTCGGCGATACCGGGCCTGCGGCGGCTGATCGCGGCGGGGCACAAGGTGACGGTGTGGAACCGCACCGTCGACAAGGCGCGCGAGGCGGTGGGCGATCTGACGGATGACATCCACGCCTTCGACATGGAGACGCTGGCCGATGTGCTGGCGCCCGGTGACGTGGTCGTGTCGATGCTGCCGGGCGACTGGCATGTGCCGCTGGCCGAGCTGTGCCTTGAAAAGGGCGCGGATTTCGTCAGCTCGTCCTATATCGCGCCGGAAATGCGCGCGCTGGATGCCAAGGCGCGGGAACTGGGCCTGCGGCTGGTCAATGAAATCGGGCTGGACCCCGGCATCGATCACCTGATGGCGCATCACCTGATGGATGACTACCGCGCCAGCGACGCGTTCGATGCGGGCAACACGCTGTCCTTCACCTCGTATTGCGGGGGGGTGCCCAAGCATCCCAACCCGTTCCGGTACAAGTTCAGCTGGTCACCGCTGGGTGTGCTCAAGGCGCTGCGCTCGCCCTCGCGGTCACTGCGCGACTTCGAGGAGCTGCGGGTGGACCGGCCGTGGGATGCGATCTCAAGCTACACGGCGCCGCTGCCGGTGCCCGAAGATTTCGAGGTCTATCCCAACCGCGACTCCATCCCTTTCATGGCGCAATACCAGTTCGATCCGGACTGGCCGGTGCGCGATTTCGTGCGCGGCACCCTGCGCCTGAACGGCTGGGCCGAGGCGTGGAAGGACGTGTTCGCCGAGATCGAAACCCTTGAGGGCGACGCGGGCGAGGCCCGGCTGAAGGAAATGTCGGATCAGTTCTGGCGCGAGAATGCCTATGACGCGGGCGAGCCGGATCGCGTGGTGCTGTGCGTGGGGCTGACGGCCGAAAAGGATGGCGCGACGGTCTGGCACAAGACCTATGTGATGGATGCCTGGGGCGATGCGGACGGCACGGCGATGGCGCGGCTGGTGTCCGTGCCGGTCTCGCTGGCGGTCGAGGCGGTGCTGGCGCGGGATATTCCCGCCGGCGTGACCGCCGCGCCGCATGAGGCCGCGCTGGTGTCCCGGTTCATGAACGAGATCGGCACGCTGGCGCAGCATCTGCAGATCGTCGATCACACCTGACACAGAAAACCCCGCCCGGTGTAAGCCGAGCGGGGTGTTAAGGGGCGCATGGGGTTAAATCAGCGCGCGCCGTAGTCGGTGACGTTGGCGTTGCCGCCAAAGGTCGTAACGGTCACGGTGGTCCCTGCGACCTTGCCCGCGTCGCGCGGCGCGAAAACCCGCTCGACGGATTTTTCGGATTCGGTGCCTGTGCTGGCCTGCACGACGCCATTGCCGCCAATCGCGCTTTCGCGCGGATGCAGCGCGACAGTCGAGGCGTCGCCCATGGTCGAGATCACGGTGCCATCCAGCGCGGGCGATGCGAATGCCGGTGCGGTGGCTGCGGCTGCGGTCAGGGTCAGTGCGGTGATAAAGCGTGTCATGTTGAAATCTCCTTTCGAAGATGTCGTTTGAATTTCAGGGTAGAGGCCGGCGGGGCTGCGTGCCCCACCGGATCGTTGGTTCAGCGTGCACCGTATTGCGTGGCGTCGGCGTTGCCGGTGAAGGTGTTCACCGAAACGGTGCTACCTTCGACCTTGCCGATATCGCGCTGGTCGAGAATCCAGGATGCAGGACGGTCCATCTGGATGCCCTGGATCGCGGTGACCACACCATTGTCGCCGATGGCACGTTCGCGGGGGTGCAGGGTCACGACCGAGGCGTCGCCCATGGTCGAGATCACGGTGCCGTCCAGGGCGGGTGACGCAAAGGCCGGTGCGGTGGCTGCGGCTGCGGTCAGGGTCAGTGCGGTTATAAAGCGTTTCATATCGACGTCTCCTTTCGAGAGAGAAAAACTTGTTGGGTCAGCGTCGGCGGGGGAGCCCCGCCGGGCCGAAGGATCAGCGTGCGCCGTAGTTGGTCACATCGGCGTTGCCGGTGAACAGGCTGACGCTTGTGCTGTTGCCCGAGGTCTTGCCGGTGTCGCGTGGGTCAAAGATGCGCGATGCGGGAACGTCGACGGTGATGCCGTGGTTGGCGGTGACGACGCCGTTGTCGCCAATGCCACGCTCACGGGGGTGCAGCGACACGACCGAGGCATCGCCCATGGTCGAAATGACGGTACCGTTCAGCGCGGTGTCGGCGAATGCCGGTGCGGTTGCTGCGGCTGCGGTAAGCGTAAGAGCAGTGATGAAGCGTTTCATGTCAGTCTCCTTTTCGATGGTCTGCCCATCGGGTTGTTTGGGAAGCGCGGCGGGCTGCCGTGCTGTCTGACACCAAATCTGGGCCTTTCTGTGCATTCACGCAAGACACCTGTCTTCACCGGCGCGTGTGCACTTGAGAGCGGATAAGTGCGAAAATTTCCAACTTATGTGCATTTTTGTTTTATTTTTTAAAACAATAATTTATACGTCAAAAATTGTGTCAGAAAGAGTTTCATCACTCACAAATCAAATGAATGTGCGTGAAAAAATATGCTTTCGTGACCTTGTACGCAGAGAAGAAGCCGGGACGAAAAGCCCCGGTTGTTCAGTAAAAGAATATTGATAGTGCGTAAGCGCACATATCCGGGTCGAAATCAGCGGTGACCCATCAGATCGTCTTCGTCACCGGCGATGGACAGGCCCAGGGCCTCCATCCCGTTTTCCAGATGATCGCTCAGATGCGGGGTGCCCAGCAGGTAGTCGGCGGTGGGGGTGGTTGCCTCGGTCGCGGCGGTGGCCTTGGCCTCGTCCAGTTCCTCAGGTTCAAAGCTGCCGCGCCCGATCCACATCAGCGCCACAAGCGAGATCTGCTCGTCCTCGCTCAGCCCCTCGATGAAGGCGCGCAATTCGCCCTCGGCGCGGTCGATCTCGCGCGTCATCAGGATGACATTGGCGATCTTTCGTGTGGATATCTCTAGCATGGGGTCCTCCGGCGTTTCCTGTCGCAGGCAGACCCTATACCACGCCCGGCGTCTTTGATCTTACGCAAACAGGCGATAGTACAGCCAGTCGGGCAGAAATTGCGACAGGCGGAACACCCAGCTGAACACGGTGGGAAAGCTCTTCTTGAACCGGCCCGGCGTGCACATCAGTTCGAACACCTCTTGCGCGGCCTGCTCCGGCTCCATCAGGAACGGCATCTTGAAATCGTTCTTGTCGGTCAGCCGGGTGCGGATGAAGCCGGGGTTGGCCAGTTGGACATTGATTCCGGTGCGGTGCAGATCGGCATAAAGCGATTCACCCAGCGCCATGACCCCGGCCTTGGAGGGCGCATAGCCGATGGCCCCGGGCAACCCGCGAAAGCCTGACAGGCTGCCCACCAGCACGATGTGGCCCGCATCGCGCGCCACCATGAGCGGCACGGCACGGCCAAGGACGCGGTAGGCACCGGTGAAGTTCACATCGGCCATGGCGATGCCCTTGTCCACGTCCCAGTCGGTGGCGGGCATGGGCCAGTAGACACCGGCCAGCCAGACCAGACCATCGATGTCGCCCGCCGCCTCGACGGCGCGCGCAACGCTGGCATCATCCTGCACGTCCATCGGCACCACATCCGCGGTGCCCGACAACTCGGCGGCCAGTTCGTTCAGGCGATCCTCGTTGCGGGCCGACAGGATCACATGCGCGCCGGTGCGGCTGATCTTGTGCGCCAGTGCCGCGCCCAAGCCTTCGGATGCGCCCACGATCCAGTATCTCTTGCCCGCCCAGTCTGTCATGCCGCCTGCTCCTTTTGATCTGTATCCGCAGGACGCATCACCGCCACCAGTTCGGCCACCTTGATGCCGAATTTGCGAAACTGGCTGCGGTTCACGATCGCCCCGTCGGGGGCAAGATACATCCAATCGGTGACAGATAGAACATGGCCGCCGGCCTCTTTTGTCAGGCGGATGCGGTATTTCAGATGCAGGGCCGATCCGTGCTGACGACCGGAGCCTGTGCCGACCAGATCATCGGCCCGTGCGCGGACCCGCCCGTCATTGCCCAGTTCCAGCCGCCATTCACGGTCCTGGGTGTTGCCGCTGCAATAGCGGAAATGCTCGGCCATCGTGCCGCGATTGCCGTCCCATTGCGCGTTGAATTCGGCCGAGAACCGCGAGGCGACGCGCCCGGTGGGGCCATAGATCACCCCGTCGCATGTGAAGGGGCCATTCAGATGGCGGCGCAGATCGAATGTCTTGCCGTCGGCATAATCCTCGGGGCGTTGCGCGGCGAAGCTGGCAAAACGCTGGCGTATCCAGACGAGCACGAACGCCCCAAGGCTTCCCGCAAGCAGCCAAACCATGATGTCCATCCGTCAGTCCTCCTTTCGATCGAGGGTCGCCACCAGCGCGATGGCGATAAGTTTCAGCGCGCAAGGCACCGCACCATAGGCCAGGCTGAGCGCGGTCAGCGCGCTGGCCGAGTTTTCCGCGCCGGGATCGAACCCCGCCGCCTGCAACGCGGGCAGCAGGGTGACCGCGGCAAAGGCCAGGGTGAATTTCGACACGAAGGACCACAGGCCAAAGGCCCCCGATGCGCCGGGGGCGATATGTTCCATCCGGGCGGCAAAGATCGCGGGCAGCAGGGTCATGTCTGCCCCCAGCGCCGCGCCCGAGGCCACGCAGATCACCCCGAATGCCACGATGTCGCCCGCGCCCAGCGTGATGGCAAAGCCGAAGGCGACGATCGACAGCACCATGCCCGCCATCAGAACCCGGCGCGGGCCGAACTGTTCCGCCGCGCGTGACCAGAACGGCGCGGCAATGGCCGCAGACAGGAAAAACAACAGCAGCAGCGGCCCCTCGGCGCCGGGGGCGTCAAGGCGGCTTTCGACGAAGAACAAGAACAGCGTGGAACTCACAGCCACCGGCGCCGCATTGACAAGCGCGATCAGCAGCAGCCGCCGCGCCTGCGCGTCGCGCAGAACCGGGGCAAAGCCCGCATCGGGCGGGGTGATGCCACGCCATTCAAATCGCATCGCCAGCGCCGCCGCGACCGCCAGCACCACAAAGGCCAGCGCAAAGCCGGTGAATCCCCCCAGCGCCACGGGGGCCACGGCGGCGGCGCAGACGCCCAGCAAGGCGCCGGTTTCCCGCCAGCGTGCCAGCCGCAGATGCCCGCCTGCGCCCATCCGGCCGCCGCGATCGACGCCTTGGGCATAAAAGCAGATGGTCAGGAACGAGAAGGCGGAAAAGATGCCAATCAGCATCAGAGCGAACCAGATCAGCGGTGTCATGGGTGGAGTGACGGCGAACAGGCCCAGCATCGTGGCCGCCATCAGCGCCACCGCCCCCGCAATCGCCAGCCCCCGCCACTGCCGAAGCCGCCCGGCCAGACGCCCCAGCAGAGGGTCCTGCACCACGTCCAGCAGGCGCAGCCCGAACAGCACCGTTCCCAGAGCCGCCAGCGACACGCCATATTCATCGACATAGAATTTCGGCGCATGGATGTACAAAGGCAGGCCCGCCGAGGCCAGAAGCGCCGCGAACAGCCCATAGGCGGGCAGGGGGGCCGTGCGGCTGGTCACCGGCTGACGTCCTCGACCGGCGGTTCGGGCCGGTCGGCATAGCGCGCGCCCTTCCACCACAGCTTGAGCGCCTGCCAATGGATCAGCGCGAGCACCCGGCGCGAGCCGAAGGGACGGCGCAGGGCAGCGCGGATCAGCCCGGCATTCGAGATCGGCTTGCGCTTGCCGCACAGGGTGGCGATCAGGCCGCCGTTGCCGCCGGTATAGTCGATCCAGATGCCGATGCGATCCTCACGGATGTCAAAGCGGAACTCGTACCGGCCTTCAATCTTCTGAAACGGCGAGACATGGAATATCTTGGTGGCCTGCAGGTGATCGCTTGCGGTGATGGGTTCCAGATCGTCACGATGCACCAGATAGGAGTGACGGTCGCCGAAGGTGTTGCTGACCTCGGCGATGACCACGCGCAAGGCCCCATCGGCGTCATGGCACAGCCAGAACGACACCGGGTTGAACACATGGCCCAACACGCGCGGCTGGGCCAGCAGCTCGATCCGGGCGGGGGTGGGCATGCCGTGGGCCGCCAGCACCTCGCGCACCCATGCGGTGCCGCGCCCCTGCCTGGGCGGGCCGCCATGGTCGGCGTCGCGAAATCCGGTCAGGTTGGCACGGTTGCGCGACATCAATGCCGGAAAGCGCGGCTGCGCGTCGGGTTCCAGCAGGATATAGTCGATGCTGTAGCGAAAGGCGTTTTCGACAGCGCCCTTACGCCCGTGCCAGGTATGGCCCGCGATATGGTCGATCCCGCTCATTCAGCGGCCACCGACAGCTTGGCGCGGTTGGCGATCGCCTCGACCACATCGACCGCGCTGGACAGGCCGTCCTCGTGAAAGCCGTGCTTCATCCATGCGCCGCAGAACCATGTGTTTTGCGTACCGTTCATCGCCGCGATCTCTTTCTGGGCTTGCAAGGCCGCCAGATCATAGACCGGATGACGCAGGGTGACTGTGTCATAGATCAGGTCATCGCGGATCGGCCGCGTGCTGTTGAGCGTGACGAAATGCGGATCGTCCTGCGGGATGGGTTGCAGGCGGTTCATCCAGTAGGTCAGGTCGATCCGGTCGCTTTGCTTGTCCGCGACCTCGGTGTAGTTCCAGCTTGACCAGACCTTGCGCCGCTTGGGCATCACGCTGGAATCCGCATGAAGGACGATATGGTTGGGTTGATACGCCACGGCTCCCAGGCTGTCGCGTTCGGCGCGCGATGGATCGGCCAGCAGTCGCAGCGTGTCGTCGGAATGGGTGGCAAACACGACGTCGTCGAACTCTTCCCACTCGCTGCCCTGCGTCTTGATCCTGACCCCGGTGGCATCGCGGCGCACGGCGTCGACGGGTGCTCCCAGACGGATCTTGACGCCACGTGCGCGCATCGCGGCCTCAAGCCGGGTGACATAGGAAACCGATCCGCCCTGCACGGTGTACCACTGGTGCTGGCCGGTATGATGCAGCAGCGCGTGGTTTTCGAAGAACTGCACCATCGCGTGCGCCGGAAAATCCATGATCCGGTCCACCGGGGTGGACCAGATCGCGCCGGACAGGGGCAGCAGGTAGTAGTCGCGAAACCAGGGGCCAGTGCCCATGTTGGCCAGAAAGTCGCCGGTGGAAACGGTGCGGTCCTGTGCTTGCTTCAGCGCGTTGGCGTTGAAATGCATGATGTCGCGGATCATCCGCAGGAACCGCGGGTTGGCGGCATTGCGCTTTTGCGCGAACAGCGCGCCCAGGCTGGCAAGACCATATTCCAGCGCGCCACCGCGCAGCGAGGCACCAAAACTCATGTTCGAAGGCGTCACCGGCACGTCAAGCTCGGCAAACAGGGCGGCCATATGCGGATAGTTGGCATAGTTGAACACGATGAACCCGGTATCCACCGGCTGATCGCCCCGCTTGCCGGCCATTATGGTGCGGGCATGACCCCCAAGGCGCGGTTCGGCCTCGTTCAGGGTGACGTCGTGTTGCGCGGACAGCATGTGGGCCGCGCCCATCCCCGAGATTCCGGCGCCGATCACGGCGATCTTGCGTGGGGCAACGCGCCCAGCCTCGAATGGCATGTTCTTGGTTCTCCGATGTTTTTCGTTTCGTCAGGGATACGCGAGAGGGGTGTAAACGGATGTAAAAAAAATCTGACACAAAATTGATCCGGACACCGGAAAGCTGCGTATTCCGATTATGTTTGAGCAGACCGAGACGCCGACGCCAAATGTCGCCTCGCCCATACGGCACTTGCATGCTAGGGGTGCGTGAAACTGGAGGGCGGCTCGGGATGAGGAAAATTGAGGAGTAACGGGCAACCGCGCGCGGATGATTGGGTGAACCACGTAATCCGCATCCGCGATACGCAGGATCAGGTGGCATTTGCCGAGTTGTTCCGGCACTTCGCGCCGCGGGTCAAGGCATTTCTGATGCGGTCAGGTGCTGACCCGTCGTTGGCCGAGGAATGTGCCCAAGAGGTCATGGCGACGCTGTGGCACAAGGCACATATGTTCGACCCGACGCGGGCCACGGTGGCCACCTGGGTGTTTACCATCGCGCGCAACCGCAAGATCGATGCGCTGCGCAAACAGAAAAGACCGGAGCCCGAGGATCTGCCCTGGGGCCCCGAAGCAGAACCGGATCAGGAGGATATCCTGAGCCTGCAAGAGGAAACCCGGGCACTTGGTCAGGCACTGGCCGAACTGCCCGAAAAGCAAAGGGAACTGATCGAACGGGCCTATTTCGGAGACCTGTCGCATAGCGAAATCGCGGCGGAAACCGGGTTGCCCCTTGGAACGATCAAATCGCGCATCAGACTGGCCTTGGACCGGCTGCGCCACACAATGAAATGAAGGCCGAAATGACGACTGAGGATATCAAGCATGACCTGACCGACGAGTTGCTGTTGGCCTATTCCGCAGGCAACCTGCCCGAGGCATTCAGCCTTGTGGTGGCTACGCACATCTCATTGTGTGACGAATGCCGCGCACGCCTGGTCAGTTTCGACACGGTGGGCGGCGCGATGCTGGAAAGCTGCGAGAGCATCGAGATGAGCGCAGACGCGCTGGACGCGACGATGTCGCGGATCATGTCGGGTGCGCCGCAGGCCGCTGCGCGAAAATCCGGCGGGCTATTTCCCACGCCCTTGCAGGACTATGTCGGCGGCGATCTGGATGCGGTAAAATGGCGGCCGGTCGGTATGGGCGTCAAGCAGGCGATCCTGCCGACCAGCGCGGATGCCAGCGTCCGCCTGCTCTACATTCCGGCGGGCTGTGCGGTGCCGGATCACGGCCATCGCGGCATGGAACTGACGCTGGTGCTGCAGGGCGCGTTTGTCGACGAGACCGATCGCTTCGGTCCCGGTGACATCGAGATTGCCAATGAAGACATGCAGCACACGCCTGTGGCCGATATCGGCGCGGATTGCATCTGTCTTGCGGCAACCGATGCGCCGCTGAAATTCCGCGGTCTGGTGCCGCGCCTCGCGCAGCCGTTCCTTAAAATCTGATCCAGGCGCGGCGGCATCAGCCGCGCGCGTGATCAAGCTGCATGCGCATCTCTTCGGCCTCGCGACGGGCCTCGCGCAGACCTTCCATGGTGGCGGCCAGTTCAGCCTTGGCCTGACTGATCTGGTTCGTCAGCTCTGCCTCGCGCTGTTGCAGATAGGTGATCGCCTGATCGCGGGTTTCTTCGGCCTCGTGCAGCTCTTGTGCCATACGCTCAAGCTCGCCCATGTCCGAGCGTGACACGCGGGTGAAGCGGTGGATCAGCCAATGGGCGAACCAGCCCACGCAAAAGGCGACAAACAGGATGGCCGCCGTGGCGATGATGATTTCGGTTCTATTCATCGTTTGATCCTTCTTCCGATTCCGCATCGGCATCGGAAACGTCCTCGGTCGGGTCTTCGACGCTTTCCAGTGTGGTTTCGGTTTCCGGCGTGGGCTCCGGGCGGATCAGCTTGAACTCGATCCGGCGGTTGGCCTCGCGCCCTTCTTCCGTCGCGTTGTCGGCGACGGGTTCCGCCTCGCCGTATCCGGTGGCGGTGATGTTGGCGGTCAGGACGCGACGTTCGCGCAGGGCGTTCAGCACCGCCTGAGCGCGCGACTGGCTGAGTTGCTGGTTCATCTCGTCGCGGCCCTGACTGTCGGTATGGCCGCCGATCTCCATGCGGATGTCACCGCAGGCTTTCAGGATTTCGGCGATATCGTCGATGATCCCGCGCGCGGTCGAGTCCGGGGTGGCCGAGCCAGGCTCGAAATTTATCTTTTGCGTGGTCAGGATGTCATTGATCTCGGCTTCGCATTCCTCGGGGGTGGGGATGCCGGCGATCGGGTCCAGCTTTTCCTGATAGGTCACGTCGATCTCAAACCGCTCGGCATCGCCCAGCTTGTCCACCAGCAGGCGCGAGATTTCGGCCGATGCCTCGCTGTTGCCGGTGTTGCCGCTGATGCGCAGCATGTCGGGTTCCACGATCACCGCGCCGTTCGACAATTTCGACAGCGCCTCAAGCGCGGTCAGAACGCGCACGGGCCAATCACGCGGCAAAGTCTCGTCGATCCGCGCGCCCACATAGATGCTGTCCGATCCAAACCGCGCCCGTGCAAAGCTTTCGGCGGTGGCCCGGCTGAGCTCATCGCTGACGCGCCCGCGCAATTGCAGCAGCCCTTCGGGCGACAGCGTGGCCACGAACTCCGGCGTGCCTCCGGCAGGCACCTGTTCGGGTTGGGGCAACATGGCGTTCAGGGAAAAGACATCCGGCAGGGCGTTTTCCAACTCGCCCACGGTGCGGTCGAACAGTCTTTGATCGGTGCCTTCGGTCGCCACCAGCGTGATATCCGCATCGGCAAAGGTGACGGCCCCGCTGCCCAGTGTGGCCACTGCATCGATGGCCTGCTCGGCTGCCACGGCCCAGTTGGGCGAAGGCACGCCCAGCCCGATGGTGCAGCTTGCCTTGCCCTCAAGCCCCGCACGGGTGGCAGCACGCAGGATGCGGTCGCGTGCGGCCTCGGTATCGGCGGAACAGGCGTCGAACCGCGCGATGCCGTCCTGGATCAGGAACCGCAAGGTAAAGGGTGTGATCACCGGGCGCGGGGCGCTGATGTCCAGCGACAGCCGCAACCCGCGCGGTGCCGCGCGGGACAGGTCGGTTTCCAGCCTGCGTTTTGCATCGCCACTGTCGGAAATCGCCCGGATATCGACCTGATTGGCCCGCACAGACACCTTGGCCCGGTCCAGCGACTGCAGCGATCGGACGGCAAAGTCGACCGATGCCTTCCAGCCGTCCGGCATCGGATGGTCCGCGCTTTCCAGCAGGTCTGTCACTTCGGCCCCGCCTGCCATGGAGGCCAGTTTCTGCGCCAGTGCGTCGCGGTCGGTTTCGGCGGGCACCAGGCCAATCAGCGAAATGCCGTTGTCGTTGCGCAGAATCTCGATTGAAAACGTGGGTGCCGCCAGCCGTTTGGTTTCGGTCACGTCCATCGTGTCGATGATGCGGGCGGCATCCACCACGGTGCCGGCGATCGACAGCGCCTTGAAACGCACCGCCTCGGTCGGGGCTTCGCCGGTCAGAAACACGCGCAGCCCGTCTGCCTCGACCTCGGCCCAATGAAGGCCCTCGCGGTCCAGAGCCTGACGCACGCCAATCTTGGAATTGTCCTGAATCACGTTCACGGCGAAGACCGCCGTCAGCAGGCACAGACCGGCCGCGGCGGTGAAGGTGGCAGCGACAAGGGCGATCGAGGAAAGACGCATGAAAGGGCCGTGATCAGTCAGGGTTATGGCTTCTTAGGGCCGCGCGGCGGGGGGCGCAATCAAAGGAACATCGCACCGGCGAAAAACAGCAGGGGTATCAGGCCGGTATCGCGGTTTGACCGAAACAGCGACAGGCACACATCCGGGTCGTCGATCTGCAGCTTGCGCAATTGCCAGACCATGTGCCAGCCCATCGCCCAGGGGCCGAAAATGGCAAGACCGATGGCCAGCGGATCACCACCGCGCCCGACCATGGCCGACAGGATCGCCATCGTCATCAGCGTGACCGTCGCCACCATGAACCTGCGCAGCCATGGTGCGGTATCGGCCCCGAACAGCCGCGCGGTGGATTTGACCCCGATCAGCGCGTCATCCTCCTTGTCCTGATGGGCATAGATCGTGTCGTAGAACAACGTCCACGCGATGCCCGCCAGATACAGGAGCAGCGGTGCGGGATGCAGGTATCCGGTATGCGCCACCCAGGCCAGCATCGCCCCCCAGTTGAAGGCCAGCCCCAGAAACACCTGCGGCCACCAGGTGAACCGCTTGGCAAAGGGATAGATCGCCACCGGCAGCAGCGCGACGATGCCCATGACGATCGCGGCGGTGTTGAAGGTCAGCAGGATGCACAGCGCCACCAGCGCCTGCACGATCATCCATGCGCCTGCCTGCGTCACGCTGACCTGACCTGACGGGATGGGCCGCGACGCGGTGCGCGCGACCGAGCCGTCGAAATCGCGGTCGGTGATGTCGTTCCACGTGCAGCCCGCCCCGCGCATCAGCCAGGCCCCGATGCCGCAGCCGGCAAAGATCCACGCATCGAACCAGCCCGGCTGCCCGTCATGCAGGATGGCCAGCGCCAGACCCCACACGCATGGCAGCAGCAACAGCCATGTGCCGATGGGCCGGTCGGCGCGCGAGAGGCGCAGATAGGGGCGCGCCCATGCGGGTGCGCCGCGATCGACCCAGTTGCCGCTGTAGGCATCGGCAACCTGTCCGTTGGGCTCTGGCGTCTTGTCCGGTGTGGTCATATGGTCGGCCCCATGACGGCTGCTGCGAAAATCCGCCTTTATGTAGATCACCCGCTGGGGGCGGGGCAATGCGTCGTGTTGGATCGTGATCAGGCGCATTACCTGTTCGGCGTCATGCGGCAGGGGCCGGGCGCGCCGGTGCTGCTGTTCAACGGGCGCGATGGCGAATGGCTGGCCCATGTCAGCCAGGCGGGCAAGCGCGGCGGGGAACTGACCTGCGCGCAACAGTCGCGCCCCTTGCAGATGCCGCCCGACCTGTGGCTGCTGTTTGCCCCGATCAAGAAGGCGCGCACCGATTTCATCGTGGAAAAGGCCGCCGAGATGGGGGCCGCGCGCATCCTGCCGGTGCAGACCGAGTTCACCAATGCCGAACGTATCCGGCAGGACAGGCTTCAGGCCCACGCGGTCGAGGCGGCCGAGCAATGCGGCGGCACCTATGTGCCGCAGGTCGATGACCTGACCCGGCTGGACCGCCTGCTGGAGGGCTGGGACAGCGCGCGGCATATCCTGTTTTGCGACGAGGCGCTGGTAGGGGCGGCTGCCACCATGGCGGAGATGCCGCGCGGGCCATGGGCCATCCTCATCGGACCCGAGGGCGGCTTTTCCGACCCCGAACGCACCCGCCTGCGCGCGCTGCCCTGCGCGCATCCTGTCAGCCTGGGGCCACGCATCCTGCGCGCCGACACGGCGGCGGTGGCTGCGATGACCCTGTGGCAGGCGCATCTGGGGGATTGGGCATGATCCGCAAGGCCGGGGCACAGGACGCGATGGCGATTGCCGCGTTTCTGGAGCGCCACATCGAGACGTCGATGTTCCTGCTGGGCAATCTGGACCAGCACGGCATCGGCAACACGGAACACCCCCATGGCACGCATTATTTCCTGCGCGAGACCGGAGATGGCATCACTGGCGTTTTCGGCTGCACCAATGACGGCTTCCTGATGTGTCAGTTGCCCGGCCTGTCCGGACCCGAGGCGCAGACCTATGCCCATCTGTTGCGGGGCTACACCCTGCGCGGGATGACCGGCGTGCCGGATCAGGTGGCGCAGATCCTCGTCGCGCTGCCGGTGCCGCCCGAGGCTTGGCAGGTCAATCGAATGGAACCGCTCTTCGCACTTGAATTGGCCGGGCTGGTCGCGCAGGCCGGGACGATACGTGCCCCTGAGGCCGATGATCTGCCACTGTTGACCGGGTGGTTCGCCGACTACATGACGGATACCGGCACGCATGACGCAGAATCTGCCTTGGCGGCGGCACCGGACCGCGCGCGTGCCGACATCGCGGCCGGCAACACCCGGCTGTTTCTGGATGACCAGGGCATGCCGGTGGCGATGACGGCGATCAATGCCCGCGCCGGGGCGGCGGTGCAGATCGGCGGCGTGTTCGTGCCTCGGGACCGGCGCGGCACGGGGCTGGCCGGGCGGGCCGTGGCCGCGCATCTTGTCGTCCTGCGCGCCCAAGGCATCACCCGTGCGATCCTGTTCGCCGCATCAGAGGCGGCGGCGCGCGCCTATACGCGGATCGGCTTTGAACGCATCGGCAGCTACCAACTGGCGACCCTCAAACAGCCCGTGACACTGGATACCCCGACATGAGCGTGATCCGACCCGAGGCGATACAGCTGATGACGCGCTGGCGTGACGCGCTGGGGGGGCTGGCGTTGCTGGGGCTGGGCCTGTGGTGGGCGCTGACCGCCCATGGCCTGCTGAACTGGCTGGGCTGGCTGCTGCTGCCCGCTTCGGTGGCGCTGATCTGGACGGGCGTGCGGCGCGCGCGGTTTCACATGGGCGGCGGCGGGCCGGGCGTGGTGACCGTGAACGAGGGCGCGGTGGCCTGGATGGGGCCGTTCACCGGCGGCGCGCTGGCGCTGTCCGAACTTGACCGGCTGGAGCTGGACCCCACCCGTGACCCTGCGATCTGGCGGCTGCACGCACCGGGCCAGCCCATGCTGGAAATCCCGGTCACCGCCGAAGGGGCGGATGCGCTGTTTGATGCCTTTGCCCGTCTGCCCGGCCTCGATACTGCACGGATGCTGGCCCAATTGCGCGCTGGCGCACAGGCGCCTGTGACGATATGGCAAAAATCCCGGCCCCGGCTACATTGACAGCCGGTGCAAATCGCTGCACCCATTCCCGCGTTTGATCCGCGTTCGAAATCCAGATCGGAGAGCCAACCCATGTCCATCCCTCAGTCCGGCGGCGGTCCGATCGAGAGTTTCGAGCAACTTGCCGAGTACATGGCCAGCGGCTGCAAGCCCAAGCAAGACTGGCGCATGGGGACCGAGCACGAGAAGTTCGGCTATTGCAAGGACAACCACCTGCCCATCCCCTACGAGGGCAAGCGCAGCGTGCGTGCCGTTCTGGAAGGGCTGCGCGACGTGCACGGCTGGGCCCCGGTGGAAGAGGCGGGCAACCTGATCGGACTGGAAAAGGACGGCGCCAACGTCAGTCTGGAACCGGGCGGGCAGCTGGAACTGTCGGGCGCGCCGCTGGAGACGATCCACCAGACCTGCGACGAGGTGAACGAGCATCTGCGCGAGGTCAAGGACATCGCCGACAAGGTGGGCGTTGGCTTCATCGGGTTGGGGGCGGCCCCGGAATGGATGCATGACCAGATGCCGCTGATGCCCAAGGGGCGCTACAAGCTGATGGACGCCTACATGCAGAAGGTCGGCACCATGGGCCGGGTGATGATGCGGCGCACCTGCACGGTTCAGGTCAACCTCGATTTCTCGTCCGAGGCGGACATGGTGCAGAAGTTCCGCGTGGCGCTGGCGCTGCAACCCGTGGCGACCGCGCTGTTTGCCAACTCGCCGTTCTTCGAGGGCAAGCCCAACGGCCACAAGTCATGGCGCGCCCGCGTCTGGCGCGATCTGGATGCCAGCCGGACGGGGATGCTGCCCTTCGTGTTCGAGGATGGCATGGGGTTCGAACGCTATGTCGATTACGCGCTCGATGTGCCGATGTATTTCGTCTATCGCGACGGCAAGTACATCGACGCGCTGGGGCAGTCGTTCCGCGATTTCATGAACGGCAAGCTGCCCGCGCTGCCCGGTGAGACACCGACGCTCAGCGACTGGGCCGATCACCTGACCACCTGTTTCCCCGAGGCGCGGATCAAGAAATACATGGAGATGCGCGGCGCCGATGGCGGGCCCTGGCGGCGCATCTGCGCGCTGCCGGCGTTCTGGGTCGGGCTGATGTATCATCAGGACAGCCTGGATGCGGCCTGGGAGCTGGTGAAGCACTGGGACGCGGAAACGCGCGAGGCCTGGCGGGTCGAATCCTCGGTGCGCGGCTTGCAGGCCATCGTTGGCGGGCGGCGGATGATCGACCTGGCCGCCGAAGTGCTGGACATCAGCCGCACCGGCCTGAAGGCGCGCGCGCGCCCCGGTCTGGGCGGGATGGTGCAGGACGAGCGCCATTTCCTGCACGCTCTGGAAGACAGCATCGAGACAGGGCAGGCCCCGGCGGATGAATTGCTGGAGCGCTACAACGGCGACTGGGGCGGCGATCTGGGCCGCATCTACGACGAATACAGCTACTGATCCGACTGTCCAGAATGTGCGCCTGCGGCGCTCGGCATGTCTCGGGCACCGCCTTGCGGCTATGCCCTCGGGCCGCGCGTGGCCGCGTTGCGCCCGATCGCGGGCGGCGCGCTGGCTGACAGGGCAGGAGCCTCCGGCGGGAGTTTATCTGGCAAGATGAAGGGATGGACCTGCATTGCCGCCCTGCAGGTCGGTTTTGGGCGGCATTGCGTCGGCTGGGCCATTCGTGTTTTGCGCCGCCTGCTATTGATCGTGCAGCACATGATCCAAGGGAGAGCCTGCGCCATGAAAACCCAAGTCAAAGCCCTGGTCGTCGGCGGCGGCGCTGTCGGCACCTCGGTCGCCTATCATCTGGCCCGCGCGGGCTGGTCCGACGTGATGCTGCTGGAGCGTGACGAGCTGACCAGCGGCAGCACATGGCACGCGGCGGGTCTTTTGCCGCTGTTCAACATGTCCTATGCCACGACCCATATTCACCAGTATTCGGTCGAGTTCTACAAGACGCTGGAGGCGGAGACCGGGCTGAACGCCGGGTTCTCGGTGGTCGGCAATCTGCGGATGGCGCAGACCGATGCGCGGATGGATGAATACCGGGTCTATGCCACCACCGCCGAAAGCTGCGGCGTGCCGTTCGAGTGGATGACCCCGGCGCAGATCAGGGCGCGCTGGCCGCTGGTGCGCACCGAGGATCTGAAGGGCGCGATCTATCACCCGACCGACGGCTATATCAATCCGGCCGACGTGACCATGGCGATGGCCAAGGGCGCGCGCCAGCGTGGTGTGGTGATCGAACGCAAATGGCAGGCGGATGGATTTGCGTGGAAGGGCGATCACTGGGAGGTCACCTGCACGAAGATGGTGGAGCGGGGTGGAAATCTGGTGCCGTCCGACGAGCAGGTCGTGATCCGGGCCGAGCATGTGGTGACCGCCAGCGGCAACCATGCGCAGCGCACCGCAAGGATGCTGGGCATCAAGATACCCGCCATCCCGGTCGAGCATCAGTTCATCGTGACCGAACCCGATCCGGCGTTGGTGGCCTATCGCAAGGCGGGCGGAGAGGAGCATCCGGTGCTGCGCGATGCCGATGCCAAATGGTATGTGCGCGAGGAACGCGGGGGCTGGATTCTGGGCCCGTATGAGCGGGGGGCGCCGGCCTGTTTCGAGTATGGCGTGCCGGACAGTTTTCGCGCCGATCTGTTCCCGCTGGATCTGGAGCGGATCGAAGAGGAATACATGAGCATGATCCACCGGCTGCCATCCTCGGAAGAAGTGGGGCTGAAGGACGATTACAACGGACCGATCTGCTATACCCCCGATGGCAATCCGCTGGTTGGTCCCGCGCCGGGGCTGCGCAACATGTGGCTGGCCGAGGGGTTCAGTTTCGGCATCACCGCGGCCGGTGGCACCGGGTACTACCTGGCGCAGTTGATGGTCGAGGGCGAAGCCGAGATCGACATGGCCAGCCTCGACCCCAAGCGGTATGGTCAGGACTGGATGACGACCGAGTATGCCGCGCGCAAGAACGAGGAATGTTACGAGCACGTCTATATCCTGCATCACCCCGATGAGGAGCGCGAGGCCTGCCGCCCGCTGCGCACCGGCCCGGCCTATGACCGGCAAAAGGCGCGCGGGGCGCAGTTTGGCTGCGTGAACGGGTTCGAGCGGCCCAACTACTATGGCCCGCTGGATGCACCTGACAGCTTTGACCATGACGCGCGGTCGTTCCGCCGGGGGGACTGGTGGCAATACGCGGTGGATGAGGCGCGGGCGATCCGCGAGGGCGTGGGCCTGATCGACGCCACCGCCTTTGCCAAGCACCGGGTCTTTGGCCCTGGTGCTGCGGCGTTTCTGGACTGGTTCACCACCAACAAGCTGCCCAAGGTGGGACGCATCAACCTGACCTATGCGCTGACGGCTGCGGGGACCACGCGGACAGAATACACGATTGTCAGGTTGGCCGAGGATGAGTTCTATCTTGTGTCCGCGGGCGCCTGGGAGGCTTATGACGACGACTATCTGCGCAAGGCCGAAGAGGATTGGTGGGCCGTCAATGCGGGGCCTGAGAATTGGATGGGCATCGAGAATGTCACCACGAAATGGGGTGTCTTTGCCATCGCGGGGCCGAAATCGCGCGACGTTCTGAACTTGGTAATCAAGGATGCAGACCCTGCCAACGCCCTGTCAAACAAGCGTTTTCCGTGGTTGTCGTGCCGCGAGATCGAACTTGGCATGTGCCCGGTGCGCGCCATTCGCGTGGCCTATACCGGCGAGTTGGGGTGGGAGCTGCATCACCCGATCGAGATGCAGAATTACCTGTTCGACCTGCTGGAAAAAGCGGGCGCGGATCATGGCATGAAGCTGGTTGGGGCGCGGGCGCAGAACTGGTTGCGGCAGGAGAAATCCTATCGCGCCTTCGGCAATGAGCTGGGCCGGGATGCGACCCCGCTGGAGGCCGATCTGCCGCGCTTCGTGGATCTGGAAAAAGCGTTCCACGGCAAGGCGGCAATGCTGGAAAAAGGTATTCGTTCCAAATGCATTACCGTTCTGATCGACGGGCCTGCGGATGCCGATCCATGGGGGCGCGAGGCGCTGTATCTGGACGGGCAGAAGGTGGGGCGGCTGACCTCGGGCGGGTATTCCGTGGCCTTTGGCAAGTCCATCGGCATGGGCTATGTCCGGCCCGATCTGGCGGTCGAGGGCCAGCGGTTGCAGGTGCGGATGCTGGGGGATTTGTGGGACGCCGTGGTGACCTGCGACAGCCCCTATGATCCGAAGAACGAGGCGATCCGCAAGGACGGCTGAGGCCGAAAAAGGCGTGTCACACAGCATGCACATGCCATGCACATCGCATGCGCAGGCCGGTCCCCGCAGCCGGGGGCCGGAGTCTTGGTGTCGCGTGCCGATGTGGTGGTCCGTCAGGCGGTCAGCTCGTCCCAGCATTCGAGCGCCTTGGCGGCATACATCGAGGCCGGGCCGCCGCCCATCTGGATGGTCATGCCCAGAACGTCGGCCAGTTCCTCGCGGGTGGCACCGGCCTTGATCAGCGCCTCGACATGCAGGACGATGCAGGACTCGCAGCGGATGGCGACGGCGATGCCGAGGGCGACGAATTCCTTGGTCTTGAAATCCAGCACGCCGCCCTCTTTCACCGCCTTGGACAGGGCGCCGAAGCCCTTGGTCACATCGGGAATGGCCTTGTAGAGCGTGCGCAGACGGGTGCGGGTGGAATCGAGTGTGGTGGTCCAGGCCATCGGGCCCTCCTGTCGTTGATGTCGCGGCAGGCAGAGCATGGGCGGGCGGTGCGGTCTTTGACCTGGATCAGGTCGCGCAGGGTTGTGGCGTGATCTGATTGAGCGCCTGCGGCGCGCAGGGCATCTCGCCCCCGGCCGTTGGCCCGGGGCTGCGGCGCGGGCTGCGAGGCGACGCGCGGCCCTGGGCGGTGTGCCTGTTGCGGCTGCGGGAGCCTCCGGCGGGAGTTTACCTGGCAAGATGAAGCGGTCAGGGTTTGCGCGCCACGATCCCGAGGTTGTTGGCGGGCATTTCGACGACCTGCGCGAGCTCGAGGAAGGTCTGGTGGATCCAGTCGATCACGTCCCAGTCATCCTTGTAGCCGATGTCGGGATCCTGCGCGGTCAGCGAGGCGTGAAACTCCGCATCGCCGGGAGATGTGGTTTCGCCGTCGCGCAGGAAGGGGCCGTAGAGGATGAGGCGGCCACCGGGGGCCAGCGCGCTCGCGGCCTCGGCGATCAGGGTGCGGGCCTCGGGGGTGGAGATCAGGTGCAGCAGGTTGACCAGCACGATCAGATCCTGCCCCTGATGGGTCGCGCCCCAGCCGGGGGCGGTGGCGTCAAGTTCAGCGGCGGCGTGCAGGTTGGGCAGGGCGGCCAGCGCGGCATGCGCGTCGATCGAGCGGCGGCGGTCCGGGTCGATGTCGGTGGGCTGCCAGATCAGGTTTGGCAGGCGACGGGCGAGGGTGACGGCATGCTCGCCCGTGCCCGCGGCCAGTTCCAGCGCGCGGCCCGTGTCGGGGGCGTGGGCGGCGACCAGATCGGCGATAGCATCCGCGTTGCGCGCGGCGGAGGGGGCGAAGAGGCGGCCATCTGGGCCGGGCGTGGCGACAGAGGCGCTGTCGGGCAGGGTCAGGCGTTTGGGCATGGCGCGTCCTTATCTGATGCGGCGGCGGGCCTGCCAGTCCTGCCATGCCCGCGCGTCGCCTGCAAAGGCGTTTATGTCGACCCGGGTGTCGACCCCCGGCACGCGGCCGGTGCCAGTGTATTGCCAGAAGGTCCAGCGCGCGCCGGGATAGACCGTGCCGGGGTGATCGGCCACGGCGCGCAGCCAGAACTCGCCACCCAGCCGGGCGATCTGGTTGGTGGGCCAGAAATCGGGCGTGGTGTAGATGATCGGGCGCTGGCCGTAGTGATCGGAGATGCGGGCGATGAACCGCGCGGCGACGGCGCGCACGGTTTCCGCCGGGGGCCGTGTGGTGCAGGTGGGCGAAAACGGGTTCCATTCGAGATCCAGCACCGGGGGCAGATCGCCGCGCACGCGCGGGACGTTGCGGATGAACCAGTCGGCCTGCCGGTCGGGATCGGTGCAGAAATAGTAGAAGTGATAGGCCCCCACCGGCACGCCTGCTGCCCGCGCGGCGTCGACATTCTCGGCAAAGGCAGGATCGAGCAGGTCGCCGCCCTCGGTCGCCTTGAGAAAGGCAAAGCGGATGCCCTGCGCCCGGACGCGGGGCCAGTTGATGCGGCCCTGAAAGCGGGCGGCGTCGATGCCATGCACGGGGTAGCGCCAGGGCGGGATGCCGGGCCAGTCGGTGGGGTCGTCATCGTCGAAACGCGGGCCGCGGCCGGTGATCGGCGGGGGCGCAGGTAGGGGCGCGGGGGAGGCGCCGCAGCCCGCCAGCAGGGTCAGCGCGGCCCCGCCGGTCAGCAGGCGGCGGCGCGGCAGTTTCATGGAGCGAACCGGGTGGGGGACAGGTCGGCCACGGTGGCGGCATCCAGCGTGGTCGGACTGTGGCCCGCGATCTGGGCCAGCAGGTCGCTGGCCGCCGCCGCCGTCTGGAAGCCATAGCCGCCCTGGCCTGCCAGCCACAGGAAGTCGGGCTGTGCGGCGTCGCGCCCGATCACCAGCGCGCGGTCGGGGGCAAAGCTGCGCAGCCCGGCCCAGTTTGCCAGCATCCGTTCGACCGGGGCGGTCGAGAACTCCTGATAGCGCGCCAGACCCTCGGCCAGCACCATGTCATCGGCCCAGGCATCATGCGGGTCTGCCGGGTCCTCGTCGCCGGGCGACACGATCAGGGCACCGGCATCGGGCTTGGCGTACCAGTCGTCGCCCACCCCGTCGACAAAGGGCCAGCGCGCCGGGTCCAGCCCGTCGGGCAGGGCGATCCGGGCCATCGAGCGCCGATAGGGCTGGATGCCCAGCGGGGTGACGCCTGCCATGCGCGCCACGCTGTCGGCCCATGCGCCGGCGGCATTGACGATTTGGCGGGCATGGTGGGTGCGGCCTGCGGCGGTGACCTGCCAACCTGAGCCATCGCGGGTGATGGCGGTCACCGGCGCGCGGGTGTGCACCTCTGCGCCATGCTGGCGGGCGGTGCGCAGAAAGGTCTGCAGGAACAGATCGGTGTCCAGATCGCTGGTATCCTCGCGCAGCGCGGCATGGGTGGCGTGGCTGCGGTTCAGAAGGGGCCACAGCGCCGCCGCCTCGTCCAGCGTGATCTGGCGCAGGTCCATGTCGGTGGCCTGCGCGGTGAAGCCCTCGACCTCGTCGGCGGCCCCCAGCAGCAGCAAGGCGCGCGGTGACAGCACGCCGCTGGCGGTCAGGTACTCCACGCTGGCGCTGTTGAGCGCGCGCACGACGCGGTTGCCGTAGCTTTCGAGAAACATCGCCGCCGAGCGCCCCGAGGCGTGATGGGCCAGGTTGTCCTCGGACTCGAGCAGCGTGACAGTGCCCAGGGCGGCCAGCCGGGCGGCGGCGCTGACGCCCGCGATGCCGCCGCCGATGATCAGAAAATCCTGCATGGGTGTCTCCGGGTTTGGCCCCAATCTGCCACGGGAGCGGGGCAGGCAAAAGGGGCAAGGTCAGGATTCTGACATTGATGAATTTTTCATGTCATCCACAACATATAGCGGTTATCCCCAAGTTTTCGCTTTACAGGGGGGCGTTTCACGCACACCATATCTGGTAGAAGCAGGGAAAAATCCCCCGGTTTCTTGAGCAGGCAGCTAGCGCTTGGGGCGCTGACAAGCCCCGGCGCTACGCATAACAGGAGGTGGCGTCATGGCCCTGTCCGAGCAGTTTCTTCAGGAAGACTTGCACCCGATCGACATCGTCGAGCACTTGGCCGATCTGAACGATTGGGATTTCGACCGCGTGCATGACGATCAGATCGCCATGGCGGTCGAAGGCCAGTGGCGCACCTATTCGATCACGCTGGCCTGGTCGGCCTATGACGAGACCCTGCGCATGGTCTGCACCTTTGAGATGGAGCCACCCGAGGATCGCCTGCCTGCCCTGTACGAATGTCTGAACGCGGCCAATGACCAGTGCTGGGCCGGTGGCTTCAGCTATTGGGATGACCACAAGCTGATGGTGTACCGCTATGGGCTGGTGCTGTCCGGCGGGCAGATGGCCAGCGCCGAGCAGATCGACACCATGATCAGCGCCGCCGTGCTGAGCGCCGAGCGGTTCTACCCGGCATTCCAGCTGGTGGTCTATGGCAACCGCACCGCCAAGGATGCGTTGCAGGTGGCCATCGGGCAGGCCTACGGGCGGGCCTGACGGCATCGTGCGGGCGGGCCTGTGCCGGCCCGCCGTTTCGGCCATTGCCCTGCGGCGCGGTGCCAAGTAACACTCCGCCAACGCCAAAAAGCAGGGGGTGCATCCGATGGATATGGACGATCTGGAAAAGCGCGGGCTGGTTCTGCTGGGCTGCGGCAAGATGGGCTCGGCCATGCTGGAGGGCTGGCTGAAGGGCGGTCTGCCTGCGGCTTCGGTCTGGGTGATCGACCCGAAACCGACTGATTGGGTGCAGGGCACCGGCGTGCATCTGAACGAGGATCTGCCGCCCGAACCGGGGCTGGTGCTGGTGGCGGTCAAGCCGCAGATGATGGGCGATGCGCTGCCCACGCTGGCGGCGATGGGCGGCGGGCGCACCCAGTTCGTGTCGGTGGCGGCGGGCACGCCGATTGCGCGGTTCGAAGAGGTGCTGGGCGACGGCACCCCCATCGTGCGGGCGATGCCCAACACGCCGGCCGCCGTGGCACGCGGGATCACCGCGATCATCGGCAACAGCCATGCAAGTGCGGCCCACATGGGTCTGGCCGAGGCGCTGCTGCGTGCCGTGGGGCAGGTGGTGCGGCTGGACAGCGAGGACCAGATGGACGCGGTCACCGGCCTGTCGGGGTCTGGCCCGGCCTATGTGTTTCACATGATCGAATGCATGGCGCAGGCGGGCGAGGCGCAGGGGCTGGCGCCGGACCTGGCGATGCAACTGGCGCAGGCGACCGTGGCGGGGGCAGGCGCCCTGGCCGAGGCGGCGGAGGAAACGCCCGCGCAGTTGCGCGTCAACGTCACCAGCCCCAACGGCACCACGCAGGCGGGGCTGGATGTGCTGATGGACCGGCAGGCGGGCCTGCCGGACCTGATGGCGCGCACCGTCGCGGCGGCCACCGCGCGCAGCAAGGCGTTGCGCGATGGCTGAGATCACGTTCGACGATTTCTCCCGCGTCGACATCCGCGTCGGCCGGGTGACGCGGGCCGAGCCGTTCCCCGAGGCGCGCAAGCCCGCGATCAAGCTGTGGATCGATTTTGGACCCGAGCTGGGCGAGAAGAAAACCAGCGCGCAGATCACGGCGCATTACGCGCCCGAGGGGCTGATCGGGCGGCAGGTGATGGCGGTGGTGAACTTTCCGCCGCGCCAGATCGGCCCGTTCATGTCCGAGGTTCTGGTGCTGGGTGTCAGCGACCCTCAGGGCGGTATCGTGTTGATTTCTCCTGACAAAGAGGTGCCGCCGGGCGGCAGGATGCATTGATGACACAGAAAAAGGTGCTTTTGGCGCGGCGGTTGCCCGATGCGGTGCTGGCGCGGGCCGATGATCTGTTCGACCTGACGGTGCGCGAAAAGACGACGCCGATGACGCCCTCGGAAATGCGGGCGGGGCTGGCGATCTATGACGGGATGATGCCGTCGCTGGGCGATCAGTTCAGCGAAGAGATCTTCAACGAGTTCGGCCGCCCGCGCTGTCGCGTGCTGGCGAATTTCGGGGTGGGGATCAACCATATCGACCTTGACGCCGCCCGCGCGCACGGCGTGACGGTGACCAACACGCCCGGTGCGGTGACCGATGCCACCGCCGATATCGCGATGACCCTGATGCTGATGAGCGCGCGGCGCGCGGGCGAGGGCGAGCGGCTGGTACGCTCGGGCGCGTGGGAAGGGTGGCACCCGACCCAGATGCTGGGCCTGCATGTGACGGGCAAGACGGTGGGCATCGTCGGCATGGGCCGGATCGGCCAGGCGATTGCGCGGCGCTGTCATTTCGGGTTCGGAATGGAGGTGCTGTATGTCAACCGCTCGGCCAAGACGGTGGCGTTTCCGGCAACGCAGGTGGACAGCCTGACCGATCTGGCGGCGCGCTGCGACATCATGGTGGCGGCCACACCGGGCGGGGCGGAGACGCGCCACCTGATCGGGGCGGATGTGTTCGCGGCGATGAAGCCCGGCGCGCATTTCGTCAACATCAGCCGGGGTGACGTGGTGGACGAGGCGGCGCTGATCGCGGCGCTGACATCCGGGCAGATCGCCGGTGCGGGGCTGGATGTCTACGAGCACGAGCCGCAGGTGCCCGACGCGCTGCGCGCCCTGGACAACGTGGTGCTGCTGCCGCATCTGGGCACCGCCGCCGAAGAGGTGCGGGTGGACATGGGCATGATGGTGCTGGACAACCTTGTGGCACATTTCGACGGGCGTGAGCCGCCAAACAAGCTGTAGTTTCGCCTGCTGCCCTTGACCTTGCCGCCCCGTTTGGATGATGTGGCACGACCAGACGGAGGGGACCCGATGCATCAGCCAGCCATCACCGGAACCGGCGTTTACACGCCCGAGCACGTGATCACCAATGACGAGCTGGTGGCGAGCTTCAACGCTCATGTGGACCTGTTCAACGCCGAAAACGCCGAGGCGATCGTGGCGGGGCAGGTGACGGCCAAGGAGTATTCCTCGACCGGGTTCATCCTGAAGGCCAGTGGCATCGAGCAGCGTTACGTGCTGGAGAAGGAGGGCATTCTTGACCCCGCGCGCATGTACCCGCATCTGCGCCAGCGCAGCGATGACGAGCCGGGTATCATGACCGAGATCGCGATGCAGGCCTGCGCGCCCGCGCTGGAGCAG
Source organism: Lacimonas salitolerans (assembly GCF_042677865.1). Classification (NCBI taxonomy): domain Bacteria; kingdom Pseudomonadati; phylum Pseudomonadota; class Alphaproteobacteria; order Rhodobacterales; family Paracoccaceae; genus Lacimonas; species Lacimonas salitolerans. Next base: position 234,936 of record NZ_JBHUDD010000027.1, on the reverse strand, counting down.
GCGGGGCTGACCGGGGCGGACATCGATCTGGTGATCTGCGCGGCATCGAACATGGAGCGCGCCTATCCCGCCATCGCCATCGAGATCCAGCAGGCGCTGGGGGCGGGCGGCTTTGCGTTCGACATGAACGTGGCCTGTTCCTCGGCCACCTTCGGGATACAGGCGGCGGCCGACATGATCCGGTCAGGTAGTGTGCGCCGCGCCATCGTGGTCAACCCCGAGATCACCAGCGGCCATCTGGAATGGCGCGACCGCGATTGTCATTTCATCTTTGGCGATGTGGCGACCGCCACGATTGTCGAGCGGGCCGAGGATGCAAAGAGCGCGCACTGGATCGTGCGCGGCACGCGCTGCGCCACCGAGTTCTCCAACAACATCCGCAACAACAACGGTTTCCTGCGCCGCAACCGGCCCGATGGCATGGCCGACCGCCGCGACATGCAGTTCATGCAGAACGGACGCAAGGTGTTCAAGGAGGTGGTGCCGATGGTGTCGGACCACATCCTGAGTCATCTGGAAAGCGAGGGCATCACGCCTGCGCAACTGCGCCGGATGTGGCTGCATCAGGCCAACAAGGGGATGAACGACTATGTCGGGCGCAAGGTGCTGGGGCGCGAGCCTGCGCCCGAGGAACAGCCCAACATCCTGCAGGATTACGCCAACACCTCCTCGGCCGGGTCGATCATCGCCTTTGCCAAGCATTCGGACGGGATGGAACCGGGCGATCTGGGCGTGATCTGTTCGTTCGGGGCGGGGTATTCCGTGGGATCGGTGATCGTCGAACGGGCCTGAGCGGGCCTAATCCGCGCCGGCGGTCACGCCGCTGATCAGCTGATACGCCAGCAGATCGCGGATGGTGGCCGGGTCACGCACCAGTGGGGTGGCGGATTTCGCCAGCCCCTTGCGGTGCTCGGCCTCGCGGCGCAGGGCCTGCAGGCCCTCGTGGGCGGTGACGAAGCGAAACCGCAGTACAGCCCCCGCCGGGGCCTGCGCCACACGCGGCAGATCGCAGGGCAGCACCGCGCCGATGCGCGGGTAGCCGCCCGTGGTCTGGCATTCGGCCAGCAGCACGAAGGGCGTGCCGTCGCCGGTGATCTGGATATCGCCGGGTACGATGATTTCCGACAGCACGGACAGCCCGCCCTCGGGGGCAAAGCCGTCGCCCTCTGGGACGACGCGCACGCCCATGCGGTTGCCGCGATTGTCGCGGGTGAAGCGGGTGTCCTCGAACCGGGTGATCTCGTCCTCGGGGAAAAAGGCGGTTTGCAGGCTGGGCACCACGCGCACCGTGCCGCCGTCAAAACGGCCGTCGTGGGGCAGGGTCAGGCCAGTCTGGCCGCCCTTGTCCGCGCCGATCGGCAGGCTGTCACCCGCCGCCAGCCGTGCGCCGATGCCCGCCGCCAGATGGGCCGAGCGCGCGCCAAGGGTCTGCGGCGTGGCAAAGCCGCCACCCACATGCAGATAGCCATAGGCCCCCGCGCGCACCGCGCCTATGGTGAGTGTGCTGCCTGCGGGCAACAGGTGGCTGGCGGTCCATGCCACGGCCTGCCCGTCAATCGCGGCCTGCATCGGCGCGCCGGTCAAGGCGATGCGGATGTCGGCATCGGCGGTAAAACTGCCGCCCATGCCTGCCATCTCGATCACCGCCAGATCGGGCGACTGGCCCAGCAGCGCGGCACCCTCGGCCAGTGCCAGAGTGTCCGCCGCCCCGCCGCGTGACAGCCCATAAGCCAGATAGCCGGGACGGCCGGTGTCCTGCAGGGTCAGGCCCGGCCCGGCCTGTACGATCGTCAGGGCGGTCATGTCAACGCCTCTGCGGTGGCCCCGCCCTGCGGATCGGCACGCATGTTGTCCAGCTCGGCGGCGGTGGTCGGGGGGAACAGCACCTCGTCGCCGGGGCGCAGCAGGAACGGGGTTTCAGAGTCGGGTTGGAACAGGCGGATCGCGGTTTGCCCTACATGCCGCCAGCCGGTGGGGGTGGTGACGGAAAACAGCACAAGCTGCCGGATCGCCACGGTCAGCGCGCCGATGGGGACGCTGTCGGTCAGGGCGGTCTGGCGCGGGATATCCCATGCCTCGGGCAGCGCGCCCAGATAGGGTTGACCGGGGGCGAAGCCGATGGTCTGCACGCGCACGCGGGTCTCCGACAGGTCGGTGATCGCCTGGTCGCGGGTCAGCCCTGCCTCGCGCGCGGCCTCGTCCAGTTGCGGGGCCTGTCCGGTGCCGTACAGAGTGGGGATGCGCCACAGGCGGCGGCCCTCGGGCAGGGGGGCGGCGTACCAGTCCTGCGTGTCCAGCAGGGTGTGCAGCCTGCCCTGCACGTCGCCCGGTGCCAGCGGGTCGAACCGCAGGTAGGTGGACACCAGCGAGGTCGAGGTCTCCTGCACCTCGGGCCAGCCTGCCGCGTCGATGGCGGCGCGCAGGGCAAGCGCGGCGCGGTTGGCGGGCTCTGACAGGCTGTCGGCAAAGCTGATCAGCAGACCGTCAAGGCCCGCCGGACGTATCCGGGGCCAGACTGTCATCGCAGGGCGTTGGGCAGATAAAGCGCGATCTGTGGAAAGGCGATCAGCGCCGCGGCCATGGCCAGCATCGCCAGCGCATAGGGGATGGCACCCAGCATCACCTCGGTCATGGTGCCCGATTGCCGCGCGCCCTGCACCACATAGAGGTTCAGGCCCACGGGCGGTGTGATTAGCGCCATTTCGATCAGCACGATCATCAGGATGCCGAACCAGATCGGATCGAACCCCTGCGCCACCACCAGCGGCACGATGATCGGGATGGTCACGACCATCAGCGACAGGGTTTCGATGAAGAAGCCCAGCACGATGTAGATCAGCACGACCACGAAGATCAGCCCCATGGGCGACAGGCCCAGCCCGGTCAGGAAATCCTGCAGCTCGCGGCCCAGCCCGGCGGAGGCGAGGGTGAAGTTCAGAAACGACGCGCCGATGACCACCAGCATGATCATCGCGGTGATCTTGATCGTACCCAGCATCGCCTCGGACATCATGCGCATGTTGACCCCGCCAAAGGCGGCGGCGATGGCCAGCGCCCCGGCGACGCCCACGGCGGCGGCCTCGGTCGGGGTGGCCCAGCCCTTGTAGATCGTGCCGACGATGACGGCGAACAGCAGGATGATCGGGATCAGGTCCAGCAGCGCACGCAGCATCTGCGCCAGTGGGAACACCCGGCGCTGGCCGCCAAGGGCGGGGCGGATCATGCACAGGATCATGGTGATCACGATGAACCCCAGTGCCAGGGCTAGTCCGGGGATCAGCCCAGCCAGAAACAGTTGCGGGATCGAGGTCTGCGTCAGGAAGCCATAGACGATCAGGTTGATCGAGGGCGGGATCATGATGCCCAGCGTGCCGCCCGCCGCGATGGCCCCGGAAAACAGTTTCGGGTCATAGCCCAGCTTCTCGGCCTGCGGCATGGCGACGGTGGCCACGGTGGCGGCAGTGGCGACGGAACTGCCCGAGGTGGCCGAAAACAGCGTGGCGGTGGCGATATTGGCATGGATCAGCCCGCCGGGCAGCCAGCTGACCCAGCGATCCAACGCGGCATAGGTGCGGGTGGCCACGCCCGAGCGCACAAGGATCTCGCCCAACAACACGAAGAACGGGATGGCGATCAGCGTGGCGTTGTTGGATGTGGACCAGACCAGATTGCCAAGGCCCCGGATCAGCGGAAAGGGCGAAAAGAAGGCATCGACGCCGAACCCCAGCAGGAACAGCACGATGCCCACCGGGATCGACAGCGACAGCAGGGCCAGAAGCCCGATGGTGATCGAGCCGATCATTGCACGGTCTCCGCCTCGGAGAAGCAGCCGATGGCGGCCTCGGATTTGTCGAACTGGCCGCGCGCGACCAGCACCAGCGCGCAGATGAAGGTCAGCCATGCGACGATGGCGAACCAGACCCAGCCCCCGAACCACGGCAATTGCACCAGCGCGAGCGGGGTTTCCAGCGGCGTGTTGGCGCGGCTGCCGTTGTTCAAAGAGCGTTCCACCACCGGCCAGGCCCGAAAGGCGATCAGCGTGATGGTGGCCGACAGGACCAGCAGCGACAGCAGGTCAAACAGCGCACGGCCGCGCGCAGGGGCGCGACCGCGCAGGATGTCGATGCGGACATGGCCAAGTTCGAGCAGCGCATAGCCCATGCCCCAGCTTGTGGCGATCGCCATGACATAGCCGCTGACCTCGTCCGTGCCGCCGAAAGAGGCCCCGACCTGACGCAGCACGATATCCAGAAGGATGAACCCGACGCAGGCCAGCAGGCCGATGCCGATGACGATGGCCACCCATCGGTTCAGGCTGCGCAGGGTTGCAAGGGTCGTGTCTGCCATGGCCGGGGCCCTTTCTTGCGTTTAGTTGGTGGCGATGGTCACGCCGACGACCTGTCCGACGCTGTCATTCCAGCGCTGGGCCCAGTCACCGCCCGCGCGCTCGGCCCATTCGGGCAGAACCTGTTCCACCAGCACCTCGCGGGCGCGGGCGAAATCCTCGTCGCTGACCTCGACCAGTGTCATGTCGCGTGCCTCGCCCGCGGGGCAGTCGCCGTTGCCGGTCAGGCAGGCGATGTCATCGACCAGCGCGGTCTGCGCGGTGGCCCATGCGGGGTCTTCGAACTCGGCCTTGATCTGGGTTTCGATCAGGTTCTGCGTGTCGGCATCAAGGCTGTTCCACTTGTCCAGGTTGATCGCGGTCACGACGCTGTCCCAGCCGCCCAGCGGGATCGCCATCAGGTGGGTGGACACTTCCCACCAGCCGGCGGAATAGCCCGACCCGGCCCCGGTGACGGCGCAATCCACCACGCCCTTTTGCAAAGCGCCCGGCACTTCGGAGAAGGCCACGTTGACGCCTTCGGCCCCCAGCGCCTCGAGGAACTTGGCGGTCATCCGGCCCGAGCCGCGCACCTTGAGGCCCTGCATGTCGTCCAGCCCGTTGACTTCGGCGTTGCAGAACACGATCTGCGGCGGATAGGGCGCGATGGCCAGAACGTGGCTGTTGAAGCGGTCGCGGTAGATGTCCGACACCATCGGGCGGGCGGCATCGACCATCGCACGCGCCTCGTCCGCGGTCAGCGCGACCAGCGGCACATCCAGACCTTCGAGTTCGGGCGCGTCGGCCACGGCGTAATCGGCCACGGTCATCGCCACGTCATAGACGCCGTCGCCCAGCAGGCGGAACACGTCGCCCACGCCCAGGTTCATCTGGTTGTGCGTGGTCAGCGAGACGTTGATGCTGCCATCCGAGGCGGCGGGCAGGGTCTCGGACCAGAACGGGGCCTCGTACTGGATATGCAGGGGCAGGCCTGACCAGCTGCCGACGACGGACAGGTCCTGTGCCATGGCGGGCGCGGCCAGCGCGGTCGAGGCGGCGAGGGTTGTTAGCAGACGTTTCATGGGTCTCTCCTTGTTGAGTGGTTTATTGTGGTGTTTGGGAAAGGATAGCGGTTTCCGCATCCTCGGGAATATCGGTGATCAGCATGTGGCCCGGCGTATGGGTGATGCAGATCGGCGGGCTGGCGGATTCCAGCGCCACCTGGGGTGTCACGCCGCAGGCCCAGAACACGGGCACATGGCCGTCGGGGATGGGCGCGGGATCGCCCCAGTCGGGGCGCTGCGGATCATGGATGCCGATTTCGGCGGGATCGCCCCAGTGCACCGGGCCGCCATGGGCTAGCGGAAACCGCTGCGATATGGCGCGCACCTGGTCCAGATGGCCGGGGGCAACGGCACGCATGCTGACCACCATCTTGCCGGAGAACGGACCGGCGGGCACGGTGTCGATGGACGACCGGAACATCGGCACGGTGGTGTCATTGTCGATATGCCACATCGGGATGCCGGCCTGCATCAGCGCGTTTTCAAAGGTAAAGGAACACCCCAGCGCAAAGGCCACCATGTCATCGCTCCACAGATCGGCGATGTCGGTGGCGGTGCCGGTCAGCGTGCCATCCCGGTAGATGGTATAGGCGGGCACGTCGGTGCGGATGTCGATGTCATGGCCCAGCGTTGTCATCATCGGGTTGCCGGTGTCCGACACCCCGACCAGCGGGCAGGGTTTGGGATTGCGCTGGCAGAACCGCATGAAATCCAGCGCATGGGCCGAGGGCAGGATCGCCAGATTGGCCTGAAGGTATCCCGCACCCAACCCGGCAGTATGCGCGCGGTAGGTGCCATCGCGGATCGCTGCGCGGACCTGTGACAGCGGGGCGTGGCGCAGAGTGTCGTGATCTGTGGATACCATCGGCTCTCCCTTCATGCAGCAAGGGTCGCTGTGTCCGGGTATAAATGCAAATCGAAAAAATTTCTAGGATGTGATAGATATTCCTTATACGCTGGCCTGCGCCTTGTCGTAATCCATCGCCACGTCGCGGGCCATGCGCGCGGCGGTTTCGGCCAGCTGGCTGCGCGGTTCACCCATGTAGGACGCGGTAAAGCGCAAGGGGTTCGGGTGCCAGCCGGGGTCGAATTCGCGGATGCGGCCCTGTGCCACGAAGGGCGCGCCAAGCGCGCGGGGCAGGGCGGCGACGCCGAGGTTCGCCTCGACCAGCCGAAAGCAGGCCGACAGGGATGATGAAGGAAAGATCGCCACGCCCGGCCCCTGTTGCGCGATCAGTTGCGCGCGGATCTCGCGGTAGGGGCGGGTGTTGCGCGCATAGGTCAGGACGGGCCGCCCGCCCAGAAAGGCCGCGCCAGGCAGATCGGGCGCATCGGCGGCGACATACCAGGCCAGCGCGAACCCCGGCAGGTCGATGTTCTCGACCGTGTGTTCCGAGATCGGACCCAGAAGGATGGCCAGATCAATCTCCTGATCCATCAAGCCTGCGCGCAGGTTGGACGAGATGTCGACGTTGAATTCAATCTCGAGCTTGGGGTAGTGCCGGTGCAGCCGCGTGATCAGGTCCGGCAGCCAGCATTGGGCGATGGTCTCGGACACGCCAAGGCGCAGGTGACCATCCAGCCCCGCCGGGTCGATCACGTCGCGCGCGACCAGTTCGGTCAGATGCTCGAACTCCTCGGCATAGCGCAGCAGGCGTTCGCCCCGCTTGGTCAGCCGCATGGTGCCGCCGCTGCGGTCGAACAGCGCACAGCCAAGGCTGTCTTCGAGATTGCGGATGCGGGCGGTGACGGCAGGCTGGGTCAGGTGCATGGCGGTCGCGGCACGGCGCACCCCGCCCTGACGGACCACGCACAGAAAGGTCTTCAACTGGTCAAGATTGATGCGGCTCATGACGCGCATCGTGGGGCAGGGGTGCCGCGCTGTCGAGGGGAGATCAGTGCGCAGGCGCAAGGCCGAAATGTGGACTGGTGCGTTTGTCAGGTCTTAGCTGACTATTGATTGATGCGGTTCGGGCAGTTGAACGCGTTGGCCGAAAGATCCTGCCTGTCAGTCACAGGCAATGAATGCAGTGAAATCCTGCGCTGCTGCTGCCAGAGCCTCGGGGGACATCGGATCATTTGACAGGTCGAGTTTCGGGGTTACGCCGTTCTGGGCCAGAAACAGTTTTGCAATCTCACCTCTGACTGCGAAGTTAACGTTCTGCGGTATGTCGCCCGTAACTTCCACCATCTTCAACACATCGAGCTTGGAGACGACAACTCCGACCACCTGACCCTGCGCCCCGAGCAATGGTCCGCCCGAGTTTCCGGTCTGCACCGGTGCAGTTATCTGCATCGTGGTCGAGTCGCCGCCCAACCCCTTTAGCGAGGACACCGCACCGCGCGTGACATTGAGCCCGCCCAGCAACCCTGCATAAGGATAACCCACCGCCGTTACATCGGAATTCAGCACGGCCGGACTGGCTGAGAATACCGCCGATGTCCTGCCCTGCAGTCCAGTCGACTGCAACAGGGCGAGGTCAAAGTCGTCCGAGCTTTCGATCAGTTTGGCCGAAGTGCCGTCAATTGTGATGGTCTGGCATCCGTCCACCACATGCGCATTGGTCAGGACGTGGCCTTGGGGCGACACGATGAAACCACTGCCCGATCGCGTGCCTTCGGGGCGGGCTGTGTCTTGGGCGGGTGGTGCCGGGGTGTTGTCGAAGTCTTCGTTCTCCAAAAGGGCGGTAGTGCGCATGATCGCCTGTTCAAGGCGCCCATTCGGTGTTGTCGAGATTGGAGCGGCTCTACCGATCGAGATGCTGGCGGCTACGGCCATCAACACGGCATGGTCACCCTGATCGGCTGACAGCATGATGGTCGACCAGGCCCCGTTGATAAAATTGGAGCGCGTGTACAGGCTGGAACCGTCGGATTCGGTCACTGATGTGACGGCGATATTGCGTTTTCGCACTCTGTAAGGCTCGGTTCTCGATAGATGCTGGCGCAGGGTGAAGTCATGCACGCTTTGTGCTGTACGCTCGGTCAGAATTCCCAGCGATATGGACAGGCTGCTCCGCGCATGTCGTAGATTTACGAAGTTGTTCGAGGGCGGATCGTTGATCAATGTTTTGTCCGGTAACAGCACCGACATGCCCATGGGTGCGAAATACCGCATATCCCATCCATCCTGTTGGTACCTGTCAAAAAAGGACCAAGCCAGAAACGCCATGTGCCAGTCTTCGGCCGGAGTCCCAAAGGTCTGCAAGGTGTAGTCTTGCAGCGCGCGCTGGCTGATGCGGCCCCAATCGCCGTCCAGTAGACCGCTATAGTGACCTTCGAACGCGAGCGCGGTTTGCAGGAATCTCTTGTCCTGCTGTGTCAGCAACCGTGCCTCAAAGCTCCGGAAAAGCTGAGCGTAGTCCTGTGCTGCCCCCCGTGTTGGCGGCAAGGCGAGAGCAAGGATGAGGCCAAGAAGACAAAGTAGACGCATCATTTGCAAGGTTCCCGTTAGAAATAAGGGAAGAACTTTCAGGCGGTGTATCGAGACGAAATTCTTTAAAACGTTACATGATTTTCGAATTTCAAGAAAGGCGGAGAGCGGGTGTTTTGAAGGCGATAAGGTGGCTCTGGCTGTCTGGAAGGCGAACAAGTCGCACCCGGTCAAAACTTCACAAACCTTTCATATGAATGTGCCTTGAGGTTCATCTGAGCATGAAACTCCTTCCTGTGTGATTGCGGGGGAGCGGGATGGACTGGCAGGCCAAGCGGTTTTCGGATCGGCAGAGCGACATGCTGCGCCGTGTGCATGACGAGCGTCATGTGACCATCGAGCGCTTTGCGCAGATCTATGGCGTGTCGACCCAGACGATCCGGCGCGATGTCAATCTGCTGTGCGAGGGCGGGATGCTGCGGCGCGTGCATGGCGGGGTCGAGGCCCCGCGCGCGGGCAATCTGGGCTATGGTGCGCGGCGCAGCCTGAACGAAGGGGCCAAGGCCCGGATCGCGCAGATGTTCTCGCGCGAGGTTGCGTCGGGTGCGTCGATTGCCGTGTCGATCGGCACGACGCCGGAATTTGCCGTGCAGGCCCTGCAGGATCAGACTGACCTGACGGTTGTGACCAACAACCTGAACATCGCGATCTTTGCCTGCGACCGTGAAGGCTGGACCGTGCATGTGCCCGGCGGCACGGTGCGGCCCGGTGATCGCGACATTCTTGGCCCGCAGACGCAGGCATTCTTTGCGCGCTATCAGGTGGATATCGGCCTCTTCGGCGTGGCGGGGGTGGCCGAGGATGGCACGCTGCTGGATTTCACCGAGGAAGAGGTGGCGGCGCGGCTGGCGATCCTGCGCAACTGCCGCCGGTCGGTGCTGTTGCTGGATGGCACCAAGTTCGGGCGGGCGGCGCATGTGCGCGGCGGCCATATCACCGATGTCGATCAGGTGATCTGCGACGTGACCCCGCCCGACGCGCTGGCGCGGGCGCTGGCGGCGCGGGGCACCGCCCTGCACATCGCGCAGGAGGTTGCATGACACAGGCAATGACGCAGGGAGCGGCGGGCCGCGCGGTGCGGCTGGACGGGATCGTGAAACGCTGGGGCGACACAACGGCGCTGGACGGTGTCAGCGTGGATGTCGCGCCGGGCAGCTTTACCGCGCTTCTGGGCCCGTCGGGCTGTGGCAAATCCACCTTGCTGCGCATCGTTGCGGGGCTGGAGGCGGCCAGCGCGGGCCGGGTGCTGATCGGCGGCGCGGATGTGACCAAAAGACCGGCGGACAAGCGCGACCTGTCGATGGTGTTCCAGTCCTACGCGCTGTTTCCACATCTGAGCGTGGCGGAGAACATCATCTTCGGCCTGCGCACACGCGGGGTGAAACGCGCCGAACGGCAGGACCGGCTGGAGCGTGTGGCGTCCCTGCTGGGGCTGAGCGATCTGCTGGACCGCAAGCCCGCCGCGCTGTCGGGCGGGCAGCAGCAGCGCGTGGCGCTGGGGCGGGCGGTGATTGCCAAACGCTCGATCTGCCTGATGGATGAGCCGCTGTCGAACCTGGATGCCAAGCTGCGCCAGACCATGCGGACCGAGCTGCGCGCGTTGCAGCGCGAATTGGGATTCACGATGATCTACGTCACCCATGATCAGGTCGAGGCGATCACCATGGCCGATCAGGTGGTGCTGATGAATGCCGGTCGGGTGGAGCAGGCGGCCTCGCCCGAGGCGCTGTATGAACGGCCCGCCACGACCTTTGCCGCGCGCTTTATCGGCACGCCGCCGATGAACCTGATCCCCGCCGCCGCATTGGGGCAGGCGGGTGCGGTGCTGGAACAGGCGCTGGGCGCCTCGGTGCTGGTGGGCATCCGCCCCGAGGCGATGCACCCGGCCGCCGGTCCGACCAATGGCCCTGCCGCGCTGACGATGACCGTGACCGGCGCGGAATACCTGGGCGCGGATGCGCTGGTGCAGGGGCGCATCGGCGATGCGCCGGTGCTGATGCGGGTGCCGGGCCATGCCATGCCCGCGCCCGGCGGCACGGCTGCGATTGCGGTCGCGGCGGATGATTTTCACCTCTTCGATGCCGGGACGGGGGCGCGCGTTACCGTGCCCGACCCGGTGTCGTTGCTGGCCCGGACCGGACTGCCGGTGGCCACTCCCGGCGCGGATGCGCCCGTTCTCAACCAAAGGACTCCATGACCATGCTTGCCAATATCCTCAAAGGCGCGGCTGCTGCGGCCGCACTTGCCATCACTGCGGCGGCACCGGCGCGTGCCACCGACCTGCAATTCTATTTCCCCGTCGCCGTCGGCGGCGGCGCGGCCGAAGTCATCCAGTCGCTGACCGATGAATACCTGGCCGCCAACCCCGACATCAGCATCGATGCGGTCTATGCCGGCAGCTATCAGGACACGATCACCAAGGTGATCACCGCGGCGCGCGGCGGCAATGCCCCGCAGCTTTCGGTGGCGCTGTCGGCGGATATGTTCACCCTGCTGGACGAAGGGCTGATCCTGCCGTTCGACGATTTCATCACCACCGATGAAGACCGCGCATGGCTGGACGGCTTTTACCCCGCCTTCATGGAAAACAGCCAGACCGGCGGCAAGACCTATGGCATCCCGTTCCAGCGCTCGACCCCGGTTCTGTACTGGAACAAGGAAGCGTTTGCCGAGGCCGGTCTTGACCCCGAAACGCCCCCCGCGACCTGGGAAGAGATGGTCGAGATGGGCAAGACCCTGACCAGGAAGGACGACAACGGCAATGTCAGCCAGTGGGGCGTGCGCATTCCGACCTCGGGCTTTCCCTATTGGCTGTTTCAGGGTCTGACCACGCAGAACGACGTGATCCTGGCCAATTCGGACGGCAACGAGACCAATTTCGACGACCCCGCCGTGGTCGAGGCGCTGGAATACCTGGTGTCGCTGTCGACCGAGCATGGCGTGATGGAGCCCGGCATCGTGGAATGGGGCGCCACCCCCAAGGCGTTCTTTGAGGGCCAGACCGCGATGATGTGGACCACCACGGGCAACCTGACCAACGTGCGCGACAACGCGCCGTTCGACTTCGGCGTGGCCATGCTGCCTGCCAACAAGCGTCGCGGCGCGCCCACGGGTGGCGGCAACTTCTACCTGTTCGAAGGTTCCAGCGACGAGCAACTGGCCGCCGCCGTTGATTTCATCAAGTGGATCACCCTGCCCGAGCAGTCGGCCAAGTGGACCATGGCAACCGGCTATGTCGCGCCGCGCCCTGCAACGTGGGAAACCGACACGATGAAAGACTATGCCGCCGACTTCCCCGCCGTTCTGGTGGCGCGCGATCAGCTGGAGCATGCGGTGGCCGAGCTGTCGACCTATGAAAACCAGCGCATCACGCAGATCTTCAACGATGCGCTGGCCGCGGCCATCACAGGCACCAAACCGGCGGCCGAGGCTCTGGCCGAGGCGCAGGCGCAGGCAGACGCGATCCTGGCCGCCTATCGCTGAATGACCTTGCGGGCGGGCCGCGCTGGCCCGCCCGTTTCCCTACCTTGAAAGGACGCCCCGATGCTGTCGCGCCAATGGATACATGGCTGGCTGTTGCTGACCCCGGCGCTGGCGTTCATCTTTCTGTTCACCCATGTGCCTGCGGTCACGACGGTCTGGAACAGTTTCTTTTCCACCCCGCGCGGGCGGCGCCCATCCGAGTTCGTGGGGCTGGACAATTACGAGCGGATGATCGGCGACCCGGTGTTCTGGCAGGTGCTGGTCAACAATCTGTGGTTCGCACTGGGCACCATCCCGGTTTCCATCGCGCTGTCCATCGCCATGGCGCTGTTCGTCAACCGCGCCTTTGCGGGGCGGTCGCTGGTGCGCATGGCCTATTTCACGCCGACGGTTCTGCCGCTAATCGCGGTGGCGAACATCTGGCTGTTTTTCTACACCCCCGGTTTCGGCCTGATCGATCAGGTGCTGGGGGCCTTTGGCTATGGCCAGACAAACCTGCTGGGCAGTCCGGATACCGCATTGGCGGCCATCATCGTGGTGTCGATCTGGAAAGAGGCGGGGTTCTTCATGATCTTCTACCTTGCCGCGTTGCAGGCCATCCCGCCGCAACTGGCCGAGGCCGCAAGGATCGAAGGCGCGGGCGGCTGGACGATCTTTCGCCGCATCACCTTTCCGCTGATGATGCCGACCACGCTGTTCGTGTCGATCAACGCGGTGATCAACGCCTTTCGGCTGGTCGATCACATCTTCATCCTGACGGGGGGCGGGCCGGACAATGCGTCGTCGCTGCTGCTGTATTACATCTATGAAACCTCGTTCCGGTTCTGGGACACCGCCTATGGCGCGACGCTGACCGTGGCGATGCTGGCACTGCTGGGGGTGCTGGCGATCGGGCAGTTTTTCCTGTTCGACCGCAGGGTGCATTACAAATGACCGGGTTCGACCGTATCCTGATGACCACCGGCGCGGTGGTTCTGGCCATCGTCTGGGTGCTGCCGCTGGTCTATGCGATCTGGACGGCGGTGCATCCGTCCGAGTTCGAGGCGCGGTTCGTGCTGACCGCGCCGCTGACGGTCGAGAATTTTGCAAAGGCGTGGAACGCGGCCCCGTTTGCGCGGTATTTCCTGAACACCTTCATCCTTGTGACCGGCATCGTGGTGTGCCAGTTCGTGCTGTGCACGCTGGCGGCTTACGGCTTTGCGCGCTATCGCTTTCCGGGGCGCGACATCCTGTTTTCGCTGGTGCTGCTGCAACTGCTGGTGATGCCCGACATCCTGATCGTCGAGAATTACCGCACCATCGGCGCGCTGGGGCTGGTCGATACCATCGCGGCCATCGCCTTGCCCTATGTCGCGTCGGGGTTTGGCGTGTTCCTGATCCGACAGACCTTCATGACCGTGCCGAAAGAGCTGGACGAAGCCGCCCGGATCGAGGGCGCAGGGCCTCTGACGATCCTGTGGCGGGTCTATGTGCCGCTGGCCAAGCCGATCTACCTGGCCTACGGGTTGGTGTCGGTCAGCCATCACTGGAACAATTTCCTGTGGCCGCTGATCGTCACCAACTCGGTCGAGACCCGGCCCGTGACCGTGGGACTGAGCATTTTCTCGACCAGCGATTCCGGCATCGAATGGGCGGTGATCAATGCCGCCACGCTGATGACATCGGCGCCGCTGCTGATCGCGTTCCTGCTGTTCCAGCGCCAGTTCGTGCAAAGCTTCATGCGCGCAGGGATCAAGTAGCGGGCGGGTGCGCCGCGCCTACCTTGCGTCATTTTTTGCCGCCCGGCTTGCAACCCCCCGCGCAGATGCCGTTAATGCGGCAAGCTGCGCAGGGGGAGGGGCCATGCTGGACGGTATCCGCATCATCGAGATCGAAGGACTGGGCCCCGGCCCCTTTGCCGCCATGATGCTGGCCGATCTGGGGGCCGATGTGATCGTGGTGCACCGCAAGGGCGGCGGTAGCGCGCCGGGGGCACCCGCGCGCAACCTGCTGGATCGCGGCAAACGCGCGATCGCGCTGGATCTGAAAGACCCCGGCGATCTGGACGTGGTCAAACGCCTGATCGCGCGGGCCGATGGCCTGATCGAGGGGTTCCGCCCCGGCGTGATGGAGCGTCTGGGCCTTGGACCCGAGGCCGCCCATGCGCTGAACCCCGCGCTGGTCTATGGCCGGATGACCGGCTGGGGGCAGGACGGGCCGCGCAGCCAGCAGGCGGGGCATGACCTGAACTATGTCGCGCTGTCTGGCGCGCTTTGGTATGCCTCACCGCCCGGGCAGCCGCCGTTCACGCCGCCCACGATGGCAGGCGATATCGGCGGCGGGGCGCTGTATCTGGTGGCGGGGATGCTGGCCGGGATCATCCGCGCCGGGCGCACCGGGCAGGGCACCGTGGTGGATGCGGCCATCGTCGATGGTTCGGCCCATATGATGAACCTGCTGATGTCGCTGGGCGCTGCCGGGGGGCTGTCGATGACGCGGGGCCAAAGCCTGCTGGATGGTCCGCACTGGAGCCGCTGCTACCCGTGCGCCGACGGGCAGTTCATCTCGGTCCAAAGCCTTGAGGCCAAGTTCTATGCGATCTTCCTGCAAAAGCTGGGCCTGTCGGATGACCCCGACTTTGCCGCGCAGTTCGAGCCGGCCAGATGGCCCGCGCAGACCGAGCGGCTGGCCGCGATCTTTGCCAGCCAGCCACAGGCGCATTGGGTGGCGCTGTTTGACGGCAGCGATGCCTGCGTGGCCCCGGTGAACCCGCCCGACCGTGCCGCGCAGGATGCCCATATCGCCGCGCGCGGGATCTGGCAGCAGGATGGCGGCATGATGCAAGCCGCACCGGCCCCCCGGTTTGACGGGCAGGCACCACCCCGCGCACGCGCCGCGCCCACGCGCGGGCAGGACACAGACGCGATCCTTGCCGAGCTTGGCAAGGGCTGACCGACACGAGACCAACAAGGACAGACCATGAATTTTGACAGTTTCCAGCTTGAAAACCTCGCCCTGGCAGTGGACGACGAGGGCATCGTGACCGTGTCGCTGAACCGTGCCGCCAAGCGCAACGCGCTGAACGCCGCCACGGTGGACGAACTGGTCGAGGTGTTCAGCCGCCTGCCGCGCATGGGCGCGCGCGCCGTGATCCTGCGCGGCGAGGGCACGCATTTCTGCGCCGGGCTGGACCTGGTCGAGCACCACACCGAAGATCGCCGCCCCGAGGAATTCATGCACCTGTGCCTGCGCTGGCACGAGGCGTTCAACAAGATGGAATACGGCGGCGTGCCGATCATCGCCGCGCTGAAAGGGGCCGTTGTGGGCGGCGGGCTGGAACTGGCCAGTTCCGCGCATATCCGCGTGGCCGATCACAGCACTTATTTCGCCCTGCCCGAGGGGCAGCGCGGCCTGTTCACCGGCGGCGGTGCCACGATCCGGGTGGCCGATCTGGTGGGCAAGGCGCGGATGATCGACATGATGCTGACGGGCCGTGTGTACAAAGGTGACGAGGCGATCAGCGTCGGGCTGGCGCAGTATCTGGTCGAGGATTCCGAGGCCAAGGCGCTGGAGATCGCGCGCGCCGCCGCGACCAATCCGCCGCTGTCGAACTTTGCCATCTGCTCGGCCATCAGCCACATGCAGAACATGTCGGCGCTGGATGCGGCCTATGCCGAATCCGTGGTGGCGGGCATCGTCAACACCCAGCCGGACTCGCGCGGGCGGCTTGAGGCGTTTGCCAACAAGACCGCCGCGCGGGTGCGCCCCGACTGAGATGTCTGAGATGGACCGGCGTATCGTCGCGCATCACCCTGTAAATCCGCGCCGCTCGTCCCTACCTGTAAACATGGATCAGGGGCCAGACCGGCCCACCCAATTGCAGGAGGCACAAAGATGCAGTTTCAACTGAACACCGACTCCAATATCGAGGGCGACGACCGTCTGGCCGAGATCGCGGAGGACACGATCACCGGGGCCCTGGGGCATCTGACCAGCCGCCTGACCCGGATCGAGGTGCATCTGGTGGACGTGAACGGCGCCAAGGGTGGCCCCGACGATATCCAGTGCAAGGTCGAGGCGCGGCCCGAGGGCATGCAGCCGCAGACCGTCACCCATGCGGATGCCGATGTTGCCGCCGCCCTGCGCGGGGCCGGCAAGAAGATCCGCGCGCTGCTGGACAGCGAGTTCGGCAAGTTGGCCGCGCGCTGATCCTGCTCTGGCGGGGCGCGAACGCCCCGCCGCATCCCCCGGCAAAGGCGCGGCCATCGTTGCAATGACGCAACCGAGGATGGCGATGTCGCCTTTGCCCTTCCCACGTCCTGAAACTTTCGGTATCCAGAAATGGCTTTGGTCCGGGCGACTCGTCGTTCGGTTAAAAGGGAACACGGTGCGGGGAGATCCCCAAATCCGTGACTGCCCCCGCAACTGTAAGCGGTGAGCGATGCCGGCATATGCCACTGTTGCGCCAGATGCGCGACGGGAAGGCCCGGCAAAGCTGCGACCCGCAAGTCAGGAGACCTGCCAGAGTGATCACCCTATCCGGGCGCGGGGCGCGCCGTGGATAACGGTCCTTTCCGTTGTGGTGGCACTTTTCACCGTGACGGGGGGCATGCGTCCTTCCGCACGAAATCTGGCAAACGACGGGCGCAAAAGCGCCCCGCGAAGGACGAATGATGATACGACACCTGCTGGCCTCTGCGGCCTTTACCGCCCTTGCAACCGCCCCTGCGCTGGCGCAACAGGCCTTTGATCTGGAGGAGATCACCGTTTTCTCGAATATCGGCGGGATCGAGGCCGACCGCACGGGCACCGCCGTGTCCGTGCTGGATGCCGAGGATCTCCAGCGCAACGGCGAAACAGCGGTTACCGACGAACTGAACGGCCTGCCAGGCATCAGCGTCGCGCGCAACGGCCCCGTGGGCACGCAGACTACGTTGACGATCCGGGGCGTGAACCAGAACAACATCGCCGTGCGCTATGAAGGGATCGACGTGGCCGACCCGTCGGGCACGCAGGTGGCGTTCGATTTCGGCGGACTTATGACCGGCGGCCTGGGCCGGATCGACGTTCTGCGCGGCGCGCAATCGGCGCTGTTCGGCAGCCAGGCGGTTGGCGGCGCGATCCTGATGCAGGGCAAACGTGCCAGCGGCATCGGCACCGAGGTCGAAACCCAGCTGGAGTTCGGCAGCCACGGAACCCGGCAGGCCTCCATCGACGTGGCGATGGCCTCGGACCGGGGCGAGCTGAGCTTTGGCCTGGGCCGTTTCCGCACCGACGGCTTCTCGGCCTGGGAAGAAAACGGGCGCCCCGGCGCCGAGGCTGATGGCTACGAGGAAACCCGCCTGAACCTTTTTGCCGCCTACGATCTGGGCGCCGCCACGACGGTCGAGTTTGCGGGTTTCTTCATCGATTCAGAAGGCGAGTTCGACGACAATTTCAGCGGCACGTTTTTCGACTCGGCCAACGTGAACCGCAGCCGGAAACGCGGCGCGCGCCTGAGTGTGATCCACGATTTCGGCGCGGTGCAGGTGACCGGCACGCTCAGCCGGTTCGCCATCGACCGCGAGCTGGATTACAGCGGTTTCATCCTGCCCTACAAAGGCCGGCGCGATACCGCGCGCCTCGAAGCGGCCTTTGCGCTGGGCGCATCCATCGACGTTGTGGCGGGGATCGAGCACAAACGGGAAACCTATATCGACACCTACCAGTCGCGCAGCACCGACATGAACACGGCCTTCGCGCAGGCGGTATATGCCATAAATGCCGATAACGACGTGACGGCCAGCCTGCGCCATGACAATCATTCGGCATTCGGCGGGCAATGGGCCGGACGCCTGAACGGGGCGCACCGGCTGGGCGGGGGCACCACGCTGCGCTGGTCGGCCGGAACCGGCTATCGCGCGCCGTCGAATTATGAGCTTTACGGCTTTTACGTCGATACGTTCGTGACACCACCCGCCACGGTGCTGGTGGGCGACCCCACGCTGGGCGTGGAAAAGGCGCAAAGCGTCGATTTCGGGATCGAACAGCAATTCGGCAATGGCCGCGTGGCGCTGACGGCGTTCTATCTGAAGGCCACCGACCTGATCGATTACAGCTTTGCCTCGGGCACTTATGTGCAGCGCAACGGCGCAGCACGGCGCACGGGCATCGAGCTGTCGGGCGAGTGGGATATCGACGACCGCCTGCGGCTGAGTGGCGCCTACACCTATACCGATACGGATATCGACGTGGCGCTCGACTCGTCGGGCTGGTCCGCGGCGGTGCCTCTGCACAAGCTGGCGCTGGCGCTGGACTGGGCCGCGACAGAGCGGCTTGACCTGGGCCTGAATATGATCGCCTCGGCCGACAAGCCCCGCGTGGACGACTTTGTCGTCGTCAACATGGCCGCCGCGTATGAGGTCAGCGACGGGGTCGAGGCCTATTTGCGGATCGAGAACCTTCTGGATCGCGAATACCAGACGGTTGCGGGATATGGCACGTCGGACCGCGCAGCCTTTTTCGGGCTTCGTGCGTCTTTCTAGGATCATATCACCCCTGGCTGCGCTTCTGATCGGCGGCGCGGCGTTTGGCGACACGCCGCAACGTGTCGTGTCGCTGAACCTGTGCACCGATCAGTTGGCCATGCTGGTGGCGGCACCGGGGCAGTTGGCGGCGGTGACACCGCTGGCGGCGAACCCGCGCACCTCGGCCATGGCAGATCAGGCGCGCGATTTGTCCGTCACCCATGGCCGCGCCGAGGAAATCTATCTGATGCAGCCCGATCTGGTGGTGGCGGGCCGGTTCACCGCCCGTGCCACGGTGGAAATGCTGCGCCGTCTGGACATCCCGGTGGCAGAGTTCGCCCCCGCCTACGCCCTGACCGATGTGGCCGACCGGCTGGCCCAGATGGGCGCGGTTCTGGGGCAGGAGGCGCGCGCCGACGCCCTGATCGCGCAGTTCAACAGTGGGCTGGCGGACGTGCAGGCCGAAACGGACACCCGCCCGCAGGCGGCCCTGTATTACGCCAATGGCTATACCTCGGGCGGTACCTCGCTGGCGGGGCAGATCCTGCGCGCCGGGGGGTTCGACAACGTGGCGACCGATCTGGGGTATGGGGCTATCGGCGCGCTGCCGCTGGAACTGCTGGCGCTGGCCGATCCCGATGTGGTGGTGACCGGCAACCCCTATCCCGGGGCCAGCCGGGCGGAGGCGGTGATGGATCATCCCGTCGTCACCGCGCTGAAACGTGGCCGGGTCAGCGGCACGGTGACCGACCGCGACTGGGTCTGCGGCACGCCCTATGCCCTGCGCGCGGTGCAGGCGATGGCCGATCTGCGCCGCGCGGTGGAGGCGGGGCAATGAGCCGCGTTCTGATCCTGCTGTCGGTGACGGTCGCGGGGCTGTTCGCCCTGTCGCTGCTGGTGGGGCCCGCCAGCATCGCGCCGCTGGACAGCCTTGCGGGGCTGCTGGGCGGGGGCGACGGGCCGGTGGCGATGGTGATGCGCGAAATCCGCCTGCCGCGTGCCCTGCTGGCGGTGATGATCGGGGCCAGCCTGGGCCTGGCCGGCGCGGCGATGCAGGGCTATCTGCGCAATCCGCTGGCCGAACCGGGGCTGATCGGGGTCTCGGGCTCGGCCGCGCTGGGGGCGGTGCTGGCGATCCAGACCGGGCTGTCGGCGGCCTTTGCGCTGGCGCTGCCGCTGATGGCTTTGGCCGGGGCGCTGGGCGGCGTCCTTCTGGTGCTGGCATTGGCCGGACCGCGCGGCGGGGCCTTGGTGCTGATCCTTGCGGGCATCGCGATTTCGGCGATGGCGGGGGCGCTGACGCAACTGGTGCTGAACCTGTCGCAGAACCCCTTTGCGGTGAACGAGATCGTGTTCTGGATGATGGGATCGCTGGCGGATCGGTCGATGACGCATCTTTGGCTGGCGCTGCCGTTCACGCTGCTTGGGTGGGCGCTGCTGGCCAGCCTAGGCCGTGGCCTTGACGCGCTGACGCTGGGCGAGGATGCGGCGCAGGTCATGGGGATCAACCTGACCCGCCTGCGGCTGATGCTGATCCTTGGCACAGCCTGCGTGGTGGGGGCGGGCACGGCGGTGGCCGGGGCCATCGGCTTTGTCGGGCTGGTGGTGCCGCATCTGCTGCGCCCTCTGGTGGGCGCACAGCCGTCGCGCCTTTTGCCTGCGAGCGCCCTTGGCGGTGCAGCGATGCTGCTGGCCGCCGATCTGGCGGTGCGGCTGATCCTGCCGGAACGCGATCTGAAACTGGGCGTGCTGACGGCGCTTGTGGGCGCGCCGCTGTTTCTGCACCTGATCTACAAGACGCGAAAGGAGATGGCATGACCCTGCTGTCCCTGCGCGATCTGTCGGTCACCCTGCGCGACCGTATGGTATTTTCCGGCGTCACGCTTGAGATCGGCAAGGGCGAGCTTGTGGGCCTGATCGGGCCCAACGGCGCGGGCAAGACCACGCTGATGCGCGCGGCGCTGGGGCTGCTGGCGCATGAGGGCGACAGCAGCCTTGCCGCGCTGCACCCATCGGCCCGCGCCCGTGCCGCCGCATGGATGCCGCAGGCGCGCGAGATCGCCTGGCCCGTGACGGTCGAGGCGCTGGTGACGCTGGGCCGCACCCCGCACCGCACGCGGGCGTTGACCGCAGCTGATCGCGCCGCCGTGGACCGCGCGCTGGACTGGATGGACCTGTCGGAGATGCGCCACCGCACCGCCACGCGGCTATCGGGCGGCGAGCAGGCCCGCGTTCTGATCGCCCGCGCGCTGGCGCAGGACACGCCGCTGCTGATGGCGGATGAACCCATTGCCGGGCTGGACCCGGCGCATCAGATCGCCACGATGCAGACCTTTGCCGATCTGGCGCGGGCCGGGCACTCGGCCCTTGTGTCGCTGCACGATCTGGGGCTGGCGGCGCGCCATTGCAGCCGCCTGATCCTGCTGGGGCAGGGCCGCGTGATGGCCGATGGCCCGCCCGCCGATGTGCTGACCCCGGACCTGGTGGCGCAGGTGTTCGGCATCACCGCCTACAGCGCCGACACCGCGCATGGCCGGGTATTCCAGCCGCTTGAGGTGCTGGGATGAGCGTGACACTCGATCGCCCCTGGCTGGCGTTTGACCTTGGTGCCGATATGCCGGTGCTCAGCTTCACGCTGAACCGCCCCGGTTTCGTCACCGCCCGCCGCATCCTGTGGCGCGAGGTGCGCAATGCCGACCTGACGCCGGAACTGGACGTGCCCGTATGGCTGGGCGCGGAATTGGCCGCGCGCAGCGCGCAGGACGCGCCATGTTTCCTGACCTCGCGCGATGTCAGCGCCTTTGAGGTGTCGGAAGCCACGACAGGCGACGTGACCGCCACCGCCGTGGCCACCGTGGGCCTCTCCAACGCCGAGCGGATCGGCACGCGCATGGCCTATGATCCGGCCTCGTTCGGCACGATCAACGTGGCGTTGCGCCTGTCGGTCGGGATGACACAGGCGGCACTGATCGAGGTGCTGGCGATTGCTGCACAGGCCCGCACCGTCGCGGTTATGGACCTGGGCCATGCCCTGCCCACGGGCCTTGCCACCGGCACAGGCACCGATTGTCTGGCCGTGGCCGCCCCCGTTGGTGAGGCCGGGTTTGCCGGTATGCACACCGATATTGGCGTGGCGGCGGGCCGTGCGGTATATGACGTCGTGCGCGCGGGCGGTGATTTCTGGATGACCCATGTACGGCGGAGGCAGGCATGAGCGGATTTGACAGGGTGCAGGCCATGCTGGATCTGGGCGGCCCGGCGCTGTGGGTGATTGCCGCGCTGTCGGTGCTGACCGTGGCACTGACCCTGTGGAAGCTGTGGCGGCTGGCACTGGCCGGGGTCTGGTCGCCGGGCCGGGCCGAGGCTGTGGTGACAGGCCG
The DNA here is from genome assembly GCF_042677865.1 of Lacimonas salitolerans. Classification (NCBI taxonomy): domain Bacteria; kingdom Pseudomonadati; phylum Pseudomonadota; class Alphaproteobacteria; order Rhodobacterales; family Paracoccaceae; genus Lacimonas; species Lacimonas salitolerans. The sequence goes on along the minus strand of NZ_JBHUDD010000027.1, from coordinate 212,767 downwards.
CGCCGCCCCGGTGCCTCAGGCGCGCAACCTGCACTTGCGCTTTGTCTCGCGCGTGGCGGGCGTGCTGTCCGGGCCGATGGCCCCGCAGGCGCAGCGCGACGAGATCACCCGGCTGGCCCTGTGCGAATTGACCCCGCTGCGCGCCGGGCTGCGGGCGCTGGAACTGATCGTGACGATTGCGCCTCTGGTGGGCCTTCTGGGCACCGTTCTGGGCATGATCGAGGCGTTTCAGGCCCTGCAGGACAGCGGCGCGCGGGCCGATCCCTCGGTGCTGGCAGGCGGCATATGGGAGGCACTGCTGACCACCGCCGCAGGCATGGCCGTTGCGATTCCGGCGGCGATTGCCCTGTCGGGGTTTGAATCCGTGGCCGAGCGCGTGCAGGCGGATCTGGAGGACATGGCAACCCGCATGACGGGCCGGGCCGGGGGCGCTTGATGTTCAGCTTTGCCGCCCCCCGTCCGCGCCGTCGCCCCAGCCTGACGCCGATGATCGACGTGGTGTTTCTGTTGCTGATCTTCTTCATGCTGGCCGCGCGCTTTGGCGTGGATGCCGCCCTGCCGCTGGATCTGGCGACGGGGGGCGCGACCGAGTATCAGGGCCCGCCCCGTCTGGTCGATATCGCGCCGGACGGGCTGCGCCTGAACGGGCAGGCCGTGGCACTGGACGGGCTGGCCGATGCGCTGGCCCCGCTGATGCAGGGGCCCGAGGATATGGTGGTGCTGCGCCCACGGGAGGGCGCCGATCTGCAACGGCTGATCGACGTGGCCACGGCGCTGCGCGCTGCCGGGATCGCCCGCGTGACAGTGGTGGAGTAGCGCGATGCGATTTGCCCCGCCCGTCCGACGCACCCCGCGCGAGACCATCGTGCCGATGATCAACGTGGTGTTCCTGCTGCTGATCTTTTTCCTGATGACCGCGCAGATCGCCCCGCCCGATCCGTTTGATATGGACTTGCCGCAGGCCTCGGAACAGGCGGACCTGGACGGTCCGGCCGTGCTGTGGCTGGCAGCAGACGGCACGCCCGCGCTGGACGGCGTGACAGGGGAGGCCGTCTGGTCCGCCCTGGCGGCGCTGGGGCCGGATGTGGCGCTGAGCATCCGGGCCGATCAGGCGCTGCCGGGGGTCGAGCTTGCGCGGGTGATGCAGCGGTTGTCGGGGCTTGGCCTGCGCGATGTGCAACTGGCGGTGCAGCCATGAGAGGCGTTGCGGAATACCTTGTGTTCATCGGGCTGTCGGTGGGCGCGCATGTGCTGGTGCTGGCCCAGCCCGGGGGCGATGGCGCGGGACCGGGTGGCGATCAGGGCACGGCGCAGGTGACGCTGGCCGCCGCGCCGGGCGATCTGGCCGATCTGGTGGTGGCATGGACCACACCGCCGCAGGTTCAGGCGCAGGATGTGGCGATGCCCTTGCCGGCGATGGATAGGGCCGCGCCGCAGGTTCAGGCGGCCCCCGACGCGCAGGTCCCGCGCGACGCCCCGGCGGCGCTTCCCCCGGTGGAGGTGCCGCAGTCTGCGCCGGTGACCGATCAAGCCGCACCGGCACCGATGGCCGCGCCGCAGGTGGCGGCCCTGCCGGAATTGCCCGGCCCCGTTGCGATGCCCGATGCGCCAGACCGGCCCGCCCCGGGGCAGGCACCGCCGCAAGCGGCCCCGGACCTGCCGCCTGTGGCGCAGGATCCACCGCCGCAGCAGCAGGCCGCCGCGCCGGTGTCATCCGTGCGCCCCAAAGCACGGCCCGAAACCACGCAGGCCGCACCGCCCCCGCGCGCCGCGCAAAAGGCCAAGGGGCAGGGGGCGTCGCCGCAGGCCGGACAACCGCGCGCCAAGGCCGCCGACCCTGCCGGGCTGAGCGACAGCCAGCGGCGCAGCCTGATGGCCCAATGGGGTGGCCGCGTGCGCGCCAGTGTCGAGAGAAGCAAGCGGTATCCCCGCGGCAGCCGCGACAGCGGGCGGGTGACTTTGCGCATCACCCTGTCGCATACCGGGGGGCTTCAGGGGGTCGCGGTGGCGCAATCCTCGGGGCATGCCGCGCTGGACCGGGCGGCACTGGCGGCGGTGCGGCAGGCGCGGTTTCCGGCGGCCCCCAAGGGGCTGGCGGCAGGCAGCCACAGCTTCAACCTGCCGGTGTCCTTCGCACGCTGAGCGCGCCACAGCGGCGCGCTGAAACCCGGCGCTGCGCCCCGGTTCAGTCGGTGATCAGACCGGCGCACAACCGTTCCAGCATGTCGGTGCATTGCCGCAACTGGTCGGCCGATACGAATTCATCGGCCTTGTGCGCCTGCTCGATCGAGCCGGGGCCGCAGACCACCGCGCTCATCCCCAGCGACTGGAACAGGCCCGCCTCGGTGCCAAAGGCGACCACCTCGGCACCGTTCTGGCCGGTCAGGCGCTGGATGATGTCGCGCGCCTCGTTTTCCTCGGCGGGTTCCAGCCCCTGCACATCGCCGATCACCTGCGTGTCGATCCGCGCACCCGGATGCACGGCGCGCATCGCGGGCAGCAGCACATCGCGGGCATAGGCCGCGATTTCCTCGGTCACATAGGCCTTGTCGCCGGGCTGCACCGGGCGCAGTTCCCAGTCGACCTCGGCCAGACCGGCGATGACGTTATGGGCCACGCCGCCATGCAGGCGGCCCACCTGCAAGGTGGACCACGGCGGATCGAACAGGCTGCCCGCCGGGGCGCGGGGCTTGAGGTCTTCGCGCAGTTCCAGCAGGCGCATGACGTAGCGCGCGGCATATTCCACCGCCGACACGCCCCGATCGGGGGCTGATCCGTGCCCTTCGAGACCGTGAAACCGGGTGGTGTATTCGCAGCAGCCCTTGTGCCCTTCGATGATGCGCATCATCGTGGGTTCACCGATGATCGCGGTGGCGGGCCGGATGTCCGACGCCGCCAGATCGCGCACCAGATGCTGTGCGCCCAGGCATCCGACCTCTTCATCATAGGTAAAGGCGAAATGGATCGGGCGGCGCAGGTTCGCCTTGCCCAGCATCGGGGCCATGGCGGTGGCGGCGGCGATGAACCCCTTCATGTCGCATGTGCCGCGCCCGTAAAACGCGTCGTCGCGCGGGGTCATCTCGAACGGATCGTCGGTCCAGCCGTCCTCTTCGGCGGGCACGACATCGGAATGGCCCGACAGCACGATCCCGCCCGACACCTCGGGGCCAATGGTGGCAAAGAGGTTGGCCTTGTGCCCGCTGGGGTCGGTCATCATCTGCACATGCGCGCCCGCGTCGTTCAGGCGGTTGGCCAGATGGGCGATCATCTCAAGGTTGCTGTCGGCAGACACCGTGGGAAACGCGATCAGGTCGCGCAGGATCTCGACCGTGTGTTCAAACCTGTCCATGGGGGCCCCCTTGATGACCGTGCTGGCCTGCAGGGTGACGGTGTTCGGCTCGGGGTGCAAGCGGTTGCGCGCGGTCGGTGCTCCAATGTTTCAGGCGCGTCACGCAATTGGGACTGGCCTGTGCGCGGGCCTGCGGTCTATGGCTTGAGCCATGTTCGACGCCCGCATCCGCCCGCTGATCGACCCGATCCTGAACGCCCAAGGCCGCAGCCTGGCGGGCTGGGGGATCACGGCCAATGCGGTCACTCTGGCAGGTCTGGCACTGGGCTTGATCGCGGCGGCGATGATCGCACTGGGGGCGCCCGGCTGGGCGTTGGTGCCGCTGCTGGTCAGCCGTCTTGCCGATGGGCTGGACGGGGCGGTGGCGCGGGCCACGCAGACCAGCGATTTTGGCGGCTATCTGGATATCACCAGCGATTTCCTGTTCTACGGCGCTGTCGCCTTGGCCTTTGTCTGGCTGGACCCGGCGGCCAATGCGGCGGCGGGGGCGTTCCTGCTGTGCAGTTTCTATTTCAACGGGGCCAGCTTTCTGGGCTTTGCCATCCTGGCCGAAAAGCACGAGATGCGGACCGATGTGCGCGGGGTCAAGTCGCTGTATTTCACGGGCGGGCTGCTGGAGGGGTTCGAGACGATCGCGTTCTTCGTGATCCTGTGTCTTGCCCCTGCGTGGTTCGCACCGCTGGCCTGGGGGTTCGGGGCCTTGTGTTTCGTCACGGGCGTGTCGCGGATACTGCTGGCACGTCAGGTGTTTGGGGAGAGAAGGAAATGACGATGTGGAAACAGGCGATTGCGGCGCTGGCGCTGCTGCCCGGACTGGCCTGGGCCGAGCCGGACCCCGCCGACTGGGATGCGGTGCTGGAGCAGGCGCGCGGGCAGACCGTCTATTGGAACGCGTGGGGTGGATCGACCACGACCAACGCCTTTATCGGCTGGGTCGGCGAGCAGGTGTCGACGGAATACGGCGTCACGCTGGAGCATGTAAAGCTGTCCGATACCGCCGATGCGGTGGGCCGGGTGCTGGCCGAAAAGCAGGCCGGGCAGGACAGCGGCGGCGCGATCGACCTGATCTGGATCAACGGGCCGAACTTTGCCGCGATGAAGGACGCCGGGCTGCTGTTCGGCCCCTTCGCCGAAAGCCTGCCCAACTGGGCGCTGGTCGATGTGGCGGGCAAGCCGGTGCAGGTGGATTTCACCGTGCCGACCGACGGGATGGAAAGCCCCTGGGCCGCGGCGCAGGTGGTGTTCATGTATGACAGCGCGGATATGGAACCGCTGGCCGACATGGCCGCGCTGCTGGACTGGGCGCAGGACAATCCGGGGCGCTTCACCTATCCGCAGCCGCCCGATTTTCTGGGCACGACCTTTCTGAAACAGGCGCTGTATGGCGTGCTGGATGATCCCGCGCCGTTGCTGGACCCGGTCGATCAGGCGGACTATGAGGCCGTCACCGCCCCCCTTTGGGCCTTTCTGGACGCGCTGACGCCGAACCTGTGGCGGCAGGGCCGGGCCTATCCGCAGACCGGGCCGCGCCAGATTCAGCTGCTGGCGGATGACGAGATCTCACTGGCCATCAGCTTCAGCCCCGGCGAGGCCTCGAGTGCCATCGCGAACTTTGAACTGCCCGACACGGTGCGCACCTTCGTGCCGCAGGGCGGAACCATCGGCAACGCCAGTTTCGTGGCGATCCCCTACAATGCCAGCGCCAAGGCGGGCGCGATGGTTGTGGCCGATTTCCTGCTGTCGCCGCAGGCGCAGGCGCGGGCGCTGGACCCGGTCAACCTGGGTTATGGCACGGTGCTGGACGTGGCAGCCCTGCCCAAGGCGGGTCGCGCGCTGTTCGAAGGGATCGACCTTGGCATCGCCACCCTGTCGCCGGACCAGCTTGGCCCCGCGCTGCCCGAGCCGCACCCAAGCTGGATGACCCGCATCGCGGCAGACTGGACCGCGCGGTACGGCATTGCCGAGTAACCCGGCCCTGCGTTACTTGCCCGCGCTGGTGATCGCGCTGTTGCTGGGGCCGGTTCTGGCGGGCTTGTTGGGCACGCTGGCCCCGGCCTTTGGCATCCTGCCCGTGATTGGCCGGACCCAGCCGGGGCTGGAGGCCTTTGGCGCGCTGCTGGACTGGCCGGGGCTGGCCAGCGCGGTGCGCCTCAGCCTGGTGACCGGGCTGGGCTCGGCGGTGATTTCGCTGGGGATCGTGACGCTGCTTGTGGCCTGCTGGTCGGGCACGCGGTCCTTCGCGGCGTTCCGGCGGGTGTTGTCGCCGCTGCTGTCGGTGCCCCATGCGGCGGCGGCCTTCGGGCTGGCGTTCCTGATCGCGCCCTCGGGGCTGATCGTGCGCGGGCTGTCGCCCTGGGCCACGGGCTGGACGCAGCCGCCCGACCTGCTGATCGTGCAGGACCCGATGGGCCTGTCGCTGCTGGCCGGGCTGGTGGTGAAAGAGGTGCCCTTCCTGCTGCTGATGACGCTGGCGGCGCTGGGGCAGGCCGATGCAACCCGGGCCGAGACGGTGGCGCGCAGCCTGGGCCATGATCGGCCTGCCGCATGGCTCAAGGCGGTGTTCCCGCTGGTCTACCGCCAGATCAGGCTGCCGGTGCTGGTGGTGCTGGCGTTTTCCATGACCGTGGTGGATGTGGCGATGATCCTTGGCCCCAACACGCCGCCCACGCTGGCCGTGCAGATCCTGCGCTGGATGAGCGACCCCGACCTGGACATGCGGTTGCAGGGCGCGGCGGCGGCGACGCTGCAACTGGTGCTGGTGCTGGCGGCGTTGGCGCTGTGGTGGCTGGGCGAGCGGCTGGTCGCACGGCTGGGCCGGGCCTGGGTCTGGTCGGGGCATCGTCGCGCGGGCGGGCGTGTGACGGCGGCGCTGGCGCTGGGTCTGGCGGGCATGGCGGCGGCGGCGGTGCTGGCCGGTCTGGTGGTGCTGGGCGTCTGGTCGGTCGCGGGGTTCTGGAGTTTCCCAGAAGCTTGGCCCGAAGCCGTCACATGGCGCACCTGGGCGCGGCACTGGCCCGGCGTGCGTGATGCGCTGGCGGTCACCATGGCGATTGCCGCCCTTGCCACCGGTCTGGCGCTGGCGCTGGCCATGGGCTGTCTGGAGGCCGAGCACCGCTTTGGCCTGCGCCTGCGCGCGCGCGGCCAATGGCTGCTCTATCTGCCACTGCTGGTGCCGCAGGTCGCCTTCCTGCCCGGGGTGCAGACATGGATGCTGATGCTGGGCGTCAAGGGCGGGCTGGCGGCTGTGGTGGCGGCGCATGTGATCTTTGTGTTTCCTTATGTGTTCCTGTCGCTGGGTGATCCGTTCCGCGCCTGGGATGCGAGGCAGGCCACCGTGGCGCACAGTCTGGGGGCCGGGCCGGGCCGGGTGCTGTGGGCGGTGCGTCTGCCGATGCTGCTGGCCCCGGTGCTGACGGCGGCGGCGGTGGGCTGGGCGGTGTCGGTGGGGCAATACCTGCCCACGCTGCTGATCGGCGGCGGCCGCGTGTCCAGCGTGACGACCGAAGCCGTGGCGCTGGCCTCGGGCGGGGACAGGCGCGCGATCGGGGTCTGGGCGCTGGTGCAGACGGCGCTGGCGCTGGTGCCTTTCGCGCTGGCGATCGGGCTGCCGCGCGTGCTGTTTCGCAACCGGCGGGGGGTGCTGCATGGCTGAGGACGGGCTGCTGTTGGACGATCTGCGCGTGCGTCTGGCAGGCAAGGACATGCTGCGCCTGTCGGCCACCGTGCCGCCGGGGCAGGTGGTGTCGGTGATGGGGCCGTCGGGATCGGGCAAATCGACCCTGCTGGGCGCGGTCATGGGCACGCTGGGCGCGCCCTTTGCGGTGTCGGGGCGTGTGGTTCTGAACGGGCGCGATGTCACCGGCCTGCCAACGCAGGCGCGCGGGATCGGCATCCTGTTCCAGGACCCGCTGCTGTTCGCGCATCTGTCGGTGGGGGCCAATCTGGCGTTCGGTCTGCCCCGCAGCGTCAAGGGCGCCGACCGGCGTGCGGCGGTGGATGCGGCGCTGGATCAGGTCGGGCTGTCAGGCTTTGCGCCGCGCGATCCGGCCACGCTGTCGGGCGGGCAAAAGGTGCGCGTGGCGCTGATGCGCACGTTGCTGGCCGCGCCCGCCGCGCTGCTGCTGGACGAGCCTTTCGCAAGCCTTGATGCCGACCGCCGCGCCCAGATGCGCGCGCTGGTGTTCGACCGCGCCCGCGCCGCCGGCCTGCCGGTGCTGCTGGTCACGCATGATGCGCAGGATGCGCAGGCGGCGGGCGGGCCGGTGCTGCGGCTGGGCTGAGCGGTCCGGCCTTCATCTTGCCCATAAACTCCGGGGGTGAGGCCGCAAGGCCGAGGGGGCAGCGCCCCCTTGCCTGCGCGCCTGTGCGTGCCCTGCCACCTTTGCCTTGGCGCGGGCTGCAACAGATGGTTCTGTGAAACGTATCGGAGGAGGAGAAAACCATGACCAAGGTGCTGTACGAAAAGGACGGGCGGATCGCGCGGATCACGCTGAACCGCCCGCAGGTGATGAACGCAATAGATGACGAGGTGCCGCATCTGCTGGAACAGGCGGTGGCGCGGGCCGATGCCGATGACAGCGTGCATGTGATGGTGCTGTCAGGCGCGGGCGATGCGTTCTGTGCGGGCTATGATCTGGCGTATTATGCCGAGGGCAACGGCACCGGACAGGTGACGCAGGAGATGCCCTGGGATCCGATCAGGGACTACCGCTTCATGTGGAAGAACACCCAGGCGTTCATGTCGCTGTGGCGCGCCATGAAGCCGGTGGTGGCCAAGGTGCATGGCTTCGCCGTGGCGGGCGGGTCGGATATCGCGCTGTGCTGCGATTTCGTGGTGATGGCTGACACCGCGCAGATCGGCTATATGCCGACCCGCGTCTGGGGCTGCCCGACCACGGCGATGTGGGTCTACCGGCTGGGACCCGAGCGCGCCAAGCGGATGCTGTTCACCGGCGACAAGATCACCGGGCGCGAGGCGGCCGAGATGGGACTGATCCTGAAATCCGTGCCCGAGGCCGATCTGGACGCAGAGGTCGAGGCTCTGGCACAGCGCATGGCCGGTGTGCCTATCAACCAGTTGGCGATGCAGAAGCTGGTGATCAACCAGGCGATCGAGGCGCAGGGGCTGATGAACACCCAGCGGCTGGCGACGATCTTTGACGGCATCACGCGTCACTCGCCCGAGGGGCTGAATTTCAAGGCCCGCGCCGAGGCTGTGGGCTGGAAACAGGCGGTGGCCGAGCGGGACGCGGGCACATGGGACTGGACGGCGAATGGCCCCATTCCGGGTGCCAACCGGGATGGATGAGGGGGGCGCTGCCCCCCGTCGCGCAAGGCGCGACTCCCCCCGGGATATTTGCAGAGAGAGGAAACCGGCAGGGGCGCGTCAGCCCTTTTCGTGGAAGAACCCGTAGATCGCTTCGGCCATGCTGTCCGAGATGCCCTCCACCGCTTTGAGGTCGGACAGGTTGGCGCGGCTGACCGCCTTGGCCGAGCCGAAATGCGCCAGCAGCGCGCGCTTGCGCGCGGCCCCCACGCCCGGCACGTCATCCAGCGGCGTCGCGCCCACCGCCTTGGCGCGTTTGGCGCGATGGGTGCCGATGGCAAAGCGGTGCGCCTCGTCGCGCAGGCGCTGGATGAAATAGAGCACGGGATCGTTCATGCGCAGGGCGAACGTGCGCTGGCCCTTGCGGTGAAACTCTTCCTTGCCCGCGTCGCGGTCCACGCCCTTGGCGACGCCCACCATGGGGATGTCGGCCACGCCGTGTTCGGCCATGATCTCGTGCACGGCGGTCACCTGCCCGGCACCGCCGTCGATCAGCAGCAGGTCGGGCCAGTGGCCCCTGGTCCGGTCGGGGTCTTCCTTGAGCAGGCGTTTGAAGCGGCGGGTCAGCACCTCTTTCATCATGCCGAAATCGTCGCCGGGGGTCAGGTCGTCGCCCTTGATGTTGAACTTGCGATAGGCGTTTTTCATCAGACCTTCGGGGCCGGCGACGATCATCGCGCCCACGGCATTGGTGCCCTGGATGTGGCTGTTGTCATAGACCTCGATCCGGCGGGGCGGGCCGGGCAGGCCAAAGGCATCGGCCACCCCTTGCAGCAGCTTGGTCTGCGTGGCGGTCTCGGCCATCTTGCGCGCCAGGCTTTCGCGGGCGTTGCGCGCGGCGCTTTCGATCAGCTCGGCCTTCTCGCCCTTTTGCGGCACGATCAGCGCGACCTTGCGGCCCAGCTTGTCCGACAGCGCCTGCTCCATCAGGTCAGGATTCTCGATCCCGTGCGACAGGATGATCTGCCGCGGCGGGTCCTTGCTGTCATAGAACTGGCCAAGGAACGCCTCGAGCACCTCGGGGGCGTCTATATCGGCACCGACGCGCGGGTAGAAATCGCTGTTGCCCCAGTTCTGCCCGGCCCGGATGAAGAACACCTGCACGCAGGCCTGACCGTTTTCCAGGTGCAGCGCGATGATGTCGGCCTCGGTCACCGTCCTTGGGTTGATGCCCTGTGCGGTCTGTACCTGCGTCAGCGCGCGGATGCGGTCGCGCAGCGCGGCGGCGCGTTCGAACTCCATCGCCTCTGACGCCTGCTGCATGGCGGTGGCCAGGCTTTCCTGAATCTCGGTGCTTTTGCCCGACAGGTAGCGCGCGGCATCGGCGACCTGCCGGTTGTACTCGTCGCGGCTTATCTTGCCGACGCAGGGCGCGGTGCAGCGCTTGATCTGGTATTGCAGGCAGGGCCGGGTGCGGCCCTCGAACTGCGCATCGGTGCAGTTGCGCAGCTGAAAGGCGCGCTGCAACTGGCTCAGCGTGCGGTTGACCGCGCCGGCGCTGGCGAAGGGGCCGAAATACTGCCCCTTTTCGCGCTTGGCCCCGCGGTGCTTCTTGATCATCGGAAACTCATGCGCGGTGACGACGATATTGGGGAATGACTTGTCGTCGCGCAGCAGCACGTTGTAGCGCGGCTTGAGCTGCTTGATCAGGTTCTGTTCCAGCAGCAGCGCCTCGGTTTCCGTGCGCGTGGTCAGGAACATCATCGTCGCGGTTTCGGAAATCATCCGCGCGATGCGGGGGCTGTGTCCGCCGGGGCGGGCATAATTGCCGACCCGTGCGCGCAGGTTGCGGGCCTTGCCGACATAGAGCACGCGGCTTTGCGCATCCAGCATCCGGTAGACGCCCGGCGAGGCGTCCAGCGTGCGCAGATAGTCGTGAATCACCGAATGGCCGGTGGGCGGAGCCTGGGTTTGCGTGGTCATGGTCAAGAGATATGATTCTGCGTGCTGCGCTGCAATGAATACCGGGGCGGGGCAAGGGGGAACGCATCCACCGTTTCTGTGGATAAGTCTGCGCATAAATTCCAGACATGTCGAAATTCTTGTTGGTTTCGGCTGGTTTCCGGCATTTGCCTATTTTTTGTGCGATTTTTTAAAGGCTTGAAATCTTTACATAAAAATTGATGGCGCTGACAAGCGTATGATTTTCTTAACATTTTTGTAACGCGAAGATCACAGGAATGAGAGCGGTGCACAACTTGCCGCAAGGGCAACCGCAGGGCTTGTCATTCCACCCCCAGAACGTCGGGCGTTTCCCACGCCAGGTGCTGCCCGCCATCGACGCAGATCAACTGCCCGGTGACGCCCGGCGCGTCCAGAAAGTACCCCAGCGCAGCGGTGATGTCCGACGGGTTGGCACCGCGGCCCAGCACCGTGGCGGCGCGCTGGCGGGCGAAATGCTGGTCGCTCTGACGGCCGCCCTGCAGGGTCGGGCCGGGACCGATGGCGTTGACGCGGATGCGCGGGGCCAGACCCTGTGCAGCGGTCTGCGTCAGCGCCCAGAGACCCATCTTGGCGATGGTGTAGGTGGAAAACTCGGGAGTCAGTTTGCGCACCCTCTGGTCGATCATGTTCACGATCAGCCCCTGCGCCACCGGCTCGCCCATATCGTCCCGCACCGGGTCGGGAATCTGTGCGGCCATGTGTTGGGTCAGCACGTAAGGCGCGCGCAGGTTGGAGTCGATATGCCTGTCCCAGCTTTCGCGGGTGGCGCTGGTGATGGTGTCATGTTCGAAGATCGACGCGTTGTTGACCAGGCAGGTGACCGGCCCGCCAAGGACCTGCGCCGCGGCGGGCAGCAGCGCCTGCGTTGCGTCCTCGTCCAGCAGATCGGCTTGCAGCGTTGCGGCGTTACCCCCCATGCGGCGGATGTCGCTGGCGACCTCTTCGGCAGCCTCGGTTGAACTGTCGTAATGCACCGCCACGTCAAACCCGCGCCCGGCCAGATACAGCGCCATCGCGCGACCCAGCCGCTTGCCCGCGCCGGTTACCAATGCCCGTCCCATCGCCGTCCCCTGTCCTAGCTCAGCACGATCACGACATAGCCCACATAGGCGGCGGTCAAGATCACCCCCCACAGGCGCGTCAGGTTGCGGCCAAGGAACACGAAGGGGATCAGCACCAGCGACGCCGCCAGCATGACCCACAGGTCGAAGGTGAGAAAGGACTGGTCGACCGGGATCGGCGCGACCAGAGAGGCAACGCCGATGATGGCCAGCAGGTTGAACATGTTCGACCCGATGACATTGCCCAGGGCCACGTCGGCCTGTCGGCGCAGCGCGGCCATCACGGTCGTGGCCAGTTCCGGCAGCGAGGTCCCGACCGCCACCAGCGTCAGGCCGATCACCGTGTCGCTGACTCCATAGCGCTGCGCGATCACGCTGGCGTTGTCCACCAGCAGATCGGCCCCCAGCGGCAGGCCAACCAGACCCAGCACCAGAAAGACGATGATCTGCCACCACGGCATGTCAGGATCGGCACCTTCGACCTCTTCGTCATCCGCCAATGCGGCGGCGGCCTTTTCCGCGCGCCGGTGCTTGCGCGCATCCAGATAGGCCAGCGTCAGCATCGTGGCCAGCGCCGCCAGCAGGATCAGCCCGATGGGGGCATTGAACTCGCCGGTAAAGGCCAGACCGATGAACAGGACCGAAGCGATCAGCATCTGCACATAGGTCTTGCGGCTGTTGACCTCGCTGGTGTGAAGGGTCGTCAGCATGGCCGGGATGCCCAGCACCAGCAGCACGTTGGCGGTGTTCGATCCCACCACATTGCCCATGGCGATGCCCGGAACGCCCGCCAATGCCGCCTTTATCGAGATCAGCAGCTCAGGCGCCGAGGTGCCAAAGGCCACGATGGTCAGGCTGACGATCAACGCAGGTATCCCCACCCGCAGCGACAGGTTCACGGCACCCTTCACCAGTGCGTCGCCCGCCAATAGCAGGATCACAAGGCCAAGCCCCACCAGCAGCCATTCCATGAATTACCGTTTCCCTTGCTTGCAGGGGCAGGGCCCCTTGCCGATGCGGTAGCGCCCGCAGGACCGGCAGCGCGCCGATTGCAGGCGTTTCTGGCCCGGAAAGCGCAGCTTGCCGAACATGGCCAGAACGCCCATGCCGACCAGAAACAGGGTGACGATCTTGATGATCACGTCACAGGCCGAAACGCGCATAGGCCGCGCGCTCCTCGAATCCGGTCAGGGCATCATGGATCAGGGTTGCCCCGAACCTCTGAAAGATCGAGCGTTTGCGCCCGTAGCGCGCGAACCGCACCTTGTCGCCATAGAGATCCTTCATCGTCGGTTCCATGTGGCCCAGAGCGTCGATCAGCCCGACCTCGATCGCCTTTCCACCCAGCCAGATGTCGCCGGTGAACAGGTCCCTGTCGGTCGCCAGCTTGTCACCGCGCCGCGCCGTGACCCACTCTTTGAACCCGGTGTGCATGTCCTCGAGGATCACGCGCAACCGGGCGACGTCGGCCTCGTCCTCGGGCTTGAACGGGTCGAGCATGGATTTGGATTGCCCGGCGGTATAGACCCGCCGCTCGATCCCCTGTCGGGCCAGCAATTCATGCGCGCCGAACCCCGCCGAGATGACGCCGATCGACCCCACGATCGAGCCATAGTCGGCCCGGATGTCATCGGCCGCACAGGCCAGCCAATACCCGCCCGAGGCGGCGACATCCTCGACAAAGGCATGCACGGGGATCTTTTTCTCTTCGGCCAGCCGGCGGATGCGCGCCCCGATCAGGGCCGATTGCACGGGTGATCCGCCGGGGCTGTTGATGACCAGCGCCACCGCCGCGGGCTTGCCCCGCCGGAACGCGCGTTCGATCACGGGGGCCATGGCCTCGTCACTCAACTGCGCGCGCGGGCCCGATCCGATCATGCCAGACAGCCGGATGACGGCCACGGTGGGGTCGGATTTCACAAAGGGGATAAATCGTTTCATGCCAAGTCATGTAGATTGCCCGCGCACCACAAACAAGGCGCGGTGCCGGGCTTTTGCGGCGTGCGCCTCAGTCGCGCAGGCGATACCCTGTGCGAAACATCCATGCGATGATGGCAAGGCACAGCACGGTAAAGCCCGCGATGGCCAGCAGGCTCAGCCCCACAGGCACATCCGCCAGCCCGAAGAACGACCAGCGGAAGCCGGAAATCAGGTAGACCACCGGGTTGAACAGGGTCACCGTCTGCCACGTCGGCGGCAGCATGGACACCGAATAGAACGCGCCACCCAGAAACACCAAAGGCGTGACCACCAGCAGCGGGATCATCTGCAACTGCTCGAAATTCTGCGCCCAGATGCCGATGATGAAGCCGAACAAGGCAAAGCTCAGACAGGTCAGCACCATGAAGGCCAGCATCGCCACCGGATGCGCGATCTGCAAATCCACGAACAGATGCGCGGTGGCCAGGATCACCAGCCCGATGAACAGCGACTTGGTGGCCGCCGCCCCGACATAGCCGATTGTCACCTCGATAAAGCTGATGGGCGCTGACAACAGCTCGTATATCGTGCCGATGAACTTCGGGAAATAGATTGCGAAGCTGGCGTTGGAGATGCCTTGGGTCATGATCGACAGCATGATCAGCCCCGGCACGATGAACGCGCCGTAACTCACCCCCTCGACCTGGTCGATGCGGCTGCCGATGGCGGTGCCGAAGACCACAAAATATAGCGACGTGGACAACACTGGCGAGACGAAACTTTGCAGGATTGTGCGGAAGAACCGCAGCATCTCCATCCGGTAGATGGCGGCGATTGCGGTCAGGTTCATGTCTGCTCCTCTGTCACCAGCCCGACAAAGATTTCCTCAAGGCTGGATTGCCGGGTGGCGATGTCGCGCAAAACGATGCCTTCGGCGGCCAGATCGGTCAGCAGGCTGGCGATGCCCGTGCGCGGCCCGCGCGTGTCATAGCGAAACAGGATGGCCCGGCCCTCGTCGATCAGCTCCAGCCCCTTTTCGGCAAACCGCGCGGGCAGGGCCGTGATCGGCTCGTGCAATTCGATGCGCAGCTCTTTTTGCCCCATGCGGTCCATCAATCGGGCCTTGTCCTCGACCAGCAGGATCTCGCCCTTGGCGATCACCGCGATGCGGTCGGCAATCTCTTCGGCTTCCTCGATGTAATGCGTGGTCAGGATGATGGTGACGCCGCGCGCGCGCAGACCCTCGACCACCTCCCACATGCTGCGGCGCAGTTCCACGTCCACGCCCGCGGTCGGCTCGTCCAGAAACAGGATGCGCGGCTCATGCGCCAGTGCCTTGGCGATCAGCACGCGACGTTTCATCCCGCCCGACAACTCGCGCACCTGCGCATCGCGCTTGTCCCACAGGCTCAGGCTGCGCAGGACGTCCTCAAGATGCGCATCATCGCGCCCCTTGCCGAACAGCCCGCGCGAAAACCGCACCACGTTCCACACCGTCTCGAACGGTTCCAGCGCGATTTCCTGCGGCACCAGACCGATGAGCGCGCGAGCGCGGCGATACTCGCGCCTGATGTCGAACCCGCCGACGCTGACCTGCCCGGCCGATGGCATCACCAGCCCGCAGACGATCGAGATCAGTGTGGTCTTGCCTGCCCCGTTGGGGCCAAGCAGCGCCAGGATCTCGCCCTCCTCGATCGACAGATCGACACCGTGCAGCGCCACATGCCCGCTGGCATAGCGCTTTTCCAGCCCTTTGATTTCAAGAATGGACGCCATGATCGTTCCTCCGCCCCTGCCCCCTACCACACGACCGGCAGAACACCCAACCCGCCGGAACGCACAGGGGCTGCGCATGTTTCCTCTCTCTGGAAATATCCCGGGGGAGGGCGCCCATCGGGCGACCGGGGGCAGCGCCCCCAACCGCATCGCGTCAGCGATGCTGATACAGCGCGCGCCTCTGGCGCGCACCGTTTTGTCAGCCGGATCAGGCCTTGCCGGTCAGCCGTTTCAGCCAGCCCTTCTTGACCGCCTCGGGCTGGGCCTCGGGGCTGTCCGCCTCGGCCTCGGCAGGGCCTTCTAGCACCTCCTGAAAGCGGGAAAAGAACTGGTCGGCCATCTTCTTGGCAAAGCCGTCGATGATGCGGCTGCCCAGTTGTGCCAGCTTGCCGCCGACCTTGGCCTCGACATCATAGAACAGCCGCGTGCCGGTCTCGATCTCTTCCAGCCGCACCCTGGCCCCGCCCTTGGCAAAGCCCGCAGCCCCCCCCTTGCCTTCGCCCGACAGGGTCAGGCTCTCCAGTTCGACCATGTCGGTCAGGGTCACGGCCCCCTTGAAGGTGGCCTTCACCGGCCCGACCTTCTGCACCACGGTGGCGTGGAACCCCTCTTCGAGGCTGCCGGTCACCTCCTGCGCGCCGGGCACGCATTCGTGCAGCACATCGGCGCTCAGCAAGGCGGCCCATACCGTTTCGCGGTCGGCGCGGATGTCGCGCTGGTCGTGCATTTCCATTCCGGGTCTCTCCCTGTCCTGTCCCTGACGCATAGGTTAGCCCAAGCCACAGCGCCGGGAAAGAGGGCGCTTTTGCGATGGGCGTGCCCCATCCTTCGTGCTAGCCAATCCTGATGAGCGCACAGATCGACAGAAACACCCTCGGCATCCTGTTCATCCTTGCAGGGGTGACGGCGATTTCGGTGAACGACATGCTGATCAAGCAGTTGTCGGGCGGCTATCCGCTGCACCAGATGGTGTTCATCCGTTCTTCGGTGGGCATCGTGTTCAGCCTGATGATCCTGCAGTGGGAGGGGGGATTTCACCTCCTGAAAACCCGCACGCCCTGGCTGCATGTGCTGCGCGGGCTGCTGATCGTGGTGGCCAACATGACCTTTTTCGCCGCGCTGGCGGTGCTGCCGCTGGCGGATGCGACGGCGCTGTTCTTTGTGGCGCCGCTGATGATCACGCTGCTGTCGATCCCGCTGCTGGGTGAAAAGGTCGGGCCCTGGCGGATCGGTGCGGTCGTGGTGGGCTTTGCCGGAGTCGTGGTGATGATGAAGCCATGGGCCGGGCAGGCCGCGCTGGGGGTGCCGCGTGCGGTGCTGTTTTTGCCGGTGATCGCCGCGTTGACCTATGCGCTGAACCAGCTTCTGACCCGGCGGCTGGGGGTCACGACCAGTGCGGCGGCGCTGGCGGTATGGATACAGGGCACCTTCATCGTTGTCTCTGTGATGTTCTGGCTGGCGGCGGGCGATGGTCGCTTTGCCGTGGGGCTTGAGAACGGATCGCTGCAATTCCTGCTGCGGGCCTGGGTCTGGCCGGCCGATGGCGATATCTGGCTTTTTGCCGGGCTGGGCTTCAACTCGGCCATCATCGGCTATTGCCTGAGCCAAGCCTACCGCATGGCCGATGCCGCAACCGTCGCGCCGTTCGAGTATGTCGGCCTGCCGCTGGCGGTGTTCTGGGGCTGGATTATCTGGGCCGAGTTGCCCGATCTGTGGGTCAGCATGGGAATCGTGCTGATCATGGGATCGGGGCTTTTCGTGTTCCTGCGCGAAAAGATGCTGAACCGTCGGCTGCTCAGGGCAAAGCGCGTGCATCGGCGCTATTGACGGGCCTTCCCCCCGCCCGGTGAACGGGCTAGGAGTGGCGCATGAGGTGGACGATACCGAATATCCTGACGGCCCTGCGCCTTGCGGCCGCGCCCGGCGTGGCGGTGATGTTCCTGTATTTCACCCGGCCCTATGCGGATTGGTTCGCGCTGGTCCTGTTCATGGGGGCGGCGATCACCGACTGGTTCGATGGCTATCTGGCCCGCATCTGGCAGCAGGAAACCCGGCTGGGAGCGATGCTGGACCCGATCGCCGACAAGGCGATGGTGGTGATCGCGCTGATGGTGATAGTGGGCTATTCGTCGATGTCGCCCTGGCTGGTGCTGCCCGCCACGATGATCCTGTTCCGCGAAGTCTTTGTTTCCGGCCTGCGCGAGTTTCTGGGCGACACCGCCGGCACGCTGAAGGTCACGAAACTGGCCAAGTGGAAGACGACCCTGCAGATGGTCGCCATTGCGGTGCTGTTTTCGCAAGGCGTGTTTGAACATTACTTCGGCTCGCTTACCTACGGCATGGATGCGGGCATGGTCGCCGCCATTCTGGATGGCGAGGTCGAGGACCTGCACGGGCTGTGGTGGAAGCTTGAGGGGATGATCTGGGCCGGGCGCATCGGGCTTGTGCTGCTGTGGATCGCGGCGGCGCTGACGCTTGTGACAGGTTGGGAGTATTTCCGCAAATCCATGCCTTACCTGAGGGATGACACATGATTGACGTGCTGTATTTCGCCTGGGTGCGTGAACGTATCGGTGTCCCGCGCGAGGTGGTGGACACGCAGGCCGCGACCGTGTCCGAGCTTGTGAACGAGTTGCGCGGGCGCGAGGAACGCTATGCCGCCGCCTTTGCCGACCTGTCGGCGCTGCGGGTGGCGGTGGATCAGGATCTGACAGACTTTGACGCCTCGCTGGCAGGCGCGCGCGAAGTGGCGTTTTTTCCCCCGATGACAGGGGGGTAGCCATGGCTGTACGGGTGCAGTCAGATCCCTTCGATCTGGGGGCCGAGGCCAACGCCTTTGCCGCCGCGCAGACGGGCGGGATGGGGGCCATCGTCACCTTTACCGGCGTGGTGCGCGATGTGGCGGGCAGCTTGCAGGCCATGGAGATCGAGCATTACCCCGGCATGACCGAACGCGCCCTGACGCAGATCGAGGATCATGCGCGCGACCGTTGGGAGCTGGGCGGCGTGCTGATCCTGCACCGCTATGGCCCGCTGCGCCCCGACGAGATGATCATGATGGTCGCCACCGCCGCGCGCCATCGCAGGGATGCGTTCGAAGCTGCTGAATTCCTTATGGACTATCTGAAATCTCGCGCGCCATTCTGGAAAAAGGAACATACCGGCGACGGTGCCGACTGGGTCGCGGCGCGCGACGCGGACGAGGACGCGCTGCGCCGCTGGTAGATGGCCTGTTTTGCCATGCCCCTTGGGCAAGACTCTGCCCATTTCCACGTGACGTTGCGCCATATTGCCTGCTGACGTGGCTTCCCCGACCCTTGCATAGCAATGGGTTCGCCCGCAGACTGCATGTCAGGGATGAATTACGGCGCGCAACATGCGCGCCTGTCAGGGGAGGAGTTTCATGGGCTTTGCCAGCGTGCAGGATTCCATTGCCATCGAAAACGAAATGCCGTGGGCCGAACGCGATCTGCCCGCCACGCTGCACCAGTTGCTGCGCCGCACCAAGGACGCGCACGGGGCCAACAAGGCGGTGTCGTTCCAGTTGCTGTCGGGACCCAAGGACAAGGCCGAGACGCTGACATGGAACGCGCTCTATGACCGCAGCATCCAGACCGCCAACCTGTTCCGCAGCCTGAAGGTGGGCGAGGGCGACGTGGTCGCGATGATCCTGCCCAATTGCAACGAGGCGGTTCTGACGCTGCTGGGCGGCGCGATTGCCGGGATCGTCAACCCGATCAACCCGCTGCTGGAGCCCGAACAGATCGGCGCGATCCTGCGCGAAACCGGGGCCAAGGTCGTGGTCACGCTCAAGGCGTTCCCGAAAACCGATGTGGCGCAAAAAACCGCCGAGGCGGTGCGCCACGCACCCGGCGTGCATACGGTTCTTGAAATCGACCTGAACCGCTATCTGGGTTTTCCCAAGAACCTGATCGTGCCGCTGGTCCGGCCCAAGAACCCCGGCAACCACCATGCCGATGTGCGCGATTTCAACGCCGAGATCGCGCGCCAGCCCAAGACCTTGCAATTCGACGACGCCACCGGCGACCGGGTGGCGGCCTATTTCCACACCGGCGGCACCACGGGCATGCCCAAGGTGGCGCAGCATCGCTATTCCGGCATCATCTACAACGGCTGGCTGGGCGGCACGCTGCTGTTCACGCCCGAGGATAACGTGATCTGCCCGCTGCCGCTGTTTCACGTCTTTGCCTGCCATGTGATCATGATGGCGGCGGTCACGTCCGGGGCGCATGTGGTGTTCCCGACACCTGCAGGCTATCGCGGTGACGGGGTGTTCGACAACTTCTGGAAGCTGATCGAACGCTGGCAGATCACCTTTGTGATCACCGTGCCCACCGCCGTGTCTGCCCTGATGCAGCGCCCGGTGGATGCCGATGTCAGCAGTGTGAAAACCTCTTTCTCGGGCTCGGCCCCGATGCCGCTGGAACTGTTCAAGCGGTTCGAGGCGGCGTCGAACGTCACCATCGTCGAAGGCTACGGCTTGACCGAGGCGACCTGCCTTGTCAGCGTCAACCCGGTGGATGGCGAGAAGAAGGTGGGCTCGGTCGGCATCCGCTTTCCCTATACCGACATCCGCATCATGCGAGAAACCGATGGTGAACCCGTGGAATGCGCCCCCGACGAGGTGGGCGAGATCTGCGTCTCCAACCCCGGGGTGAACGCGCCCGAGACCTATACCGAGACCGCCAAGAACAAGGATCTGTATTACTATGGCAAATACCTGCGCACCGGCGATCTGGGGCGGATGGACCCTGACGGCTATCTGTGGATCACCGGCCGCGCCAAGGATCTGATCATCCGGGGCGGGCACAACATCGACCCCGCCGAGATCGAGGATGCGCTGCTGGCGCACAAGGACGTGGCCTTTGCCGGCGCGATCGGCCAGCCCGACGCCCATGCCGGGGAAATCCCCTGCGCCTATGTCGAACTGGTGTCGGGGGCCAGCGTCACGGGGGATGAGCTGCGCGAGCATTGCAAGATCCATGTGCACGAACGCGCGGCCCTGCCCAAGCATGTCGAGGTTCTGGACGAACTGCCCAAGACGGCGGTGGGCAAGGTGTTCAAACCCGATCTGCGCAAGCGCGCCATCACCCGGGTCTACAGCGCCGCGCTGGACGAGGCGGGGCTGAATGCCAAGGTGATCGAAGTCGTCGACGACAAGAAGCGCGGGCTGGTGGCGCGTGTGGCTCGCACCGGCGAGGTCGAGGACGACAAGGTCGGTCACGTGCTGGGCGCGTTCACCCGGCCCTGGGAATGGGCCGAGTGAACCGCTGTCTTATTGCAACCGTTACAACAGCGCGCGGCTGGGCACCCCGGTGACGCGCAGGCCATTCGCGGCCTCATAGGCGCGGATGGCGGCGCGGCCCTTTTCACCGATCACGCCGTCGGGATTGCCGGCGCCGTAGCCGCCCGCGTTAAGGCGGTTCTGCAGCGCGGTGCGCTCAGCATCGGACATGCCCCACGGGTCGCGCGGATACCCTGCGCGGATCGGCCCGCCCCCCGCCAGCCGGTCCGACAGGTGGCCCACGCCGATGACGTATGAATCTGCGTAGTTGTAGGTCTTGAGCACGTGGAAATTGTTATAGATCATAAATACCGGCCCGCGCGGTCCGGCAGGCAGGATCAGCGCGCCCGCTCCGTGATCCGGCAGTTGCCCGCCTGCCGCGGCAGCCACCCCAAGTGCGCGCCAGTCGCGCGCGGGGCGCGGATAGATACGGCCCGTCAAAGCCAGGTCAAACCCCTGCGGCAGCGTCACCTCGGTCGCCCAGGGTTGGCTCTGTTGCCAGCCGTTCGCGCGCAGCAACGCGGCGGCTGAAGCCAGCGCATCGGTCGGATCATCGCCCCAGATGTCGCGCCGCCCGTCGCCGTTGTGATCGACCGCATGGGCCAGATAGGTCGAGGGCATGAACTGCATGTGCCCCATCGCCCCTGCAAAACTGCCCTGCATCTGCGCGGGTGTTGCATCACCTGATTGCAGGATGCGCAGGGCGGCGATCAACTCGGCCTCGAACAGATCACGCCTGCGCCCTTCATGGGCCAGCGTGGCCAGGGTGGGGATCACCGGGGTCGATCCACGAAATCCGCCAAAGCTGCTTTCCATCCCCCAGATCGCCACGATCACCTGTTGCGGGATGCCGTATGTGCGCTCGATCCCGGCCAGAAGTGTGCGATACCGCGCCAGCGCCCGCTGCCCGCCCGCGATCCGTGCCGAAGACGCGGCGGTGGCGATGTAGTCTTGCAAGGACCGCGCAACCTCGGCCTGCTTGCGGTCATTGGCGATGATGCGCGGTTGTGGGCTGACACCTGACAGGGCGGAATCCAGAACCCGCTGGCTGATCCCCGCCGCACGGGCGCGACTGACGAACCCGGCAAGCCAGGTGCCGAAATCGGCGGACAGGGCCGCGCGCGGCAAGGTGGCGGCCAGCAGGCCAAGGGTCACGGCGCGGCGTGACAGGGGCATGAGCATAGTCCTATTTTGGCACGCACTCTACTACAGAACTTCCGCGTTGCCAAAGCAACCGTCGAAACCCCGGGTCCCGCCACCTATTGCAAGGCCATTACACTCGCCTCACCCCGACCGCGATTGCGGGTGTAACGCATGTTCTTGCCGTCGAACTCGATTTTCTGGCAATCAGTTCCAAGCTCGTTGTCGCCGATGCGCGCATTGCGGCAGACGAACCCATTGCTCCATTTCCAAGCGCCTGCAAAGGGTGCGCCACTCGTCATCTGCGCACTCATGCTGCCATCGGCATTCCAGCGGAACCAATTGCCGCTGGAATCATACATTTTTTTGCCAATTAGAGGCTGAAGCTGAGCCTCGGTTCTTATGTGTTTGAACTCGGCCAAAGCAGGCGTGGCGAAAAGCGCAAGAAGGCACGCGGACACAAGAGAAATTCGGTTGATTTTCATGGTCAATCCCTCGAAACAAAAAAATACACCAATATACGTTATCACATGCCTGCGTATCCGGTCATCCATAAATCTGTTTTGAATACCAGTTAGCCGGCGGGCATCAACGCCTGCAAAATCGCCTTGGCGCTGTCGGATGACCAGTCGGCATCGCCGGTCAGGCGGGCCA
The DNA here is from genome assembly GCF_042677865.1 of Lacimonas salitolerans. Taxonomy (NCBI): domain Bacteria; kingdom Pseudomonadati; phylum Pseudomonadota; class Alphaproteobacteria; order Rhodobacterales; family Paracoccaceae; genus Lacimonas; species Lacimonas salitolerans. The sequence goes on along the minus strand of NZ_JBHUDD010000027.1, from coordinate 190,292 downwards.
GTTCCACCCCCTCGGGCGACAGAATCAGCGTGACAGGCAGGCCCAGAACACCCATGGCGCGGGCGAGGGCCGAATTGTCATCCTTGTGCAGCGGCAGGTGCTTCACGCCGATCTCTTCAAAGAACGCCTTCATCGCCGGTGGCGCGTTGCGCCCCGTGGCGATGGTGACCACCTCGAACGTGTCGCCGCCCATCTGGTCCTGCAGCGCGTCCAGCATCGGCATTTCCTTGCGGCAGGGCGCGCACCAGGTGGCCCAGAAATTCACGACCACCAGTTTGCCTCTGTAATCGGCCAGCGTGGCGGTGCCGCCGTCGGCCGTGTCAAAGGCGATGTCGGGCACCGACTTGGGCGTTGCGTGGAATTGCAGCTTGCGCATGTCGCCGGTCTGCAGCGCCTCGATTTCCGCCCGGTTTTCCAGACCCGCAGGCACAACCTGAGCGGGATCCTGCAACGCGACCCAGCCCACGCCTGCGATTGCACAGGCGGCGATGGCCATATAAAGCACGGTGGACTTGGACAGACGCATTTGACCTCCGAAAGGGCAGACATGGGCAGCGACAGCGCAAACCAGATGTGGGGTGGCCGGTTCTCCGCCGGGCCGGACGCGATCATGGAGGCGATCAACGCCTCGATCTCGTTCGATCAGCGGATGGCGGCACAGGATATCGCCGGTTCACGCGCCCATGCCGCCATGTTGGCCGCCACAGGCATCCTGAGTGATAGCGATGCGCAGGCCATTCGCAAAGGGCTGCTCACCGTTTTGTCAGAGATCGAGGGCGGAACGTTCCAGTTTTCCGCCAGCCTCGAGGATATCCACATGAATGTGGAGGCACGCCTGAAAGAGGTGATCGGTGAACCCGCCGGGCGGCTGCACACCGGGCGCTCGCGCAACGACCAGGTGGCGACCGATTTCAAACTGTGGGTGCGCGACCAGATCGACGCCGCCATTCAGGGGCTTGAGGCGCTGATCCGCGCGCTGCTGGCGCAGGCCGAGGCTGGCGCCGATTGGGTCATGCCGGGGTTCACCCATCTGCAGACCGCGCAGCCGGTGACATGGGGCCATCACATGATGGCCTATGTCGAGATGTTCGGGCGCGACCTGTCGCGGATGCGCGATGCGCGCGCACGGATGAACGAATGCCCGCTGGGCGCGGCCGCGCTGGCCGGCACGTCGTTCCCGATCGACCGCGAGATGACGGCAAGCGCGCTGGGGTTCGACCGGCCCGCCGCCAATTCGCTGGATGCGGTCAGCGACCGCGATTTCGCGCTGGAGTTCCTGGGGGCCGCCAGCATCTGCGCCATGCACCTGTCGCGCTTTGCCGAGGAGCTGGTGATCTGGTCCAGCGCGCAATTCCGCTTTGTCACCCTGTCGGACCGGTTTTCCACCGGGTCCAGCATCATGCCGCAGAAAAAGAACCCCGACGCGGCCGAGCTGATCCGCGCCAAGATCGGGCGCATCTTCGGGGCCAACGTGGCGCTGATGATGGTCATGAAAGGGCTGCCGCTGGCCTATTCCAAGGACATGCAGGAAGACAAGGAGCAGGTGTTCGATGCCGCCGACAACCTGATGCTGGCGCTGGCCGCGATGGAGGGCATGGTGCGCGACATGACCGCCAACCGCGCCAATCTGGCCGCTGCCGCCGGGTCGGGCTTTTCCACCGCGACCGATCTGGCCGACTGGCTGGTGCGGGTGGCGGGCATCCCGTTCCGCGACGCGCACCATGTCACCGGCACGCTGGTCGGCATGGCCGAGGCGCGCGGCTGCGATCTGCCCGACCTGACGCTTGAGGACATGCAATCGGTGCATGCCGACATCACCGCCGACGTGTTCACCGTGTTGGGGGTTGAAAACTCGGTCGCATCGCGCACATCCTACGGCGGAACCGCGCCCGATCAGGTGCGCGCGCAGATCGCCCGCTGGAAAGAGGTGCTGGGATGAAAGCCGTCGTCTTGATCATGACCCTCGGGGCCCTGGCCGCCTGCGGTGCCGACGGCGAACCACAGCGGCCAACGCCCACCCCCTCGCGTCCCGGTCTGACCATCGATGCCTCGACCGCGACAGGCATCACAATCAGCGGTAACGCGAGACTCGGGATCACCAACTGATGTCGCCGCTGCGGATGATCTATCTGGCGCTTGCCATCTGGGGCGCCATTCATCCGATGTACTGGTTCGTCAGCTACATGCGCGAGACAGGCACCGGCCTGTCGGGGCTGATCGACGCGTGGTATGTCAACGCCTCGACCACCGGGCTGACATGGGATCTGACGATCGCGGCCATCGCCCTGACCGTCTGGATCGTGGCCGAGGTCGCAACCCGCCGCAACTGGCTGGCACTGATCGCCATCCCGGCCACCTTCTGCATCGGCGTCAGTTGCGGTCTGCCGCTCTACCTGTTCCTGCGCACAAGGCCGGTTTGATCGCCTCGCGAGCAAAAGCAGCTTCATCTTGCCCCTAAACTCCGGGGAGTTTGAGGGGCAGCGCCCCTCATTCCGCATCGCGTAAGCGATGCTCCCCAAGCGTGCGCCTTCGGCGCACACAATGTGGCAACATGCACGTCAGAACCACTGCCCGGGCTCCATCAGCCCCAGGTCCAGCAATTGCCGCGAATGCCATTCGAACGGCACGGAATTGTGCCACAGGAACGTCTCGATGTCGAAGGTCGAGCCGGGGTTGCGTTTCAGCGCCTTGGCGGTGCGGAACGAACAGATCGCCGCCGTCAGGTTGTGATGCCATGGACAGGCATAGGTGTTGTATTCCTCGTCGTTGAACGTGTGATCGGGCCGCAGGCGCAGCCCCGGGGCTGCGCGAAACAGGGCGATCCGGTCGATCTTGCGTCGGGGGGCCGGGATATGCTCCTCGTACCGCCAGCGCAGACCGCCAAAGAAATCAAGCTGGCGTTCGCGCGGATGCTTGGTCACCGGGTCCGGCCGCGCCAGCGCGTAATAGCCGGACTTGTCCAGATGCGCATCCTCGATCGCCACCGCATCGGGATGCGCTGTCAGGTCGCCGGCGTACAGATCGACCACATAGGTCAGCATCGCGTCACGCCGCTCCTCGGTGTGAAAGGCCAGCATTTCGCCCACGCTGCGCGTTTCGCAGAACGGATAGAACAGGTATTCGGCGTTGTAGCAGTAATACATCCATAGGCCGGGCGCCCTTGCAATCACCCCGTTGACCGCCTGCGGGACCGCGTTTTCGCCCAGCGGGTCAAAGTCGACGCGCACGATACGCTCGGCCACGTCGGCGGCGATGTCAATCGCCGGCAGCGCGAATGCGACGACCACCTTGAAACCGCATGTCAGGTGATGGCGCAGGGTACTGTCCAGCTCGACCGCGTCCTCGGCAAAGATCAGGGCGACCGGCCCCTTTGCCAGCGTGTCCTTGCCCGTCCCCAGAAACTCGTCCAATGACCCAAACCGCATGCTGCCCAAGGCCCCTTTTGTGATTGCCGCAGAAACTTGACCAAATCGCCCTGCATTGCAAGGCGCGACCTTTGTGGTATAGGCACCCCCCAGCGGCAGGACAGGACCGGCACCATGGGCGATCCGAAAAAACTCTATATCAAGACATATGGCTGTCAGATGAACGTCTATGACAGCGAACGCATGGCCGAGGCGCTGGGCGGGCAGGGATACGTGCCGACCGACACGCCCGACGATGCCGACATGATCCTGCTCAACACCTGCCATATCCGCGAAAAGGCGGCGGAAAAGGTGTATTCCGAACTTGGCCGCTTCAAGGGCCTCAAAGCAGCCAGGCCCGATCTGAAGATCGGCGTCGCGGGCTGCGTGGCCCAGGCCGAGGGCGAGGAAATCATGCGCCGTCAGCCCATGGTCGATCTGGTGGTGGGGCCGCAAAGCTATCACCGTCTGCCCGAGATGGAGGCCCGCGCGGGCGGTGGCGTCAAGGCGCTGGACACCGATTTCCCGGCCGAGGACAAGTTCGAGATTCTGGAAAGCCGCCCCAAGGCGCGGCGCGGGCCGACCGCCTTTCTGACCGTGCAGGAGGGCTGCGACAAGTTCTGCGCCTTTTGCGTGGTGCCCTATACCCGTGGTGCCGAGGTCAGCCGCCCCGCGGCCCGTGTGCTGGACGAGGCGCGCGACCTGGTCGAGCGTGGCGTGCGCGAAATCACCCTGCTGGGCCAGAACGTCAACGCCTATCACGGGGCCGGACCGGATGGCGACTGGTCGCTGGCGCGGCTGGTCTGGGCTTTGAACGACATCGACGGGCTGGAGCGTATCCGCTTTACCACCAGCCACCCCAATGACATGAGCGACGACCTTATCGCGGCGCATGGCGAATGTGCCAAGCTGATGCCCTATCTGCACCTGCCGGTGCAGTCGGGCAGCGACCGCATCCTCAAGCGGATGAACCGCAGCCACACCGCCGAAAGCTATATCCGCCTGATCGAGCGTATCCGCGCGGCGCGCCCCGATATCCTGATTTCGGGTGATTTCATCGTGGGGTTCCCCGAAGAGACCGATCAGGATTTCGAGGATACGATGAACCTGATCCGCGCGGTGAATTACGGGCAGGCGTTTTCGTTCAAATACTCCACCCGTCCGGGCACCCCGGCGGCAGAGCGTGCGCAGGTCGACCCTGACGTGGCCGATGATCGCCTGCGCCGGTTGCAGGCACTGATCACCCAACAGCAGCGCGCCATTCAGGACAGCATGGTAGGCCGTGACGTGCGGGTGCTGTTCGAGAAGCCGGGCCGTATGGACGGGCAGATGGTGGGCAAGTCTGAATACCTGCACGCGGTTCACGTGACCGACGCGCGCCCGCAGGTGGGCGAAAGCTATCAGGTTCGAATCACGCATAGCGGGCCGAATTCGCTGGGCGGAGACCTCGTCTGACCACATGTCGGCAAAGCGGAATCCACGACCAGCATAACCCGGGCTGGCCTGTTTTGCGCCCCTGTTTCCCATGGCGAAACAATGCAAGGGTTTTTTTCCTTCACAGACGCTTGATTTTGCTACATTCTGTAGGCGGAACGTTGGTCCGGCCCAGATATCTGCGGGGCGGATCGTGGGGGATAACAATTTAGGAATACGGCTGTGGTTACATTTACCAAAGCGATCCGCAGGGCAGGGCAATTCATTTGCGCTGCTGTCGTGGGCGCGACCATTCTGACGACACCTGCACTTGCCCAATCGACAGTGCAGGGTGAAAAATACATTCCCGGCATCTGGATCGATCCGGACGGCTGCGAACACTGGGTCATGGACGACGGTGCCGAAGGCTACATGAGCCCGCACCTTACCCGTCAGGGTCTTCCGGTCTGCCGCCGGGGGAACGTGTGCGGCGTTCTGAACACCGATCAGTATTTCGCCACCGACAGTCACCGCATCTCGCCCGGTGGCTAGGCAAATCTTGCGAACTTCTTCCGGTCGTCCTCGGCCCGGGCCTTCGTGATCGTGGGCCACACCGACAGCCGCGCCTCGGATGAATACAACATGCGCCTGAGCTACAACCGCGCCAATGCCGTGGCCCGCGTGGCCGTCGGCACCGGTGCACGCGTCACCGATGTGCGCGGCTATGGCGAGCGTATGCCCAAGGCGGCGAACAACACCGCGGCCGGCATGGCACAGAATCGCCGTGTCGAAATCATCTGCATCCAGTAAGGCCACGGGGGACTTGGGCATGAATATTGTAAAAATCGCTGTTGGCCTTGGATTGATCACGACGCTTGCCGCCTGCGAGGTCGGGCCGGACAAAAGTCGCGACCGTGGCTTTGACCGCAAGCACCTGAGCCAATTGCAGGCGGGCATCTGGGTTGATCCCAACGGCTGTGATCACTGGATCATCGATGACGGTCTCGAAGGGTATCTGTCGCCACGTCTGGACAAGTACGGCAAGCCGGTCTGCTCGGGCGTGGCACCGCCCAACACCGCCGTCGGACCGTTCAAGGGTGGCAGCGGGGTGCCTGACATCCTGTAATCGGATGTCATCTGACAGCAGAAAAAGGCCGCGGGTCGCCGACCCGCGGTTTTTTGGTGTCAAAGCGATGACAATTTCGGGCGCACGGTTGCGCAGACCCGAACAACTTGGCACCATTGCAGCAACTTCAGACAAGGAGATCTGATTGGCCACCACCGCGCTGCCTCCGGCAACCACCCTGTCCGCGCTCGGCGAGCGCCTGATAGATTTCCCCGACAACCGGCTGTTGATCGACTTGTGCGGGGAATATGACCGCAATCTAGCAGAGATCGAGCAGAAGCTGGGTGTTCAGATCCTGCGCCGTGGCAACGAACTGGCCGTGATCGGCGAGGATGACGCCACGGGCAACGCGGTCGAGGTTCTGGGCGCGCTGTATCAACGGCTCGAGGCCGGGCGCGAAGTGGGACGCGCCGATATCGACCGCGAGATTCGCATGGGCGGGCCCGAGGCCGAAACCGCACGACGCGGCGGCGATCAGCTCGAGATGTTCAAGGGCGGTGCGGTCGAGATCAAGACTCGCAAGAAGCTGGTCGAACCACGCACCGACGCGCAAAAGGCCTATGCCCAGAACCTGTTCAAATCCGAACTGTGTTTCGGCATCGGCCCGGCTGGCACCGGCAAGACCTATCTTGCGGTCGCGGCGGGGGTGAACATGTTCATCAACGGTGTGGTCGACAAGATCATCCTGTCGCGCCCCGCGGTCGAGGCGGGCGAGAAACTGGGCTATCTGCCCGGCGACATGAAGGACAAGGTCGATCCCTACATGCAGCCGCTGTATGATGCGCTGAACGATTTCCTGCCGGGCAAGCAGGTCGCCAAGCTGATCGAGGAAAAGCAGATCGAGATCGCGCCGCTGGCCTTCATGCGCGGGCGCACGCTGTCCAATGCCTTTGTCGTGCTGGACGAGGCGCAGAACGCAACCTCCATGCAGATGAAGATGTTCCTGACCCGCCTGGGCGAGGGGTCGCGCATGGTGATCACCGGCGACCGCACCCAGATCGACCTGCCGCGCGGCGTGTCCTCGGGGCTGCATGACGCCGAGCGTCTGTTGAAAAGCATCGACAAGATCAGCTTCAACTATTTCACCTCGAAAGACGTGGTGCGCCACCCGCTGGTCGCCGCCATCATCGAGGCCTACGAGACCGAAGAGGCGCGCGGCTGACCGGTGCAAGGCAGGTTCGCCATGCCCTTCCTCTCTCGTCGAATAACCCGAGGGGTGTGGCGGGCTGGCCCCCCACTTGAGCAAGAGGTGTGGCGGGCTGGCCCGCCACAGACATCTGACAGATGCTGACCGACACGATCATCGAAGACGACCGCTGGCAGCAGGCCGGGCTGGAAGCCCTGGCCGAAGCCGCAGCCAGTGCCACGCTGGCGCATCTCGGGCTTGATCACGCGCGGTTCGAGATCGCAGTTCTGGCCTGCGACGATTCGCGCATCGCGGTGTTGAACGCCGATTTCCGGGGCAAGCCGCAGCCGACAAACGTTCTGTCCTGGCCTGCCGAAGAGCACGCCGCACAGGTTGACGGTGCGGCCCCTGATCTGCCAACGGGTGCGGCTGACGGGCCTTTTGCGCATGAACTGGGCGATATCGCCATCGCCTACGACACCTGCGCGCGCGAGGCCGTTGCGGCGGGCAAGCCGCTGGCCGATCACGTCACGCATCTGATCGTGCATGGCACCCTGCATCTTTTGGGGTATGATCATTTACGTGACAAAGACGCCACTTTGATGGAACGAACCGAGGTCGAGATACTTGGCAAACTGGGTCTTTCTGACCCATATTCATGAACGAAGGGTCTGACAGGCCCGTTTACTGGTAAGGACAGATGGGCGACAGCACCGACGGGTCTTCTATCGCAGCGCCGGGCGCGCAGGGCGAAGAGATCGAACAGAATGAAAGCACCGCCAACAGCGGTGGATTTTTCAAGCGCATCATCGGGGCACTCAGCCCTTCGGACATGGGCGACGAGGATGACGGCACGGGGCTCGCCGCGCAGCATCCGCTGCCGGGCCTGTCCAATCTGCGTCACATGCGGGTCGAGGACGTGGCCGTGCCCAAGGCCGATATCGTCTCGGTGCCCTGCACGATCAGCCGCGAAGAACTGGTCGAGCAGTTCCGCGAGTCCGGCATGTCGCGCCTGCCGGTCTATGACGGCACGCTGGACAGCCCGCAGGGCATGATCCATCTCAAGGATTTCGCGCTGCGCCATGGGTTCAACGGCAGCGGTGGCCATTTCGACGTGACCGACATGCTGCGCCCACTGCTTTATGTGCCACCCTCGATGACGATCGGTGTGCTGCTGCAAAAGATGCAGACCGAGCGCAAGCACATGGCGTTGGTGATCGACGAATATGGCGGTGTCGACGGGCTGGTGACGATCGAGGACCTGATCGAACAGGTGATCGGCGAGATCGAGGACGAGCACGACACCGACGATGACAGCTACTGGACGCTGGAAAAGCCCGGAATCTACATTGCGCTGGCCAAGACCCCGCTGGACGAGTTCGAGGCCGAGATCGGTCTGTCCCTGACCGAAACCGAGGATGTGGACGAGGAAGAAATCGACACGCTGGGCGGGTTGGTCTTCATGCTGTCGGGCCGGGTGCCGGTGCGCGGCGAGGTGATCAAGCACCCCGCCGGCCCCGAGATCGAGGTGGTCGAGGCCGACCCCCGCCGCATCAAGCGCCTGCGCGTGCGCGTCAACGGCGGCACAGAAAGCTAGGATGATCACAGCCGCACAGCGCTGGGGGCAGGGACAATCGACCCGCCGCTTGATGGCGCTGGCCGCGGCGTCCGGTGCCGTTGCGGCGACGGGGCAGGCCCCTCTGAACCTGTGGCCGCTGGCGCTGATCGGGCTGGCGGGGCTATTTGCGCTGTTTGGCATGGCCCCGGGCCGGCGACGGGCGGGCTGGATCGGATGGGCGGGGGGCACGGGGTATTTCCTGCTGGCCCTGTCGTGGATCATCGAGCCGTTTCTGGTGGATGTCGCGCGCCATGGCTGGATGGCCCCCTTTGCGCTGGTGTTCCTGGCAGGCGGTCTGGCGCTGTTCTGGGGGCTGGCCTTTGGGCTGGCGCGCGCGCTTGGCGGGCATACTCTGGTGTGGATTGCGGCCCTGACCGGGGCCGAGGCGCTGCGTAGCTATGTCTTTACCGGCTTTCCCTGGGCGCTGATCGGGCACGGGCTGATCGCCGCGCCCGCGGTGCAGGTTGCGGCTCATGTGGGGGCCTTGGGCCTGACCTTCGTTGCGTTGTCGGTCGCGGCGGCGCTTGTGCATCTGGCCGGGCCGCGCTGGTTGGCGGCTTTGCCCGTGCCGGGGCTGTTTGCCGCGCTGTTGTACTGGGGCGCGGTGCAGGTGCCGCCCGAGCCCGCGACCGATGCGCCGCTGATCCGGCTGGTTCAGCCCAACGCACCCCAGAACGAAAAATGGAACCCCGAAAGAGCGTCATTCTTCTTTCGGCGTCAACTGGACTATACCGCCGCCGACACAGGCACCGCGCCCCCCGATCTGGTCGTCTGGCCCGAGACCGCGGTGCCGGTCTGGTTGAGCTATGCCGAGGACGCGCTGGCCGCAGTGGCCGACGCAGCCGGGACTGCGCCGGTGGTGCTGGGCATTCAGCGCGAGGATGGCTTGCGCATCTACAACAGCGCGATCCGCGTCGATGCCGGCGGGCAGGTCGGCGCGCTTTACGACAAGCATCATCTTGTGCCCTTTGGCGAATACATGCCCTTTGGCGACTGGCTGGCGCGTATGGGCATTCACGGGCTGGCCGCCAACGAGGGGCAGGGGTATTCGCCTGGCCCCGGGGCGCGGCTGATGGATCTGCCCGGGATCGGGCCGGCCCTGCCGCTGATCTGCTACGAGGCGGTGTTCGCCCAGGACGTGAACGCCGCCCCAGCACGGCCCCGGCTGTTGCTTCAGATCACCAATGACGCCTGGTTCGGGCGGGTGTCCGGCCCGTATCAGCATCTGGCGCAGGCGCGGTTGCGCGCGGTGGAACAGGGGCTGCCGATGGTGCGGTCGGCCAACACCGGTGTGTCGGCGATGATTGGCCCGCGCGGCGAGGTGCGCGCGCAGATCGCGCTGGGGCAGGCGGGGTTTGTCGATGCGCTGCTGCCCCCCGCGCTGCCGCCTACGGTTTACGCGAAAACCGGCGATTGGCCGATGGCGGCACTGATTGTCGCGATCCTGGCCGCATTCGGCCTTGCCCGTGCCATCCGGGGCCGTTCAATACGACATTGACCTGCGCCGCCGTGCGGCGTAACGAGTCGAAATTCACCGCCACAACGGCTTCCTGGCGTGGCGGGTCGCATGATTGGAGCATTTTCATGGCAAGACAGAACTACACTTTCACCTCCGAATCCGTTTCGGAGGGGCATCCCGACAAGGTGTGCGACCGTATCTCGGACGCGGTGCTGGATGCCTTTCTGGCACAGGAACCCGAGGCCCGCGTGGCCTGCGAGACCTTCGCCACGACAAACCGGGTGGTGATCGGCGGTGAAGTGGGGCTGAGCGATCAGGCCAAGCTGACCGAGTACATGGGCAAGATCGACGAGATCGCCCGCGATTGCATCCGCGACATCGGCTACGAGCAGGAAAAGTTCCATTGGAAAACCTGCGAGGTCACCAACCTGCTGCACGAGCAGTCGGCCCATATCGCGCAAGGCGTGACCGGCCAGCAGGGTGATGAAGGCGCAGGCGATCAGGGCATCATGTTCGGCTATGCCACGGATGAGACCGATGCGCTGATGCCGGCGCCGATCCAGTTCAGCCATGCGATCCTGCGTCGGCTGGCCGAGGTGCGCAAGAACGGCACGGAGCCCGTGCTGGGCCCGGATGCGAAATCACAGCTTTCCGTGCGCTACGAGGATGGCCAGCCTGTCGAGGTGTCGCAGATCGTTCTGTCCACCCAGCATCTGGATGAGGACATGACCAGCGCCGATGTGCGCAGCGTGGTCGAGCCCTATATCCGCGAGGTTCTGCCTGTTGAATGGATCACCGACGCCACCGAATGGCACGTCAATCCCACGGGCAAGTTCGTCATCGGCGGGCCCGATGGCGACGCGGGCCTGACCGGGCGCAAGATCATCGTTGATACCTATGGCGGGGCGGCCCCGCATGGGGGCGGCGCGTTCTCGGGCAAGGACCCGACCAAGGTTGACCGGTCGGCGGCCTATGTTGCGCGCTATCTTGCCAAGAACATCGTGGCGGCGGGGCTTGCGAAACGCTGCACCTTGCAGCTCAGCTATGCCATCGGCGTGGCGCGGCCCTTGTCGATCTACGTCAACACCCATGACACTGGCGATGTGCACGAATCGCTGATCGAGGCGGCAATCCCCAAGGTCATCGACCTGACGCCGCGCGGCATCCGCACGCATCTGGACCTGAACCGCCCGATCTATGCCCGCACCGCGGCCTATGGCCATTTCGGCCGCGCGCCCGAGGCCGATGGCGGATTCAGCTGGGAACGCACCGATCTGGCCGAGGCGTTGAAAGCCGCACTGTGATCGGGTGACATTCTGGCGGGGGGCGGTCCGGTCGGGGCCGCCCCTTGCTGTTCAAACGGCCCCGCAACAAAAGGACGGGACATGGATTACAAGAAATCGGGCAGCAGCAGCCAGCCCAAGGGCGCCCCGCGCCATGACGAGCACAACCGCAAGGGCAGCGACAAGAACCCGTTCGGCGCGAAAGCCACCAAGGCCGAGCTGCTGGCCCGGATGAAAGCCGCCGCCGAGGCGCGCAAGACACAGGGCTGACCCCTGATGCGCGCTTGCCCGGGGCAGGCGCGCTTGCTATGGCCCCGCCCATGACAGCCTCGAACAAGCATCCCAAGGCGCCGTGGCGCAACTTCTATGGCCGTATTCACGGCCCCACGCTGAATCAGGCGCAAAAGGACTATCTGGACGAGGATCTCGAGGCGCTGTCGCCCGGCCCCGTGGGCTGGGACGTGAACCCCGAGCGCCGCCCGCTGGACCTGAAGGCGCGGTTCGGCGGAGTGCCGGTCTGGCTGGAGATCGGCTTTGGCGGCGGTGAACACCTTGTCCATATGGCGAAAACCCATCCGCAGATGGCGATCATCGGCTGCGAGCCCTACATCAACGGCGTCGCCATGCTGCTGGGCAAGATCCGGCGCTTGGGCACGCAGAACGTGTCGGTGCATCCAGGAGACGCGCGCGATCTGTTCGACGTGCTGCCCGAGACCAGTATCGACCGGGCCTTTCTGCTCTATCCCGATCCCTGGCCCAAGAAACGCCACCACCGCCGCCGGTTCGTGACGCCCGAGCATCTGGAGCCGCTGGCGCGCGTGCTCAAACCGGGCGCGATGTTTCGCGTCGCGACCGATATTCCCGACTACGTGCGTCAGACGCTGGAGCAGGTGCCGCGCCACGGGTTCGAGTGGCTGGGCAAAAGGCCGCAGGACTGGCGACAGCCTTGGGAGGACTGGACCTCGACCCGCTACGAGCAAAAGGCCCTGCGCGAGGGGCGGACACCGCATTACCTGACATTCCGCCGGGCGTGAGCGGCGAAAATCTTCGTCCGAAGATTTTCGCAAGCCCGCGCGCCGCCAAAGGCGCGAGATTTTTCGTCCGAAAAATCTCGGTCGCGGACCCGCGTGCAAGTGCCGCTTTCGCGTTGGCCCCCGCGCGCGCCGATGCTATCCCTGCCGCAAACAACTTGAGGCCCCGATGACAGACGCCCGCAGCACCATCCAGAGCTATTTCGACGCCTTCAACGCAGGCGACACCGATGCCATGCTGGCCTGTCTGGCCGAGGACGTGGCCCATCACGTCAACGAGGGGCAGATTCGCGAAGGCCGCGAGAGATTCGCCGCCTTTTGCGCGCACATGACCCGCTGCTACAGCGAGACCCTGAGCGACATGGTGATCCTTGTCAGCGAGGACGGCACCCGCGCGGCGGCCGAATACATCGTCAACGGCACCTATCTGGAAACCGACGATGGCCTGGCCGAGGCCCGTGGCCAGACCTATCGCCTGCCTGCGGGGTCGTTCTTTTCGCTGAGCGAGGGCAAGATCACCCGTGTCGTCACCTATTACAACCTTGCGGACTGGATCGCCCAGGTCTCGAAATGACCGATGTGCGTGCTCTGACCGGCGCTGCCCTCGATGCGGCGCTGGAGGATGTGGCGCGGTTGCGGATCAAGGTGTTCCGGGCCTGGCCCTATCTCTACGATGGCGATGTGGCCTACGAGCGGGCCTATCTGCAGACCTATCGCGACAGTGCGGATGCCATCGTGGTCGGGGCCTTTGACGGCGCCCGGCTGGTGGGGGCCGCCACCGGCACCCCGATGGAAGATCATGCGGACGATTTCGCCGCCGCCTTTGCGGGCACCGGGCTGGACCTGAACACGATCTTCTACTGCGCGGAGTCGGTGCTGCTGCCCGCGTATCGCGGGCAGGGGATCGGGCACCGGTTCTTTGACCTGCGCGAAGACCATGCACGCGCGCTGGGGCGGGACAGATCGGCATTCTGTGGCGTGGTGCGCCCCGATGACCATCCGCTGAGACCGCAGGGTTACGCGCCGCTTGATCCGTTCTGGCGCAAGCGCGGCTACGAGAAGCTGCCCGGGGTGGTGGCGGAATTCTCGTGGAAGGATATCGACCACGATCACGAGACGAAAAAGCCGCTGCAATTCTGGATGCGCCGCCTGTGAAAACCGCGCTTTTCCCTTTCCAAATGCACCCATCCGGTCTATAGGCGCAGCTTCACGCGGGGTGACAGCCTTGGAGGCACCCCGCCCTAGCTTATGGAGAATTCAAATGGCTGGAGAGATTCCTGATCTTCATGCCGAGGTCCGGACGGGGACAGGCAAGGGCGCCGCTCGTCTGGCACGGCGGAACAACTTGGTTCCGGGTATCGTTTTCGGTGGTGACGCCGATCCGCTGCCCATCAACATCCCGTTCAATGCCTTGGTCAAGCACCTGAAGGCCGGTCGTTTCAAATCGACCCTGTTCAACCTCAAGGTTGACGGCCATGACGACGTGCGCGTGATCTGCCGCGACGTGCAGCGCGACGTGGTCAAGGATCTGCCCACGCACCTGGACTTGATGCGCCTGCGCCGCACGTCCAAGATCGCCCTGTTCATTCCGGTCGAGTTCCTGAACGAAGAGGAGGCTCCGGGCCTGAAAAAGGGCGGCGTTCTGACCGCTGTGCGCCCCGAGGTGGAACTGGTCGTGACCGCCGGTGACATCCCCGAGAAGATCACCGTCGATCTGACCGGGCTGGAAATCGGCGACACCGTCACGATCTCGTCGGTGACCCTGCCTGCGGGCGCGAAACCCACGATCGACCGTGATTTCGTGATCGCCAACATCTCGGCCCCGTCGGGCCTGCGCGCTGCTGACGATGCAGCCGAGGATGACGCGGCGGACGCAGAAGAAGAAACCACCGAAGCGTAAAGCCGACCGGCCAGATCACGGCCACGAGGGACAGACAGGAACGGCGCGAGGGGGAAACCCTTGCGCCGTTTTTCATTTGGCCTGATGCAGCACGGTCTCGAACCCTTCGAAATCCGGCGGGCCGTCGATCACGCCGTCCATCCGGCTGCGGCCCGCGTTCTTGTGGCTGCCGCGAAACTGCGCCGAGGTCATCCAGCCGCGAAAATCATCCTCGCTGGCCCAGGTGGCGTGCGAGACATACAGGGTGTGCCCGCCTTGCTGCGGCCCCTTCAGCATGCGGAATTCGATGAAACCCGGCATCTCGTGCAGGTGGCTTTCGCGGTCGCGCCAGATGGTTTCGAATGTGTCTTCCTGCCCGGGCAGCACGCGAAAGCGGTTCATCGCGATATAGGCCATGTGAATTCTCCCTTGTCTGGCCGCAGTTCATTGAAAACCGGTCGTGGGGTCAATAACCTGCGGGCAGAAAACAGGGGGGTCGCAGATGCAGCTTTGGGTGGGCCTGGGCAATCCGGGTGCGAAATACGCCGCGAACCGGCACAATATCGGCTTCATGGCCGTGGATCGCGTGGCCGAGGATCATGGCTTTGCCCCCTGGCGCGCCAAGTTTCAGGGGCAACTGACCGAAGGCAGGCTGGGCACGGAAAACGTTCTGCTGCTCAAGCCCGAAACCTTCATGAACCTGTCGGGCCAGTCGGTGGGCGAGGCGATGCGGTTCTACAAGCTGACGCCAGCCGACGTGACCGTGTTCCATGACGAGCTGGACCTTGCCCCCGGCAAGCTGCGCGTGAAACAGGGCGGCGGGCATGCGGGTCATAACGGTCTGCGCTCGATCCACGGGCATATCGGCGAGGCGTATGCCCGCGTGCGGCTGGGCATCGGGCACCCGGGCCACAAGGACCGCGTGTCGGGCTATGTGCTGTCGGATTTCGCCAAGGCCGATCAGGACTGGCTGGACGATCTGATGCGCGGCATCGCGCGCGGTGCGCCCGATCTCGCGGCGGGGGATGCGCCGAAGTTTCTGAACGCCGTGGCGCTGGCGCGGCCCGCGCCGGAGAAGCCGAAACCGGCAGTGGCTGAAAAACCCGCCGCCGAACCCGCCCCGCCGGATACTCGCAACCCGATGCAAAAGCTGCTGGACAAGTTCAGGTGAGGCTCAAGGCCGCCTTGCGGGCGCAGGGCGAAAGCTGCGCCGCGATGGGCTCGCCCTTCATGGGGCGGCTGATGCGGGTGATGGCGGACAACTGGCCGCTGGATCGCGCGCTGGCCGCCCGGATGGACCTGTGGCCCGGTGACCTGGGGCCGAACGGTGCCTCGTTGCCGCTGCGGCTGGCAGGTGGGCTGCACGCGCTAACGTTGCTTGAGGCAGCGCCCGATCTGGCCGCCGCCTATCCGCCGCACACTGTGCCCGATGCGCAGCTGCTGGCCGCCGTGAAAGGGGCGATACTGACCCATGCCGAGTTTCTGGACCGCTGGATCGACAGCGCGCCGCAGACCAATGAACTGGGCCGCTCGGCGGTTCTGATCGCCGCCGCGCGTTGGCTGGCCGCGCGCCATGATCTGCCTTTCGTGGTCAGCGAACTGGGGGCCAGCGCCGGGTTGAACCTGCATTTCGACGCCTATGCGTTGCGCGTGGGTGGGCGCAGCTATGGGCTGGATGACGCGCCGATGGTTCTGACTCCGGACTGGCAGGGGCCTGCCCCCGCATCGGCCATGCCCGTCGTGTCGGCGCGAGCTGGCGTCGATCTGAAACCGCTTGATCCCGCCAACCCCGAGGATGCGCTGCGCCTGTTGGCCTACCTCTGGCCCGATCAGCCCGAACGCCTGGCGCGCACCCGGGCGGCGCTGGCGCTGCCGCCTGCGCCCGTAGAACGCGCCGATGCGGTTGACTGGCTGGAGACCCGGTTGACCACGCCGATGCCCGGCCACCTGCATCTGATCTATCACACCGTGGCGTGGCAGTATTTTCCGGCGGCCGCGCAAAAGCGCGGTGCCGCCCTGATCGCCGAGGCGGGCGCGCGAGCCACCGATGATGCCCCGCTGGCCTGGTTCGGAATGGAGTCGGACGGGGCCAGCCCCGGTGCCGCGCTGACCCTGCGCCTGTGGCCCGGTGATCTGCACCTGTCGCTCGGACGCGCGTGCTTTCACGGGCGCTGGGTCCGCTGGGCACCGCAACTGGCCTGATCCTGCGCGCGCCTCTTGCCACGGGGCCGCGCGCGTGCTGCACTTGGGCTGAATGGGGAAGGGGAACCACATGCGCATTTTCCTGCGGATCGTCGGGCTGTTTTTGCTGGCTGTTCTGGTGGTGGGGCTATGGCAGCGCGATACGCTGTCGCGCCTCTGGGCGGTCAATTCGTTGTTTGCCGAAGACCGGATCGTGCAGAACTTTTCCAACATGGATGCGCTGTTCTGGACCAGCAAGATCGACCGCGGCGACTGCCCGGTGGCCGAATTGCAGACTGGCCCTGAAATGACATTGCCCGAGGACACGGCGCGATGGATCGATGCCCGCGCGGTAACCTCGCTGCTGGTGCTGAGCGACGGGCAGATCGTGCACGAATCCTATCACCTTGGCACCGGGCCGGACGATCTGCGCATCTCGTGGTCGGTCGCAAAGAGCTTCCTGTCGGCGCTGACGGGCATCCTGCTGGAGCAGGGGGCCATCGACAGCATCGACGACCCGGTGACGCAATACGCGCCCGAACTGGGTGGCAGCGCCTATGACGGGGTGACGGTCCGCAACGTGTTGCAGATGTCCAGCGGCGTCGCCTTTGACGAGGATTACCTGGACTTCTGGAGCGACATCAACAAGATGGGTCGCGTTCTGGCGCTTGGTGGGTCGATGGACGGGTTTGCCGCCGGTCAGCAGGACCGCACGGGCCCGGCGGGCGAGGACTGGCGCTATGTCTCGATCGACACACATGTTCTGGGCATGGTGCTGCGCGGGGCAACGGGACGACGGGTGGCCGACCTGATGGGGGAATACCTGATCGGGCCGCTGGGGCTTGAGGCGTCGCCAAAGTTTGTCACCGACTCGTTTGGCACCGCATTCGTTCTGGGCGGGCTGAACCTGACCACGCGCGACTATGCGCGCTTTGGCCAGATGGTTTTGCAGGACGGGCAGTGGCAGGGCCAGCAGGTCGTACCCGCCGACTGGCTGACCGAGAGCACCACCGCCAGCGCCCCCACCGCCGCAGGGGCCGAACAGTATGGCTATCAATGGTGGATGCCACGGGATGCACAAGAGGGCGAGGTTTATGGACGCGGGGTTTACGGTCAATACCTGTATCTTGACCGCGCGCAGGGGGTGGTGATTGTCGTCACCTCCGCAGACCGGGCGTTTCGCGAACCGGGCGTGCATGACGGCACCATCGCCATGCTGCGCCGCATCGCACAGGCAACAGCAGAGGGGGACAGCCAATGACCATTAAGAAAGACGCATCCGTCAACGTGCTGGGCGGCACGCTTGAGGCCTGTTCCGCCGAACCGCTGACCGGGTTTTTCCGCGACGGGCATTGCAACACCTGTGCCGCGGATCAGGGCAGCCACACGGTCTGCGCGGTGCTGACGGCCGAATTTCTGGCCTATTCGAAATACGTCGGAAACGACCTGTCCACGCCGCGCCCCGAGTTCAACTTTGCCGGGCTGAAACCGGGCGACCAATGGTGCCTGTGCGCGGGCCGGTTCCTGCAGGCCCATGACGAGGGCTGCGCGCCCAAGGTGCACCTGCAGGCAACCCACCTGCGCGCGCTGGACGTGGTGCCGCTGGAGGTTCTGGAAATCTATGCGGTCTGAGGGCAGGGGGCGCTGCCCCCCGCGCCTTCAGTCGGTGTCGCGGCCCACGGTGTCGGACATGTCGAACCCAAGGTGGCGCGCGACGGTATAGATGTCCTTGTCGCCGCGCCCGCACATGTTCATCACGATGATATGGTCGGACGGCAGATCGGGGGCAATCTTCATGACATGGGCCAGCGCGTGGCTGGGCTCCAGCGCCGGGATGATCCCTTCGAGAGCGCAGGACAGCTGAAACGCCTCCAGCGCCTCGCGGTCCGTGATGCTGACGTACTGCGCTCGGCCGATATCGTGCAGCCAGGCGTGTTCCGGGCCGATGCCGGGATAATCCAGACCCGCCGAGATGCTGAACCCTTCGAGGATCTGACCATCGTCATCCTGCAACAGGTAGGTGCGGTTGCCATGCAGCACGCCGGGACGCCCGCCGGTCAGGCTGGCGCAATGCTCCATCTTGTCATCGACACCCTTGCCGCCGGCCTCGACCCCGATGATGTTCACGCTCTTGTCGTCGAGGAAGGGATAGAACAGGCCCATCGCGTTCGATCCGCCGCCGATGGCCGCGATCAGCGTGTCGGGCAGGCGGCCTTCGCCCTCCTGTTCGGCCAGTTGCCAGCGGACTTCCTTGCCGATGATCGACTGGAAATCCCGCACCATGGCGGGATATGGGTGCGGGCCTGCCACCGTGCCGATGCAGTAGAAGGTGTCGGACACGTTGGTCACCCAGTCGCGCAGCGCGTCGTTCATCGCGTCCTTCAGCGTGCCGCGACCCGAGGTGACCGGGATCACCTCGGCCCCCAGCAGGCGCATGCGGAACACGTTGGGGGCCTGCCGTTCGACATCGTGCTTTCCCATGTAGACCACGCATTGCAGCCCGAACTTGGCGCAGACCGTGGCGGTGGCGACGCCATGCTGGCCCGCGCCGGTTTCGGCGATGATGCGCTTCTTGCCCATGCGGCGCGCCAGCAGGATCTGGCCCAGCACGTTGTTGATCTTGTGCGCGCCGGTGTGGTTCAGCTCGTCGCGCTTGAGATAGATCTTTGCTCCGCCCAGATGCTGGGTCAGCCGCTCGGCATAGTACAGCGGGCTGGGACGGCCCACGTAATGCGCCCACAGGTCGTCCATTTCCGCCCAGAAGGTGGGATCATCCTTGGCGCGCTCATACTCTTCCTCCAGCGAAAGGATCAGAGGCATCAGTGTCTCGGACACGAAGCGCCCGCCGAATTTGCCGAAACGGCCCTTGTCATCGGGGCCGGTCAGAAAGCTGTTGATCAGGTCTTCGGGCATCGCATCCTCCATCGCTGATCATGATCTAGCGCCCGCAGCCAAGGCGGTAAAGGGGGCGCAGACCCCGCGCCCCCTTACCGTCGGACTCAAGGCCGGATCATCCTGCCATCACGAAAACGCGAGCGGTGAAACTCTGCCGCGACTGGGGCGTGACTGAATCGACGGATCGGCCAGCACGGGCGGTCTGGATGCAAGATTTTCAGGAGAGTTGACATGACGATCACCAACCGATTCACATTCGCCGCGGCGGCAGCCGCCTCGGCCTCGCTGGTTGCTTTTGCCGCACCCGCCTTCGCGGCCCCTGCAGTCGCGCTGACCGGCGACCGCACGCTTGTCCTGTTCGAAACAGACACTGCCACAGTCTCGGGCATGGTCGAGGTGTCGGGCGTGGACAGCCTTTTGGGCATCGACTATCGCCCCGCAACCGGCCAGTTGATCGGCGTCAGCACGGATCACCGTATCGTCGAGATTGATGCCGAGTCCGGCGAGACGACCGAACTGTCGAGCATGGAAACCATGCTGCCGCTGATGGAGGACATGCAGGTCGTCGTCGATTTCAACCCGGCGGCGGATCGTCTGCGGTTCATGACTGGCACCACCAACCACCGCGTGAACGTCGACACCGGAGAGGTCATCGTCGATGGCAGATTGGCCTTTGTGACCGACGACGGCAACGCGTCGGCAGACCCGATGGTGGCGGCAGCGGCCTATATCAACAGCTTTGGCCAGCCTGACAGCACGGCGATGTTCAACATCGACGCCGGCCTGTCGGCGCTGATCCAGCAGACCGCGCCCAATGATGGCACGCTGGCCACGATCGGCATGCTGGGTGCCGAGATCGACGGCATGGTCGCGTTCGATGTGCAGACCACCGAGGATGGCATGAACACCGCCTGGCTGGTGGCCAACGGCGCGCTGCATACCGTCGACCTAGGGACCGGCATGGTGTCGCAAAGCTGGGAGTTCACCGGCCTTGACGGTCTGTCGGGCGATATCCGCGACCTGACGATCCTGCCCGCGATGTGATCGCCATCCAAAGGCAATACCAAAAGGGGCGGTCCATTGGGCCGCCCCTGTTCAGTCTGTCAATTCGGGTTTGCAAGGCGTGGCACGGCGGGCGTGCCCTGCGCGGCGGTCACGAAATCCGCGATCAGCGTCGCATCCTTGATCCCGGGGGCGGATTCGACGCCCGAGGACACATCCACCTGCCGCACCCCGGTCAGGCCAACCGCCTGCGCCACCGTATCGGGCGTCAGCCCACCCGCCAGCATCCAGGGACGCTGCCAGTATTTGCGCCCCTGCAACAGCCGCCAGTCAAAGGACAGCCCGTTGCCGCCGGGCAGGTCCGCGCCCTTTGGGGGCTTGGCATCGATCAGCAACTGGTCGGCCACGTCGCCGTAGGCATCGATCTGCGCCAGATCCTGCGCGTCGGCGATGCCGATCGCCTTCATCACGGGCAGGCCGTATCGCGCGCGGACTTCGGCCACGCGCCAGGGGCTTTCGTGGCCATGAAGTTGCAGCATGTCCAGCGGCACATCCGCCAGGATCGCATCCAGCGTGGCATCATCGGCGTCCACCACCAGCGCCACCTTGCACAGCCCCGGGGGGGCCGTAAGCGCCAGCGCACGGGCATCGGCCACCGACAGGTTGCGCGGGCTTTTGCCAAAGAACACGAAACCCGCATAGGCCGCGCCGGCCTGCGCCACCGCCTGCACATCGGCGGGCCGGGTCAGTCCGCAGATTTTGACGGCGATCTCGGGCATCGGCCGATCAGTTCGTGTTGTCGAGCAGGGCCAGAACCTCGTCCTTGCCCTCGTCGCGCTGCGCCTTGGTGCGGCGCAATTCGCGTTGCAGCTTGGTCACCTCGGACTGGCGACGCGCGGCCTCGGCGCGGTGCTTGTGCTCGCGGATCCATTCCCAGACAAAGCCCAGCAGCAGGCCGATCAGGACACCGCCAAAGATCACCACGAACAAGGGCAGATCGATGGAATGGTCCAGCACGGCCATGCCGGGGATCTCGGCCATGCCCTCGGGCAGGCTGTGCAGGGTCACGCTGGCGCGGTTGGCCAGCGCCAGGACGATCAGAACGACCGCGATCGCGGCAAGGATGGCATAGCGGATATAGCGCATAAGGTTACTTTCCGTTCAGGCGGTCACGCAGCAGCTTGCCGGTCTTGAAGAACGGCACGTGCTTTTCCTCGACATGCACGGATTCGCCGGTGCGTGGATTGCGACCGATCCGCGCGTCACGCTTCTTGACCGAAAATGCTCCGAAGCCGCGTAGTTCGACCCGGTCGCCCCGGGCCATGGCGGCGGTGATCTCTTCAAAGATCGTGTTCACGATCCTTTCGACATCCCTTTGATACAGATGTGGATTTTCGTCTGCGATCTTTTCAATCAGTTCGGACCTGATCATGTCAACAATCCCCCCCGCGAGTGTGTGCCGCGCAGCCTTATTGCCTTGGACTATAGAAACAAAAGCGTGCAACGGAAATAGCCCTGCTGGGGCTTTGCGCTGAATCTCGCGGGTTTCAGCGGGAATTTCCGGGTGTTTTGCCGGGACCGTCAGAATTTTCGACCAATGCCAAGGGGTTAAGCCGACGCTGACGGCGCGCATGATTCGGGCGCTGCCCGCATGCAAAAAGGCCCCGCACATGGCAGGGCCTTTTCACGTGTTTCAGTTCGGAAAGCTGTCTCAGTCGTCGTCGCGTTTCAGCGCCGCACCAAGGATGTCGCCGAGCGAGGCACCCGAGTCCGAGCGGCCGAACTGCTGCACGGCTTCCTTTTCCTCGGCGATTTCGCGCGCCTTGATCGACAGGCCCAGCTTGCGGGTCTTGGCGTCCACGTTGGTCACGCGCACATCGACCTTGTCGCCGATCTGGAACCGCTCGGGGCGCTGTTCGGCACGGTCGCGCGACAGGTCGGACCGACGGATGAAGGATTTCATGCCCTCATACTCGACCTCGATGCCGCCATCCTCGATCGCCGTGACGGCGACCGTGATGATCGAGCCACGCTTCACGCCGCCCACGGCCTCGGCAAACTTGTCGCCGCCCAGGGCCTTGATCGACAGGCTGATGCGCTCTTTTTCGATGTCGGTCTCGGTGACAACGGCCTGAACCACATCGCCCTTCTTGTACTCCTGAATGGCTTCTTCGCCGCGCTGGTCCCAGCTCAGGTCCGACAGGTGAACCATGCCGTCGATGTCGCCTTCCAGACCGATGAACAGGCCGAACTCGGTGATGTTCTTGACCTCGCCCTCGACCTCGGTGCCCTCGGGGTGGGTTTCTGCAAACACTTCCCACGGGTTGCGCATGGTCTGTTTCAGACCCAGCGACACCCGACGCTTGGCGGCGTCGATTTCCAGAACCATGACTTCGACTTCCTGGCTGGTCGAGACGATCTTGCCGGGATGCACGTTCTTCTTGGTCCAGCTCATTTCGCTGACATGAACCAGACCTTCGACGCCCGGTTCCAGTTCGACGAATGCGCCATAGTCGGTGATGTTGGTCACGCGGCCGGTGTGCACCGAATCCAGCGGGAACTTGGCACCGACCAGATCCCACGGATCATCCTCGAGCTGCTTCATGCCCAGGCTGATACGGTGGGTTTCCTTGTTGACCTTGATGACCTGCACCTTGATCGTTTCGCCGATCGACAGGATTTCCGACGGGTGGTTGACCCGGCGCCAGGCCATGTCGGTGACGTGCAGCAGGCCGTCGACACCGCCCAGATCCACGAAGGCACCATATTCGGTGATGTTCTTCACCACACCGTCCACGGTGTCGCCTTCGCTCAGCTTGCCGATGACCTCGGCGCGCTGCTCGGCGCGGGATTCTTCCAGGATGGCACGGCGCGAGACAACGATGTTGCCGCGGCGACGGTCCATTTTCAGGATCTGGAAGGGCTGCTTGAGACCCATCAGCGGGCCGGCATCGCGCACGGGGCGCACATCGACCTGAGAACCGGGCAGGAATGCCACGGCACCGCCCAGATCGACGGTAAAGCCACCCTTGACACGGCCAAAGATCGCACCTTCGACACGCTCTTCGTCGGCATAGGCCTTTTCAAGACGGTCCCATGCCTCTTCGCGGCGTGCCATCTCGCGGCTGATCACGGCTTCGCCACGGGCGTTCTCTGCCGAGCGCAGATACACCTCGACCTCGTCGCCGACTTCTATTTCGGGGGCTTCACCGGGATTTGCGAATTCTTTCAGATCGACGCGGCCTTCCATCTTGTAGCCGACATCGATGATGGCCTGGCCCGCTTCGATCGCGATGACCTTGCCCTTGACGACAGTGCCCTCATCGGGCGTGTCCATTTCGAGGCTTTCGTTCAGGAGGGCCTCGAACTCCTCCATGGTTGCGTTTGCCATGTGGCGTCTAGTTCCTTTGCGTTTGGTTTTATCTGGCCGTGCGGTTGTCTCCGCCGGTCTTGGGTTGGTCATGTGGGCGTGCGCAATACAAACAAGGGCCGGTAGCTGCCGACCCTGCCCGATCTCGTTGGTGTTGCGGCTTTACGCCCGTCTCGACGGGGGCCTGATAGCGTTGCTTGACGCGTATGGCAAGGGCTTTGGCAGGGCGGGGCGGTTTTTGACGCGTTTTGAACAGGCGGTACGGCCCACCAAATTGTCAGCCATAGCGTTCGGGGCCGATCCATTGCGCCTCGGAATACCTGTCGCCATGCGCCCAGCCCACAGGCAGCACCGCCTCGATCCGGGCAATGTCGTCGGCGTTCAGAACCAGCCCGGCGCCCTGCACCAGCTCGCGGAAATGCGCCACCGACCGGGTGCCGGGGATCGGCAGCACGTGATCGCCCTGCGCCAGCACCCAGGCGACGGCAAGCGCCGCGGCAGGCACGCCCATCTCGGCGGCCAGCGCGCGAAAACGGTCCGTCGCAGCCAGATTGGCCGCGAAATTCGGCGGCATGAAGCGCGGGTTCTCGCGCAGGAACGGCAATTCCGCCACCGCTGCTGCGTCCAGTGGATGATCCGTCAGCAACGACCGCGCGACGGGCGAGAACGCCACCAGCGCGACACCCAGTTCGGCGCAGGTCTGCACCAGCCCCAGATCGGGCAGGCGGGTCGCCAGCGAGTATTCCGACTGCACGGCGGCCACGGGATGAACCGCGTGGGCCCGCCGCAGGCTGCCGGGCGCGATCTCGGAGAACCCGATGGCGCGCGTCTTGCCCTTGGCCACAAGGGCCGCCAGAGCCTCGGTCGCCTCTTCGATCGGAATGGCCGCCTCGCGCCGGTGAATGTAATAGAGATCGACGCAGTCGATGCCCATCCGCGCCAGGCTCTTGTCCAGTTCCGCCTCAAGATGCGTCAGCGAATTGTCGAACCGCCGCGCGCCGGTCGGATCGCGGGTGATCCCGCCTTTGGTGGCGATATGAAACTGGTCGCGCATCCCGGGATTGTCGCCCAGCCACGCGCCGATCGCGCGTTCCGAACGCCCCATGCCATAGACATTCGAGGTGTCGATATGGCGCACGCCCAGGTCCGCCGCCGCATCCAGAATGGCGAACGAGTTTTCCTCGGTTGTCGGGCCGTAGAACTCGGCGAAACTCATGGCGCCGATTCCCAGCGCGGATGTGACGACATCCCCGATCTTGCGTGTTGGCAAACTCATCCCGTACCCCTTTCCATCGCGGTCTCGACCACGGCAATCGCCGCTGCCACCGCCTCGTCTATGTCCATCGCCGATGTGTCCAGTTCGACCGCATCCGCCGCCGCACGCAGCGGCGCATCGACGCGCCCCATGTCGCGGGCGTCGCGCTCGCGCACATCGGCCAGAACGGCGGCAAAATTGGTGTCCGCGCCAGCCTCCAGCAGCTCTCTGTAGCGCCGTTCGGCCCGCACCTCGGCGCTCGCCGTCACGAACAGCTTGGCAGCTGCGTCCGGGCAGATCACCGTGCCGATGTCGCGCCCGTCCAGCACCGCCCCTCCCGCCCGCGCGGCAAAGGCACGCTGGAAATCCACCAGCGCGGCGCGCACATCGCCAATCGCTGCCACCTTCGATGCCGCCTGCGCGACCTCGGGGCTGCGCAGCGCGGCTGCGTCCAGATCCTCGGCCCGCAGGGCGCGCGCCGCTGCAACCGGCTCTGTCCCGGCCAGCATTTCCGCGCCGACGGCGCGATACAGCAACCCGGTATCCAGATGGGCGAAACCGAAATGCGCCGCCACCGCGCGGCTGATCGTGCCCTTGCCCGCCGCAGCAGGCCCGTCGATGGCAATGGTGAAACTCATGCGCATGCCTCCTTGCGCCCGACCCTAGCGGGCCGCGCCGCCGGCTTCCAGCCTCAGCCGTCGATCCGGGCGCCCAGACCCGCCATCAGCGGCCCGAACACCGGGAAAGAGGTGGCAATCGGCCCGCCATCATCCACCGTCATCGGCCGGGCACTGGCCAGCCCCATGACCAGGAACGACATCGCGATCCGGTGGTCCAGACGGGTGGCCACCGTCGCCCCGCCCGGCACGTCACCGCCCAGGCCATGCACGATCCACCAATCCGGCCCGTCCTCGACCGTGACACCGGCGGCGCGCAGCCCGTCCGCCATGGCCGCGATCCGGTCGCTTTCCTTGACGCGCAATTCCTTGACCCCGCGCATTTCCGTCGGTCCTTGGGCAAAAGCCGCCACGACCGACAACACAGGGTATTCGTCGATCATGCTGGCCGCCCGCCCGGGCGGGACCGCAATGCCCGTCATGTCGGGCGAATACCGCGCGCGCAGGTCGGCCACTGGCTCGCCGCCCTCTTCGCGCAGGTTCTCGAATACCAGATCCGCGCCCATCTCCTGCAACGTGTAGAACAGCCCCGCGCGCGTCGGGTTCAGCCCGATATTGGGCACCAGCACGTCCGATCCCGGCACGATCAGCGCCGCGCAGACCGGAAACGCCGCCGAGCTTGGATCGCGCGGCACCTCGATCCGCTCGGGGCGCAGTTCGGGCTGGCCGGTCAGGGTGATCACCCGGCCCTCGGGCGTCTCTTCTGTCACGATCCGCGCGCCGAACCCCGCCAGCATCCGCTCGGTGTGGTCGCGGGTTGCCTCGTGCTCGATCACCACGGTCTCGCCCGGTGCATTCAGCCCGGCCAGCAGCACCGCCGATTTCACCTGCGCCGAAGGCACGGGCACCTCGTAGCGCACCGGCACAGGCTCCACTGCGCCAACGATGGTCATCGGCAGCCGCCCACCGCTGCGCCCCACCGCCCGCGCGCCGAACAGCGCCAGCGGATCAGTCACCCGCGCCATCGGCCGCTTGTTCAGGCTGGCATCGCCGGTGAATGTGGCCACGATCGGACAGGTCGCCATTGCCCCCATGATCAGCCGCACGCCGGTGCCGGAATTGCCGCAATCGATCACGCCACCGGGCTCTGCAAACCCGCCCACGCCCACGCCATGCACCCGCCACACACCATCTTCACCGCGTGTCACGTCAGCGCCAAAGGCCCGCATGGCGGTGGCGGTGTCCAGCACGTCCTGCCCCTCCAGCAGCCCTGTGACCACGGTTTCGCCCACCGACAGCGCGCCCAGGATCAGTGCGCGGTGGCTGATCGACTTGTCGCCGGGCACATCCGCGACCCCACGCAAACCGTCGGATCTGTGGGCCGTCATCGGGCAGGCCGGACCATGGGAAGACATCGCATACCTCATCTTTCGCGTCGTCCCGATGCTCTAGCGCGCCCTCAACCCAAGGTCCATCGCCCACATCTTCATCTTGCCCGATAAACTCCCGCCGGAGGCTCCCGCAGGCTCGGCACGCGCGACACTTCGCAGACAGTCGCATCAGCCGCCACACGCGGCCCGAGCCGAAGGCCGAAGGCTGCAGGCGAGATATCCTGCGCGCGGCTGTGCCGCGCTCCGCCTGATCACATCACTTCAGCCGGATCACATCGGGGCTGATGGTCAGCAGATACCCCTCGCGCGCCACGTGCCGGATCAGAAGCTGGCTCAGCAGCTGGTTGCCCAGATGATCGCGAAGGCGTTTGATCCGCGTCGCGCCCGACGCCTCTTCGCAATCCAGCGGTGACCGGCCCGAGATCGCGGCCTCGAGATCCGCGCCGCTGATGATCTCGTCATCCAGCCGCGCCTCGCACAGCACCGACAGGGTTTCCAGCGCGTTGTCGGTCAGGCCGAATTCCATGTTGTTGATCGCCACCAGCTTCTGCTCGCGGTTCAGCACCAGCGAGGTTATATGCAGCCCGGTGCGCTCGATTTCCAGCAGGTGCTGGTTCAGCACCGCATTGGTGTACAGGAAATAGACCGAAGACAGCAACAGGCAGAACGCCAGCACCATCAGCACGAAGATGATCAGCCGGTAGGACGCCAGCACCTCGGCAAAGGTCGTGCCCGACTGGCCCAGGACCATCAGAAGATTGATTTCGTTGGGGTTCACCAGCGCGTCGTTGTCTTCGAATATCCGCGCCACCCGGTCGTTGAAGGTGTTGGCGTCGGGCAGGCTGAGAAACATCACCACCCCCGCGATCACCAGCGCCACCAGCACGAAGATCCCGCCCCAGACCACCAGCTTGCTCGGCTGTCCCAGTGCTTTCATCGCTGCCATCGCCCCGTCCCTTGCCGCCGTTTCCGTGCCTGACCATAAGACCGCAGGCAGGCCCTGCCAACGCCGCACGAACGATCACACGCGATTGTAACAGGGCTTGGCAATCGCGCGCCAAGGTCCGAGGTTGGCCTGCGACGGGGGAACGAGTCGATGCGCAAGCCGGTGAACTTTTTGTGGCAGCGGGCCGGATTGGGCCGCCACGACAGCGCGTTAGGGCACTGCGGGTGATCTCTGTGCTGCATCTGATCGCGCGGCATGGCCGCTGGGCGCTGATCCTGGGGCTGGCAGCGGGGCTGGGCCTGCCGGGGCTGGCGGCCGCGCTGCGCCCCTGGTTGCCGCATCTGGTGGCGCTGCTGCTGTTCCTGACCGCCCTGCGTATCGGGCCGCGCGCCGCTCTGGGGCGGCTGGCCGAGGCGCGCCAGACCCTTGGACTGGTGCTGCTTTTGCAGCTTGCCCTGCCGCTGGTGGCGTTGGCCGGGTTGGTGGCGCTGGGGTGGCAGGATCATCCCTATGCGCTGGCGGCACTGCTGATGCTGGCCGCCCCGTCGGTCACCGGGTCGGTGAATTTCGTCATCATGCTGGGCCGCGATCCGGCCCCGGCGCTGCGCCTGCTGATTCTGGGCACGGCGCTGCTGCCACTGACGGTGCTGCCGATCCTGTGGCTGGGCCCCGAGGTGGGCGCGGGCGCGCAGGCGCTGGGGGCCAGCGCACGGTTGCTGGTGGTGATCTTTGCCGCCGCCGCAGCCGGTTTCGTCACCCGTGAATGGCTGTGGCGCGCCCCCGATCTGCGCACGCTGGATGGGCTGAATGCCGTGGCGCTGGCGGTCATTGTCGTTGGGCTGATGTCGGCGCTGGGGCCTGCGCTGCGCACCGATCCGGGGCCGGTGCTGTGGCTGATCGCGGGCGTGATGGCGGTGAACTTCGGCTTGCAGATGGCCGGTTTCGCGCTGTTTCGCGCCTTCAGCCTGCCCGAGCCCGTGGGGCCGGCCATCGTGGCGGGCAACCGCAATGCCGCGCTTTTCCTCATGGCATTGCCCGCATCCGTCACCGACCCCTTGCTGATCCTGCTGGGCTGTTATCAACTGCCCATGTATCTGACACCCATCCTGCTGGCCCGTTTCTACGGGCGGAAAGGAGCACCGACATGACCCTGAGCGTGGACCTGAATGCCGACATGGGCGAAAGCTTTGGCGCTTGGCGGCTTGGTGATGATGCCGCGCTGCTGGAGGTGGTGACATCCGCCAACATCGCCTGCGGCTTTCACGCGGGCGACCCGGATGTCATGGCCGCCACGATCACACTCGCGCACAGCAACGGCGTGGGCATCGGCGCGCATCCGGGCTTTCGCGATCTGGCCGGGTTTGGTCGCCACAGGATGCAGGTGCCGCAGGCCACGCTGGCCAACGACGTGCGCTATCAACTGGGCGCGGCGCTTGGCATGGCGGCCCCGGTCGGGGCGACGGTGCGGCACCTGAAGCTGCACGGCGCGCTGGCCAACATGTGCGCCGAGGATGAGGCATTGGCGAAAGCGTGCTATCAGGCGGCGCTGTCGGTGGTGCCGGATCTGACCATCATGGTGATTGCCGCCACCGCGCAGCAACGCGCCGCCGAGGCGTTGGGGTGCCGCTGGGTCGGCGAGATCTTTGCCGACCGCTCCTACAACGACGATGCCACGCTGGTGGACCGTCGCCAGCCCGGTGCCGTGATCCATGATCCGGCACAGGCCGCCGCGCGGGTGGTTGAGATGGTGCAGGAAGGCGCGATCATCGCGGCCAGCGGCGCGCGCATCCCGGCGCGGATCGACACGATCTGCCTGCATGGCGACACGGCCGAGGCGGTGCAGATCGCCCGCGCGGTGCGGTCCGGGTTGGAGGGAGCGGGGGTTGTGGTGGAGCGGTTCGCCGTGGGATGAGGGATTTCGGACAGGCGGTGCCTGTCCGACCGGCTGGGGGGCGTTGCCCCCCAGACCCCCCAGGATATTTGAAGAGAGAGGAAGAACAGGGCCCGGCATGCAGATGAAACAGGATGTGAAGATCGCCACCGCCGCCTATCCGCTGGACTGGTTCAAGGACTGGGCCGCGTTCGAGGCCAAGCAGCGCGCCTGGGTGGCCGAGGCGGCAGGCGCGGGGGCCGATCTGCTGGTGTTTCCCGAGTATGGCGCGATGGAACTCGCCTCGCTGGGTGGGGACAACGTCGCAGGCGACGTGCGCGGCTCGATCCGGGCGGTGTCGGAGCGGGTGGGCGAGATGAACGCGCTGCATGCCGGGCTGGCGGCCGAGTTCGGCGTGCATATCCTTGGCGGATCGGCCCCGGTCGAGGCGGAGGGGCGCGTCGTGAACCGCGCGCATCTGTTCGCGCCATCGGGGGCGGTGGGTCATCAGGACAAGCAGATCATGACGCGCTTCGAGCGCGATGACTGGGGTGTTGTCGGCGGCGGGCCGCTGCGGGTGTTCGACACCGCACTGGGGCGAATCGCCATCCTGATCTGCTATGACTGCGAATTCCCGCTGCTGGCGCGTACGCTGGCCGAGGCGGGGGCCGACATTCTGCTGGTGCCCAGTTGCACCGAGGCTTTGGAAGGCTACTGGCGAGTGCGCATCGGGGCGATGGCCCGCGCGCTGGAGTGTCAATGCGTGACGGTCATGGCCTCGCTGGTGGGCGATCAGCCGCGCATCTACGCGGTTGAGGAGAACACCGGTATGGGCGGCATCTTCGGCCCGCCCGATGCCGGATTTCCCCCGACCGGCGTGCTGGCCGAGGGTGCGATGGATCAGCCCGGCTGGACCTATGCCACGATCGACCGCGCTGCCATCGCCCATGTGCGCGCAGATGGTCACGTGCTGAACATGGCCCACTGGACCGAGCAGGCCGCGCGCCTGCCGCATATCGAGACCATCGCCCTGCCTTAGGCGTTTTGCCCTTGAAAAAAACCACGAATGCGCTCATTTACGCGCTTGTCCCGTCCATGAGGCGGGTCGCGCAATGAAGGAGAGACCATGGCCAAGGAAGAAATGCTCGAATTTCCCGGTGTCGTAAAGGAACTCCTGCCGAACGCGACATTCAGGGTCGAGCTGGAAAATGGCCATGAAATCATCGCGCATACGGCAGGAAAGATGCGAAAGAACCGCATCCGTGTTCTGGCCGGTGACAAGGTTCAGGTGGAAATGACGCCCTATGATCTGACCAAGGGTCGGATCAACTATCGATTCAAGTAACGTGCGCCTGATCCTCGGGTCAGGCAGCCCGCGCCGCAAGGAGTTGCTGGCGCAGATCGGCGTTGTGGCGGACGATGTCCGCCCGCCCGATATCGACGAGACACCGATGAAAGCCGAACTGCCGCGCCCTTATTGTGCGCGCATGGCGCGGGACAAGGCCGCCGCCGTGCAGGCCGCACCGGATGATCTGGTGCTGTGCGCCGATACCACCGTGGCGATGGGGCGGCGCATTCTGGGCAAACCCGCCGACGTGGCCGAGGCCGAGGCGTTCCTGCGTGCGCTGTCGGGGCGGCGGCACCGGGTGATCACGGCGGTGGCGCTGCGGCTGGGCGACAAGATATGGGAGCGTGACGTGGTCACAACGGTTCAGATGAAACGCCTGTCCGAGGTCGAGCTGCGCGGCTACCTTGCAACCGGCGACTGGCAGGGCAAGGCGGGCGGCTATGGCATTCAGGGGCCAGCAGGTGCACTGATCCCGTGGATCAACGGCAGCTTTACCGGCGTCGTGGGCCTGCCACTGGCGGAAACCGCGGGGCTGCTGCAGGCAGCGGGCTATCCGCTCTGGGGGCGCGCATGAAGGGTCGGCAGATCATCCTCGATCACCTGAACGGGCGCGAGGCCGCGGCCCTATTGGTCGATGGCCGGCTTGAGGATCTGCTGATCGATGCCGATACCCCGCGCGTCGGTGCGATCTATCGCGCGGTGGCCGATCGCCCGATGAAGGGGCAGGGTGGGCTGTTCGTCTCGACCCCCGATGGCCAGGCGTTTCTGCGTCAGGTGCGTGGCGTGGCCCCGGGGCAAAGCCTGCTGGTGCAGGTCACGGGCCATGCCGAGCCGGGCAAGGCCATGCCGGTGACGCAGAAGATCCTGTTCAAAAGCCGCTACGCCATCATCACCCCCGACGCGCCCGGTCTGAACATCAGCCGCAAGATCCGCGATGAGGATCTGCGCGATCACCTGCTGGCCATCGCGCACGCGGTCATCGACGACCCGGCCACGGGGCTGATCATGCGCTCGTCTTGCGAGGGCGCGGACGCGGATGAGATTGCCGCCGACATCGCCGAGATGGCTGATCTGGCCCGCGCTGTCATGGCCGATCAGGCAGGCGGCCCCGAACAACTGACCGAGGGCGATGGCCCCCACGCACTGGCCTGGCGCGACTGGACCGATCCGGCACAGGTGGTGACCGAGCCGGGCGGTTTTGAGACCCATGGCGTGCTGGACCTGATCGAGGCTGCGCGCCGCCCGAAGGTGGCGCTGCCCGGCGGTGGCTCGGTCTATATCGAGCCGACACGCGCTCTGGTGGCGGTCGATGTCAACACCGGCACCGACACGACGCCTGCCGCCGCCCTCAAGGCCAATATCGCCGCGGCGCGCGATCTGCCCCGGCAGTTGCGGGTGCGCGGCCTCGGCGGGCAGATCACGCTGGACCTGGCCCCGATGACGAAAAAGGACCGCACCGCGTTCGAAAACGCCCTCCGCGCGGCCTTTCGCGCCGATGCGATCGAAACCGTGCTGGCCGGCTGGACCCCGCTGGGACATTTTGAACTGCAGCGCAAACGCGAGCGCCGCCCGCTGGCCGAGCTTTTGACATGAGTTGCCCGATCTGCGCCCGACCGGCCGAGCCGAAATATCGCCCGTTCTGTTCAGGACGCTGCGCCGATATCGATCTGGCCAAATGGCTGACCGGGTCCTACGCCATCCCGTCCGACGATCCCGACGACATCGAACAGGCCCTGGACGATATCATGCGGGACGAGGACAAGCCGCACTGAGCGCGGCTTGCCGCAGGATCAGTCAACCACGCGGATCAGCTTGCGCTCCAGCACACGCAGAACCGTGGGCAGTTCATGCCCGCGCTTGAGTATCTGACCGTCCATGCCGACCACGGCGTATTGCCCCTGCCGCTGACGCAGCCTGGGGCGCTTTTCGATGCGATAGACCGGATGCTCCGCGGTGCGGCGGAAAACGGAAAACACCGCCACCTCGCGCAGGTGCGAAATGCCGTAATCGCGCCACTCGCCTGCTGCCACCATGCGCCCGTACAGGCCCAGTATCACCCCCAGTTCGCGCCTGTCAAAGGCCACATGTTCTGGCGTGGGCCGATAGGGAATGGGCGGGGGGGTCTGAACTGTCATGTCTCCACAGTTGCGCCAAGCCCGCGATTAATCAAGCCCCCTGCCGCCAAAGCGGCCCCACAGCGCCGGATCGGCGGGTGGCATCGGCGGCAGATCGGGCCCGACCCTGTCCCACCAGCTTTCGGCCTGCGGCGTCAGGGCATGCCAGGCGCGGGCCACGGCGGCACGTGGGGCGTCCGGCCAGCCGGAGGGCAGCAGGGGCGCGCATAGCTCGGGATGGCGCAGCACGATCCGCCGCCAGCGATGGATCAGCAGGGTGCGCGCGGCGGCGGCATCCAGCGGGTCATGCACCGCCGTCAGTGCCGCCAAATCAACCCGCAAGGTGTCCAGCGCCGACGCGTGATCAGCCGTCAGCACATCCGCGACAACCAGATCGGGGGCCAGCGCCGCGATACGACCGGTCATGCGGAACCGTGCGCGCGGTGCCGGTGCATCCGCGGGGCGCAGGGCCAGCCCGCCCAGATGCAACGCCGTATCGTCGGCACCGTCATCGAGGCTCAGCGCCCACTCCGCCACCGGCCCGCGCGGCACGGCATAGATCCGGCTGGTGGCATCGGTGAACCGCGCCTTGCCACCGGCGGTCAGCCGGTAGTGGCTCAATCGCCCTTCGCGCGTGCTGTCGACCCAGCCATCGCGGGCCAGCCGCGACAGGGCAGTCCGCAGAGCCCCCGGCTCCACGCCGATCCGGCCCAGCAAACGACCCAGCCGGGCCGAGGTCACGCGCCCGCCGCGCAATTGCACGCTGTCACCGAAAACGGTGATCACCAGCGACCAGACGCGCAACCGGCCATCGGCATGCAGGGTATCGATCAGGGGGGCAAGCGGGTCCATGACCCTTGTTACCCCCTTGCAGACCCATAGAAAAGCCGCCGCGTTGGCTGCCCTGTCGCGTCCCCTGCTTCATCTTGCCCGGTAAACTCCGGGGGAGTCCGCGCCTGCGCGGACGGGGGCAGCGCCCCCATCCCCGAGGCCCCATCGGGGCCGAGATACCAAGCGTCGCGCAAGCGACACATTCGGGTCACTCAGGCCCGGTCATAGGCCACCATGGTCAGCAACTCGTATTCCGCCACCTGCGCGCCCTCCTGATTGGTCAGGGTCGCGTTCCAGGCCACCTCGCCATAGCTGTCGGTGCGGGCGGTCTTGCGTTTGCAGGTCAGGCGCACCGCGATGCTGTCGCCGGGCGACACGGGTTTCTGAAAACTCAGCGCGTTCAGCCCGGTATTGGCCAGAACCGGCCCCGGATCGGGCTGCACGAACAGGCCTGCGGCAAAACTCAGCAGCAGATAGCCATGCGCCACGCGCCCGGGAAAGAACGGATTGGCGCGCGCGGCCTCGTCATCCATATGGGCATAGAAGGTGTCGCCGGTGAACCGGGCGAAATGTTCGATATCCTCCAGAGTGACGGTGCGTGCGGGCGTGTGGATCGTCTCGCCGATCGCAATCTCGCGGAAGGTGCGCTGGAACGGATGGTCGGGGCCCGTCACCTCGGCGCTGCCCTTGATCCACGTTTCGGTAATGGCGCTCAGCATGTCGGGGCTGCCCTGAATGGCCGTGCGCTGCATGTAATGCAGCACGCCCCGGATGCCGCCCAGTTCCTCGCCGCCGCCCGCGCGGCCCGGGCCGCCGTGGATCATGTGGGGCAGGGGGCTGCCGTGGCCCGTGGCCTCGGGGGCGGCGGTGCGGTTCATGATGTACAGCCGCCCGTGATGCGCGGCACTGGCCAGCGTCACGTCGCGCGCCACGCCTGCATCTTTGGTGAACAGCGATGCCACCAGCGACCCGCCGCTCGCATTGGCCAACTGCGCAGCATGGGCGGTGTCGCGACAGGGCAGCAGGGTGGCGACCGGGCCGAACGCCTCGATCTCGTGCACCGCGCTTGCGGCGTCGGGATCGTCGCAGGTCAGCAGCGTCGGGTTCAGGAAGGCCCCCGGCAGATCGGGGGCGGTGTCGCCGCAGAGCACGCGCGCCTCGGCCTTCAACCGCGCCAGCCGGTCCAGCACATCGTCGCGCGCGGCGTGACTGGCCAGCGCGCCCATGCGCATCGCGGCGTCGGCAGGGTCGCCCACGGTCACCTCGGCCAGCCTGGCCGACAGCGCCTGGGCCACATCGTCCAGCCGCGCCTGCGGCACGATCAGGCGGCGCATGGCGGTGCATTTCTGGCCCGCCTTGGTGGTGATCTCGGTCACCGCCTCGGTCACAAACAGGTCGAACTCGGGGCCTCCCGCGTCGGCATCCGGGCCAAGGATCGCGGCATTCAGGCTGTCCTGCTCGCTGGTGAACCGCACCGAATGGCGCAGCAGGTTCTGGTTGCCTCGCAGCAGCAGCGCGGTATCCGCCGATCCGGTAAAGGCGACCGCGTCCTGCGCGCCCAGCCGGTCCAGCAAATCCCCGGTACGCCCGATCACCAGTTGCACCGCGCCGTCCGGCAGCAGCCCCGACTCGATGATCATGCGGAAACACGCCTCGGTCAGGTAGCAGGTCTGCGTCGCCGGTTTGACGATGCAGGGCACACCGGCCAGCAGCGCCGGGGCCAGTTTCTCCAGCATCCCCCAGACCGGAAAGTTGAAGGCGTTGATATGCACCGCCGCGCCTTGCAGCGGCACTGCGATATGTTGCCCCAGAAAGCCGCCCTTGCGGCCAAGCTGTTCGACCTCGCCGTCGATATAGACATGCCCGTCGGGCATTTCGCGCCGGCCCTTGGCTGCGAACAGGAACATCGTGCCGATGCCGCCGTCGATATCGACCCAGCCGTCGCGGCGGGTCGCGCCGGTCAGGGGGTTGATGGCATACAGCTCTTCCTTGCGCGCATCCAGGTAGCCTGCCAGCGCCTTGAGCATCTTGGCCCGCTGGTGAAACGTCATGGCGCGCAGGGCCGGGCCGCCGTGCGCCCTGGCCCAGTCCAGCATCGCACCGAAATCCAGCGCCGCGCCGCCTGCCTGCGCAATCGGCTGCGCGCTGACGGGGCCGATGATGGTCTGTGCATCCGCGCCCGGCGCGATCCATTGCCCGCAGGCATAGCTTTCGGGTTTCAGCATCTTTTGTCCCTCCCGGTTTTGCGCCACGATGCCGGAAAAGACGGGCAATCGCAATACTCTTGACCGTGCGGTCGGTTTTGTGCAGGCTCCCGCCAAGGATCAGGGAGGAGGGGCGGACATGACCCCAGAGGAACGCGCCGAGCGGTCGGCGCAGGCGATGTGGGCCGATGACCGGGCCAGCAAATGGCTGGGCGCGCGGATCGACCAGATCGGACCGGGCCGCGCGGTGATGTCTATGCAGATTCAGGATCATCACCTGAACGGCCACGGCATCTGTCACGGCGGCTATATCTTCACGCTTGCCGACAGCGCCTTTGCCTTTGCCTGCAACAGCCACAACAATCTGGTGGTGGCGCAGGAAAACACCATCACCTTTCTGGCCCCCGGCCAAGGTGGCGAGCGTCTGACCGCAACCGCGACCGAGGTCAGCCTGACCGGGCGCACGGGTGTCTACGACGTGGTGGTGACCGGCGAGGACGGGCGCAAGGTGGCGCTGTTTCGCGGCCTGTCACGGCAGGTGTCAGGACAACATTTTCAGGAGGACGAGACATGAGAGAGGCATTCATCTGCGACGGCTGGCGCACGCCCATCGGGCGATACGGCGGGGCATTGGCAACCGTGCGGCCCGATGATCTGCTGGCCGGGGTGATCCGCGATCTTGTGGCCCCGTTCGAGGGGCTGCACATCGACGAATGCCTGATCGGCTGCGCCAACCAGGCGGGCGAGGACAACCGCAACGTCGCGCGCATGGCCGTGCTGCTGGCGGGCTTGGGCGAGGGTGTGCCGGGCGCCACGATCAACCGGCTGTGCGGTTCGGGGCTGGATGCCGTGGGGCAGGCGGCGCGCGCGGTCAAGACCGGCGAGGCCGAGGTGATCATTGCAGGCGGCGTGGAATCGATGTCGCGCGCGCCACTGGTGATGCCCAAGGCCGATGCCGCGTTCTCTCGCCAGGCCGAGATCTATGACACGACGATTGGCTGGCGCTTTGTCAACCGCGCCATGCACAAGCAGTTCGGAACCGACTCCATGCCCGAAACGGCTGAAAACGTGGCCGAGGATTTCAACATCAGCCGCGAGGATCAGGACAAGTTCGCCCTGCGCAGTCAGGACCGCGCGGCCGCAGCCATCGACAACGGGCGGCTGGCGCGCGAGATCAAGCCGGTGACGATCCCGCAACGCAAGGGCGATCCGCTGGTGGTGGATACCGATGAACACCCGCGCGCCACGACGCTGGAAAAGCTGGGCAAACTGCCCGCCCCCTTCCGCGAGGGCGGCAGCGTGACGGCAGGCAATGCCAGCGGGGTCAACGATGGCGCGGCGGCGGTGATCATCGCCTCCCGCGAAGCGGTCGAGAAATTCGGCCTGACCCCGCGCGCGCGCATCACCTCGATGGCCACTGTTGGCGTGCCGCCACGCATCATGGGCATCGGCCCGGCCCCGGCCACGCAGGCCCTGCTGGACCGGCATGACCTAAAAATCACCGACATCGACTTTGTCGAGCTGAACGAGGCGTTTGCCGCACAAGGGTTGGCCACGATGCGCCAGCTTGGCCTGCCCGATGACGCCGACCACGTGAACCCGCATGGCGGCGCGATCGCGCTGGGGCATCCGCTGGGCATGTCGGGCGCACGGCTGGCGATCACCAATTCGATCAGCCTGTCGGATCACGGCGCCAAACGCGCGATCTGCACCATGTGCATCGGTGTGGGGCAGGGCATCGCCCTGCTGATGGAGGCGGTGTGATGAAAGACCTGTCGCCCCGTCCCGGCGATCTGGAGCCGATCGAGACCGCCAGCCGGGACGAGATTGCCGCCCTGCAACTGTCTCGGATGAAATGGTCGCTGCGCCATGCCTATGACAACGTGCCGTTCTACCGCGCGCAGTTTGATGCGGCGGGGGTGCATCCCGACGACCTGCGCAGTCTTTCCGATCTGGCGAAGTTTCCCTTCACGGTAAAGCAGGACCTGCGCGACAATTACCCGTTCGGCATGTTCGCCGTCCCGCGCGACCAGATTGCGCGGCTGCATGCCTCGTCGGGCACCACGGGTCAGCCGACGGTGGTGGGCTATACAGCCAACGATCTGTCGATGTGGGCCGATGTGGTGGCGCGCTGCCTGCGGGCCTCGGGGCTGCGGCGCGGCGACGTGCTGCACAACGCCTATGGCTACGGGCTGTTCACCGGGGGTCTGGGCATCCATGGCGGGGCCGAGCGGCTGGGCGTGACCTGCGTGCCGGTCTCGGGCGGGATGACCCAGAGACAGGTGCGCCTGATCGAGGATTTCGGCGCGGATGGCATCACGGTGACGCCATCCTATGCGCTGTCGATTCTTGACGAATACGCGGCCCAGGGGCGCGATCCGCGGGAAAGTCCGCTGAAGGTGGGCATTTTCGGGGCCGAGCCCTGGACCAACGCCATGCGGCAAGAGATCGAGGCTGCTTTTGATATGCATGCCGTCGATATCTATGGCCTGTCCGAGGTAATCGGCCCGGGCGTGGCCAACGAATGCGTGGAAACCAAGGACGGGCTGCATGTTTGGGAGGATCACTTCTACCCCGAGGTGATCGACCCGACCACCGGCGCGGTGCTGCCCGATGGCGAACTGGGCGAGCTGGTATTCACCTCGCTGACCAAGGAGGGCTTTCCGATCATCCGCTATCGCACCCGCGACCTGACCCGGCTGCTGCCCGGCACGGCACGCAGCATGCGGCGAATGGAAAAGATCACCGGGCGCAGCGACGACATGATCATCCTGCGCGGCGTCAACGTCTTCCCGACGCAGATCGAGGAGCAATTGATGACCGTGACCACGCTGGCCCCGCATTTCCAGATCGAACTGTCCCGACCCGAGCGGATGGATGTGATGACCGTGCATGTGGAACTGGCCGAGGGCACACCCGAGGACGCGCGCGAGGCGGCGGCGCGCGACCTGGCGGGCAGGATCAAGTCGAACGTCGGCATCAGCGCGCGGGTGAACGTGGCCGCGCGCGGGCAGGTGGCGCGGTCCGAGGGCAAGGCGGTGCGCCTGATCGACACCCGGCCCAAGGAGGCGTAATGGCCCGGGGGCTGGCCCGCGACCATGACGAGAAACGCGCCGCCCTGCGCCATGGGGCGGCGCGCTATTTCGCGCGCCACGGGTTCGACCGCGCCAGCATGACCGGGGCCGCGAAATCCTGTGGTGTGTCCAAGGCCCTGATCTATCACTACTATCCATCTAAAGAGGAACTTCTGTTCGACATCCTGGACGACCATCTGGGCGCGCTGGTCGCGGTGGTCGAGGCTGCGCGCGGCGACGGGATCACCGGGCTGATCGCGGCCATTCTCGGGGCGTATGAAGATGCGGACGCCGAACACAAGTTGCAGCTGGACGCGCTGACCGTGCTGCCTGTGGACAAGCAGGCGCCGCTGATCGCACATCAAAGGCGGCTGGTCGCGATGATGTCAGATGCCGTCGCCGCCGAGGCACCGGGCCTGACGCCCAACCGGCTGCGCGCGGCAACCATGACGGTTTTCGGCATCCTGAACTGGTTCTACATGTGGCACCGCTCCGGCAAGGGGCTGAGCCGGGCCGAATACGCCCGGCTTGCGGGGGATTTCGTGCGGGGCGGGTTGCGAAACCTGACATGATCCTGCGGTGTCGCTTGCGCGACGCGTTGCATCTCTGCCCGTTCCGGGCCTCGGGTGTCGGGGGCGCTGCCCCCGTCGCGCCGGCGGCGTGCCTCCCCCGGGATGTTTTCGGAGAGAGGAAACCGGGAAACTCTTTCCGTTCCTCTCTCTTCAAATATCCCGGGGGGTCCGGGGGGCTGGCCCCCCGGTCCTGCCGATGGCAACTGCGCGCCGGTCAGCCCCTGGGATAGCCCAGCGTTTTCAGCGCCTCGGCGATTTCATCCAGTATTGCCGGATCGTCTATTGTGGCGGGCATCTTGAACTCTTCGCCATCGGCGATCTTGACCATGGTTGCACGCAGGATCTTGCCCGAGCGGGTCTTGGGCAGGCGGTCGACCACCACGGCCTGCTTGAAGGCGGCGACCGGGCCGATCTGGTCGCGGATCATGGCGACGCATTCGCGGGCGATCTCCTCATGCGGGCGGTTCACGCCCGAGGTCAGGCAGACGAAGCCCACCGGGCTTTGGCCCTTGAGCTCGTCCGCCACGCCGACAACGGCGCATTCGGCCACGTCGGGGTGGTTGGCCAGCACCTCTTCCATGGCACCCGTGGACAGGCGGTGCCCGGCCACGTTGATCACGTCATCGGTGCGCGCCATGATGTACAGATAGCCATCTTCATCCACCATGCCGGCATCGCCCGTCTCGTAATAGCCGGGGAAATGCGCCAGGTAGGATTTGCGAAACCGGTCTTCGGCGTTCCACAGAGTCGGCAGGGTGCCGGGGGGCAGGGGCAGCTTGATGGCGATGGCGCCCAGCGTGTTCGGCGGCACCGGGTGTCCCGCCTCGTCCAGTATCTGCACGTCATAGCCCGGCATCGGCACGGTGGGGCTGCCGACCTTGACCGGCAGGGCCTCGATCCCGGCGGGCATGCCCGCGATGGTCCAGCCGGTTTCGGTCTGCCACCAGTGATCATAGATCGGCTTGTCCAGCATCCGGGACGCCCAGTTGATCGTGTCGGGGTCGGCGCGTTCGCCCGCCAGATAGACCGCGCGCAGGCCAGACAGGTCGTATTTGCGGATGAAATCGCCTTGCGGGTCCTCGCGTTTCACCGCGCGAAAGGCGGTGGGGGCGGTGAAGAAGGATTTGACATCGTGATCCGCGATCACCCGCCAGAAGGTGCCCGCATCGGGGGTGCCGACCGGCTTGCCCTCGAACACGACGGTGGTGTTGCCGTGGATCAGCGGCGCGTAGCAGATATAGCTGTGCCCAACGACCCAGCCGACATCCGAGGCAGCCCAGAACACCTCGCCCGGGTCGACGTTGTAGATGTGCTTCATGCTCCAGTTCAGCGCCACCAGATGCCCGCCAGTGTGCCGCACCACGCCCTTGGGCGCGCCGGTGGTGCCGCTGGTATAAAGCACATAGGCGGGGTGGTTGCCCTCGACCGGCAGGCATTCGGCCGGTTCGACGCCGTATTGAAAGGCGTGCCAGTCGACATCGCGGCCCGGGATCAGCTTGGCCACCTCCTGTTCGCGCTGGAAGATCACGCAGAATTCGGGCATGTGGCTGGCCTGCTCGATCGCGCCGTCCAGCAATGGTTTGTAATGCACCACGCGCCCCGGCTCCAGCCCGCAGGAGGCGGCGATCATTGCCTTGGGTTTGGCGTCGTCGATCCGCACGGCCAGTTCATGCGCGGCAAACCCGCCGAACACGACCGAATGGACGGCACCGATGCGCCCGCAGGCCAGCATCGCCTCGATCGCCTCTGGGACCATGGGCATGTAGATGATGACGCGGTCGCCCTTTTCGATGCCCTTGGCGCGCAGGGCACCGGCCAGGGTCGCCACGCGGTTGCGCAGTTCTGCATAGGTGATCTTGCGCACGGTGCCGGTGATCGGGCTGTCATGGATAATTGCGACCTGGCTGCCGCGGCCCTGCTCGACATGGCGGTCCACCGCGTTCCAGCAGGTGTTGACCTTGCCGTCGCTGTACCATTCGTACAGATCGTTCCCGAGGTCGAACAGCGCCTTCGAGGGCATCTGGTCCCAGTCGATGTTCCGGGCCTGCTCCATCCAGAAGGCTTCGGGGTCGTTCTGCCAGCTTTTGTAAACGTCGTTGTAGGTGGTCATCGTCATGGTCCTCCGTCCCTCGGCGCGGCGGTTTTGTGCCTGCGCGGTCTGGCATTCGGGATAGGTTACAGGGTGCCGTAAGGGCAAGCCCGATCCCGCACGATCGGCCAGTTGGTTGCAGAAAATTTGCAGATATGGTGGTCGGAGCCCTGCAAATTTTTGCAAATCGTATCAATCGCAACGGCTGGCTGCGAAGTTTCGCACGATCAGCAAAGTCGCAAACCGGATCTCTGCAAATCCGTCTTGGACGGGATTGGCAGAGTCGCACCTGCGTCCGTTTTCGACATGGCCCATGTCGAAATCGCATCAGAGCAGGCGCGCGGCAGATGGTAACTTCATCCACAGGGTGCCGCGCGGTGTGGCACCCCTTGCCTCAGGAAGGGCCGTTGCCATGGGCGACACCAAGAAAAAGCCGAGCAAACCCGGCGCCAAACCCACCAAGAAGTAATCCCGTTCGTCACGTCGGGCGTCGCCGGGATTGTCCCGTCCGGCGACGCCACATCCTCAACCGTAATGCGCCACAGGCGTTCCGGCGATGGCGGCCATGTTCAGCAATCCGCGTGCGGTGATGCCTGGGGTGACGACATGGGCGCGGTTGCCCATGCCCATCAGGATCGGCCCGACCTCAAGCCCGCCTGCCTTCATCTTGAGGATGTTGCGCACGCCCGATGCGGCATCGGCGTGGCCGAAAATCAGCACATTGGCGGCACCCTGCATGCGGTTTCCGGGCAAAAGACGCTCGCGCAGGTCCGGGTCGAGTGCCGCATCGACGTTCATCTCGCCCTCGTAGGCGAAATCGCGCGGGGCAGAGTCCAGGATGGCGATGGCGTCGCGCAGGCGCTGTCCGGACCCTTCGGCCTGATTGCCGAATTGGCTTTGCGAACACAGCGCGACATTGGGCGACAGGCCAAAGCGGCGCACATGCCGGGCGGCCCCGATGGCGAT
Organism: Lacimonas salitolerans; assembly: GCF_042677865.1. NCBI lineage: Bacteria > Pseudomonadati > Pseudomonadota > Alphaproteobacteria > Rhodobacterales > Paracoccaceae > Lacimonas > Lacimonas salitolerans. The sequence goes on along the minus strand of NZ_JBHUDD010000027.1, from coordinate 147,228 downwards.
CTCGGCCAGGTTCTCGGGCGTCGGGCGCGAATAGACATGGGTGTCGCCGATGAACAGCGGCCCGTCTTCGAGGATCATCATCGACAGCGCGCCATGCGGGCGCATCTGGCCATGGCCCAGCACCTGGGTGACATAGTTCAGGTGCCAGCGGTATTCCCCGAAGGTGCCACACAACAGGCTGTCGGCCTCGCCCCGCTGCACCATGATGGCACCGATGGCGGTTGTATTCGTGCGCATGATCGCGCGGGCCAGATCGGGGGTGACGCCGCGCCGGGCCATCAGCTCGTGATAGGTGCCCCAGTAGTCGCGGTAGCGCGGGTCGTTCTGGGGGTTCACGATCTGCACGTCGCGCCCGGGCCGGATGGTCAGCCCATAGCGTTCGCAGCGGCGCGCGATGACGTCGGGACGACCGATCAGTATGGGCTGCTCGGTGGTTTCTTCGAGTATCGCCTGCGCTGCGCGCAACACGCGTTCGTCTTCACCCTCGGCAAAGACGATGCGGCGCGCGGCGGTGGCGGCGGCCTCGAACACCGGGCGCATGAGCAGCGCGGATTTGAAGACGCTGGCATTCAGGCGCTGTCTGTAGGCGGCGAAATCGGTGATCGGCCGGGTGGCCACGCCGGTGTCCATCGCGGCGCGGGCCACGGCGGTGGAGACGATGCCCGACAGGCGCGGGTCGAACGGCTTGGGGATCAGGTAATCGGCCCCGAAGGTCAGCTGCTCGCCACGATAGGCGGCGGCGGCCTCGGCGCTGGTGGTGGCGCGGGCAAGTTCCGCGATCCCGTCGATGCAGGCGATCTGCATGGCGTCGTTGATCTCGGTCGCGCCCACGTCCAGCGCCCCGCGAAAGATGAACGGAAAGCACAGCACATTGTTGACCTGATTGGGAAAATCGCTGCGTCCCGTGGCGATGATGGCGTCGGGGGCGACCTCGCGCACCTCGTCGGGCAGGATCTCGGGCGTCGGGTTGGCCAGCGCGAAGATGATCGGGCGGCTGGCCATTTTCGCCACCATCTCGCGGCTCAGGACGCGCGGGCCGGACAGGCCCAGGAACAGGTCGGCCCCGTCGATCACCTCCTCTAGGGTGCGCAGGTCGGTCTCCTGCGCGAATTCGGCCTTTTGCTGGGTCATGTCCACATCGCGGCCCTTGTAGACCAGCCCGTGAATGTCGCACAGCCAGACGTTCTCGCGCCGCAGCCCAAGTTTCAGCAGCATGTTCAGGCAGGCGATGCCGGCCGCGCCGCCGCCGGTCGACACGACCTTGATGTCCTCGGTCTTCTTGTCGGCCACCAGCAGCGCGTTGCGCGCCGCCGCCCCCACCACGATGGCGGTGCCGTGCTGGTCGTCATGGAACACCGGGATGTTCATCCGCTCGCGGCAGATCTTTTCGACGATGAAGCAGTCGGGGGCCTTGATGTCCTCAAGATTGATCGCACCGAACGTGGGCTCCAGCGCGCAGACGATCTCGGCCAGCTTTACCGGGTCGGGTTCGTTCAGTTCGATGTCGAAACAGTCGATCCCGGCGAATTTCTTGAACAGGACGGCCTTGCCCTCCATCACCGGCTTGGAGGCCAGCGCGCCGATGTTGCCCAGCCCCAGAACGGCGGTGCCGTTGGTCACCACCGCCACCAGATTGCCGCGCGCGGTATAGCGGGCGGCGTTCGTCGGATCGGCCACGATTTCGGTGCAGGCCTCGGCCACGCCGGGGGAATAGGCGCGGGCCAGATCGCGGCCATTGGCCATCGGCTTGGTCGCGCGGATTTCCAGTTTTCCGGGCTTGGGGTGTTCGTGATAGAACAGCGCCGCCTCGCGCAGCAGGTCTTTGGGCGTATCTGACATGGGGGCCTCCTTAAGAGATGGTTTAGTGTTCAACTATCCCCTGACGCAAGGGAAATTGCGGGGTCGGCCCCTGTGATGGTATATTGCATGTGCCACGGCGCTGCGACAGGATTGCGTGGTCGCCGTGGAAAAACCCGCCGCGCATGCCCCTGATCGGAGGACACGACATGAGCTTGCTGGATGCCGCCCGCGCGGTACGTGAAAACGCCTATGTGCCCTATTCGCGCTTCAAGGTGGGTGCCGCGCTGCGCACGCCCTCGGGCATGGTCCATGTCGGCTGCAACGTCGAGAACGTGGCCTATCCCGAAGGCACCTGCGCCGAGGCCGGCGCGATTGCCGCCATGGTCGCGGCCGGCGAGACCGAGATCATCGAGGTCTGCGTGATCGCCGACAGCCCCACGCCGGTCACCCCCTGCGGCGGGTGCCGACAGAAACTGGCCGAGTTTGCGCGCGGCGACGTGACCGTGCGCATGGCCACGGTGGACGGGCCGGAGGTGACGGTGACCGTGGCCGAACTGCTGCCCGGGGCCTTTGCGCGCGATCACATGGACCGCGCCTGAGCGCCGATGGATGCCCGCGCCATCATCGCCCGCATACGCGACGGCCAGCCGGTCGGGGCGGACGCCCTGCGCTGGTTCACGCAAGGACTGGCAGACGGCGGCATCAGCGATGCGCAGGCCGGGGCCTTTGCCATGGCGGTGCTGCTGACCGGGCTGGATCAGCAGGGGCGGGTGGCGCTGACACTGGCGATGCGGGATTCGGGCGATGTGCTGCGTTGGGATCTGGATCGCCCGGTGATCGACAAGCATTCCACCGGCGGCGTGGGCGATTGCGTGTCTCTGGTGCTGGCCCCTGCGCTGGCCGCCTGCGGTGCTGCGGTGCCGATGATCTCGGGGCGCGGCTTGGGCCACACCGGCGGCACGCTCGACAAGCTTGAGGCGATACCGGGTTTCACGACCACGCTGGACGAGGCGCGCTTGCGCTCGGTCGTGGATCAGGCGGGCTGCGCCATCGTGGCGGCCAGTGCACGGATCGCGCCTGCCGACAAGCGGCTTTATGCGGTGCGCGACGTGACGGCGACGGTCGAAAGCCTGGACCTGATCACCGCCTCGATCCTGTCGAAGAAACTGGCGGCGGGTCTGGGTGGGCTGGTGCTGGACGTAAAGACCGGCTCGGGCGCGTTCATGAAAACAGCCAAGGAGGCGCGATCCCTGGCGCGCGCACTGGTGGACACGGCGGTTGATGCGGGCTGCCCTACCGCCGCGCTGATCACCGATATGTCGCAGCCGCTGGCCCCCGATCTGGGCAACGCGCTGGAGGTGGCGTCGGCCATGCGCGTGCTGACCGGCGCGGCGCGCGGTCGGCTGCATGATCTGAGCGTGGCCCTTGGCGGCGCGGCGCTGGTGCAGGGCGGGCTGGCGCAGGATGCCGGTGCAGGTGCGGCGCAGGTGGCCCGCGCCATCGACACGGGCCGCGCGGCCGAGGTGTTCGCCCGCATGGTGGCCGCGCAGGGCGGGCCGCTGGCCTTTGTCGACAACTGGGCGCGGTTCCTGCCCGAGGCGCCGGTGATCCGCGAGGTGCCCGCCCCCCGCGCCGGATACGTCACCGCGATGGATGGTCAGGCGCTGGGTCTGGCGGTTGTGGGACTTGGCGGCGGGCGGCAGGTCGAGACGGACACGGTGGACCCGGCAGTCGGCCTGTCGGATGTCGTGTCGCTTGGGGACCGGGTGGACAAGGGCCAGCCGCTGGTCCGCATCCATGCCGCCCGCGAGGATGCCGCCGACGCCGCGTTGCGCGCGGTGCAGGCGGCCATCACGCTGGGCGATGACACGCCCGCGCTGCCGCCTTTGGTGATCGAACGGGTGGGCATATGACCCGGGCTTTTCTGGTCGTACTCGACTCTGTGGGCATCGGCGGCGCACCGGATGCTGCCGACTTCTTCAACGGCAGCCTGCCCGATACCGGGGCCAACACGCTGCTGCACATCGCGCAGGCCTGTGCGGCAGGCCGGGCCGAGGACGGGCGCAGCGGGCCGTTGCGCCTGCCGGTGCTGGACGCACTGGGCCTTGGCGCGGCGATCCGGCTGGCCAGCGGGGCAGATGCGCCGGGGTTGGGTGCCATGCCACAGGGCCTGTGGGGGGCCGCGACCGAGGCCAGCCCGGGCAAGGACACCCCTACCGGCCATTGGGAACTGGCGGGTGTGCCGTTGTCGCGCGCATGGCATTATTTCCCCGACACGCAACCTGCCTTTCCCGCCGATCTGTCGGCGGCGGTGGCGCGCGCGGCCGGCACCGGGGGCATCCTTGGCGATTGCCACGCCAGCGGGACCGAGATCGTGACCCGTCTGGGGCCTGCGCATCTGCGCACCGGCTGGCCGATCTGCTATACCTCTGCCGACAGCGTTTTCCAGATCGCCGCGCACGAGGCGGCGTTCGGTCTGGACCGGCTTCTGCGCCTGTGTGCCGACGTGGCGCCCATGCTGCACGACATGGGCGTGGGCCGGGTGATTGCCCGCCCTTTCGTGGGCGAGCCGGGGGCGTTCATGCGCACTGCCAACCGTCGCGATTTCGCGGCCCCGCCGCCTGCGCCCACCCTGTGCGACTGGGTGCAGGACGCCGGGCGCGCGGTCCATGCGGTGGGCAAGATCGGTGACATATTCTCGATGCTCGGCATATCGGATGTGGTCAAGGGCAGCGATGCGGCCCTGATGGATCATCTGGACGCGCTGGTGGAGCGCGCCGGGGACGGCAGCCTGACCTTTGCCAATCTGGTCGAATTCGACAGCCTTTATGGCCACCGCCGCGACGTGTCGGGCTATGCCCGGCATCTGGAGTGGGCGGATGCGCGACTGGGCGCGCTGATCGCCCGGCTGCGGCCCGGCGATCTGCTGCTGATCACCGCCGATCATGGCAACGACCCCACTTGGCCCGGCACCGATCACACGCGCGAGCGTGTCCCGGTTCTGGGCGCAGGTCTGGGCGCAGGTCTGGGCGCGCGGGCGGTGGGGCAGGTGGGGTTTGCCGATGTGGCCGCCAGTGTCGCCGCGCATCTGGGCGTGCCCGCGCAAGGACCGGGGAAGAGTTTCCTATGACATGGCAGGATTTCCCAAAGATCGAGCTGCACCTGCACCACGAAGGCGCGGCCCCGCCGGAGTTCATCCGCCGTCTGGCGCAGGAGAAATCGGTGAACCTGTCGGGCATTTTCGATGACAGCGGCAGCTATGCCTTTGACGATTTCCCCGACTTCCTGCGGGTGTACGAGGCCGCGGCCAGCGTGCTGGGCAGCCCCGATGATTACGCGCGCCTGACCGCCGAGATACTGGCGCGGCTGGCCGGTCACGGCGTGATCTATGCCGAGACCTTTGTCAGCCCCGATTTCTGCGGTGGCGGCGATGTGTCGGCCTGGCGTGAATACCTGCACGCGATGACCGAGGCGGCAGCACAGGCCGAGGCCGCGCATGGCATCGTCTGGCGCGGCGTCGTTACCTGCGTGCGGCATTTCGGTCCCTACAGGTCGCGCGCGGCGGCGCGGTGTGCCGCGGAAACAGCCGGGCAGGGGATCGTCGGTTTCGGCATGGGCGGGAACGAGACGATGGGCCGTCAGGGCGATTTCGCCTGGGCCTTCGACTGCGCACGCGAGGCGGGGCTGGGCCTGACCACCCATGCGGGCGAGTTCTGCGGGGCGGACTCGGTGCGGCAGGCGCTCGACGATCTGCGGGTGGACCGCATCGGGCACGGTGTGCGCGTCGTTGAGGACCCCGCGCTGATGGATCGTCTGGCCGCCAGCGGTGTGGTGCTGGAACTGTGTCCGGGCTCCAACCTTGCGCTCGGGCTTTACCCCGACATGCGCGCCCATCCGATCGACCGGCTGCGGCGGGCGGGCGTCAGGGTGACGGTGAACACTGACGATCCGCCGTTCTTTCACACCACCATGACGGACGAGTTTGCTGCGCTTGAGCTTGCGTTTGGTTGGGGCGAGGAGGATTTTGCAGATATCACATCCACTGCGCTGCGTGCTGCGTTTTGCGATGACGTGACCAGAGACACGCTGAAAGAGCGCCTGGCGGCTGGGCATCCGGCGCTTGCAGCGCGATTTTCGCCGGATCGCATGAAAACCGACGTTTTCAACCCCGACCTGCTGCGCTAAACCCCGCCAGACCCCACAGGAGCCCGGCCATGACAGATCACCTGACCGTCGTCACTCACCCTCTGGTGCAGCACAAGCTGACCCTGATGCGCGACAAGACCACGCCGACAGCGGTGTTTCGCCAGCTTCTGCGCGAGATCAGTCAGTTTCTGGCCTATGAGATCACCGCCGATTTGCCGCTGACCACCAAGACCATCGAAACCCCGATGACCGAGATGGAAGCCCCGACGCTCAAGGGCAAGAAGCTGGCGCTGATCAGTATTCTGCGGGCGGGCAACGGCATGCTGGACGGGGTGCTGGATTGCATCCCGCTGGCGCGGGTGGGCTTCGTCGGCCTTTATCGGGACGAGGCGACGCTGCAACCCGTGCAGTATTACAGCAAGCTGCCCGAGGGGATGAACGACCGCGTGGCTCTGGTGGTCGATCCGATGCTGGCCACTGGCAACTCCTCGGCGGCAGCGGTCGATCTGGTCAAGCAGGCGGGCTGCACCGACATCCGCTTCATGTGCCTGCTGGCCGCCCCCGAAGGCGTGGCGCGGATGAAGTCCGCGCACCCGGATGTGCGCATCATCACCGCGGCGCTGGATGAGCGGCTGAACGACAAGGGATATATCGTGCCGGGACTAGGGGATGCGGGTGACCGCATGTTCGGCACGAAATAAAGGGGGTTGCATCGTCGCCGGTCTTTACTCAGAGGCGCAAACCATGCAATCTGATGCCTAACAACCGCGTGGGGGCGCATATGATCAGGTTAAGGGTTCTTTCTGCTGCCATTCTAATGGGTCACATCGGGCTGGGCGCCGCGCATGCGCAGTCGATCAGGACTGCGACCCCGGCCGAGTTTCCGCCGTCGTCCTATACCGGCAGTCAATATGTCGACAGCCGGGGCTGCGTATACATCCGGGCCGGGATCGACGGTGCGGTGTCCTGGGTGCCGCGCATGAACAGCGGTCGGGAGCATATCTGCAACGCGCAGCCGACCAACGTGGCCAGCGCGCCCGACCAGAGCAGGCAGGCCGCGTCGTCCCCGGACCCGGTGGTGCTGCCACCACCGTCTGACATGCCGCGCAGTGCGGCCTCTGACCCCGCCCCGACACCGGAACCCAGCACAAGCCGCCCGGCAGCGCCGCGCGAGGCGGCCCCCGCTCCGTCCCCGGCCCCAACCCCGCGGCGTGTCGCGGCCCCTGCGGCGCAACCGGTGCAATCCGCCACCCCGCAGCCCCGTCGCGTGGCGGTGGCCAGCGCCCCGGCTCCGCGCGTGATGCGCCCCGCGGCACCACAAGCCCGGCAGATTGCCGTGCCCGCACGGAAATCCGCCCAAACCCGCGCCCCTGCCGTGAACCGCGTCGCGGCCGGATCGGGCGGTTGCCGCTGGGCCTCGTCCGTCAGCGCGCAGTACATGCGGGGCGAAGGCGTGCGCTGCGGCCCGCAGTCGGCCAGCCCCGTGCCGGGCACCGCCCGCTTGATGGCCGGCGTGCCAGCAGCGGATCGTGCCAGCAGCGATACCCGCAGGGCCCCGCAAATGGTGCGGATCACGTCCACCACCCGCGTCGCGCCCTTGCATGTGGCCAAGATGCAGGCGCAGGCCGCCGATGTGGGGCGTGTTCCCCCCGGCTATCGCCTTGTGTGGGAGGATGACCGCCTGAACCCCTATCGCGCGCACCAGACACTGGCGGGCAAGCGCCAGATGGACCTGCGCTGGACCCGCGAGTCTCCGCGTCGCCTGATCGATATTTCGACGGGCCTGGATGTGACCGCATTCAACCCCGACCTGGTCTATCCCTACACGTCAATGGAACAGCAGCAGCAGGCATCGGCGGTTCAGCCGCGCGGGTACCTGTCGACCCAAGGCCGCGCAGTCGCGCCACAGCCCACTGTCTCAACTCGCTCGGCCCCGCGTGCAGCTCAGTCTGCCACCAGCGAGGCCGTGCGCGTGGCGGTCAGCCATCGGTATGTTCAGGTCGGCCGCTACGGGTCGGATGCCGAGGCGCGTCGCGACGCCGCCCGGCTAGGCCGTGCCGGGCTGGTGGTGCGCATGGGCACGCTGCACAGCAACGGCGGCACGGCGCGGGTTCTGCTGGCCGGCCCCTACAGCACGCCGCAGGATCTGGGCAATGCGCTGCACGCGGCGCGGCGCGCCGGCTTTGGAAGCGCGTTCACCCGGCGATAGGTTCAAAGACAACCGCATGATCGGACCCGCGCAGAGATGTGCGGGTCTTTTTCGTTGCGCGTGCGTGATTTGCGGCAAACGGCCCGACAGGCCTGCCAACTGGCACCCGTCGTCAGCTCCCGCAGATCGATTGCAGGCGCAGCCAGTCGTTGTCATCCAGCAGCACGCGCGTGTCGGGGGCCATGGCAAAGGGGTCCGCCTCGATCAACGGCAGGGTGGTTTCGCCGGTTGCATCCACGGCATAGGCATAGGGGCTGGCACGCACGCCCGCCCGCTCGAACGCCGCCAGCAACTGGTCATCGGGCACCACCACGGGCGGCGATGCGGGCAGGGTCTCGGCATGGTGTTGCAGGCTGTCGTCGGACACCATGCCCGTCGTCAGCAGGCGGAACGAGGTGCGCGTTCCCCCCGCGCGCAACAGGCGGTCCAGCGGATCGGACAGCGCCGCGCGCTCTTGTGCGGCGATGATATGGCCCGCCAGCACATCGGCGCTGTCGTGATCCTCGATCAGGCGGGCGCGCAGCAGGATGCGCCCGCCGGGCAGGGCCAACGCATCGCGCACCCCGTCGCGCACGACCTGAAGGTCGGGCACCCTGCCATCCGGCCCGGGCAGCCGCGCGGCCAGCCGCCGCAGCGCCGCCATGCCCTGCGGATCGGCGCAGACCGGGCCGGTGACGCGCTGCATCTGACCGGCCAGCGCGGCACCGATATCGGCGCGCTTGCTGTCGGGCACGACCTTGACGGCGTGTTCGCGCAGCGCCTCGGGCAGCCAGAAGACCGCAACAGCCGCCACCGCTGCCGCCGACAGGGCCAGCATCACCAGCCGCAGGCGGCCGGGATGCGGGCGGCCGCGCTCGATCGCGTCGCGCAGCTTTTCTATGGCCGCGATCATCTCGGGAGCGTCCGCGCCCAGTTCAAGCGTCTCGTCCGGATCGCCGTCGGGGTTGAACAGCGCCGGCAGCTCGCCGGGGTTGGCACGTTCGACCGCCGCCAGCGACCAGTGCGCCAGTGGCCTGTCCTGCATGTCGGAAATCACCAGCGTGGCATCGCCGATGGATACCACGACCTCACGCCGCTGGGCCTGGGCGGTGGCGCGCCACAGCCCGGTCGCCTCGATCCGCTGGTATTGCTTCAGTGCTGTCATGTGCGCGGGCCTGCTCTGCCTCTGGATACACGATAGCACGTGCGGCAAAGCAGGGGCAACGCCCGTGGCGATGGGGCGTATGGCAGGTTTGCCCCCACTGGCAATGCCGTGCTTTGGCGACTATCTTGGCGACAAAGGGCAAAGGGGCAGGGTTTGGTGATTTCCAGCATAGCCGACGGCATTGCGCGCACGGTCGAAGGCATCGGCGACAGCGTGTCGGGCGCGTTTTTTGAACCGGTGATCCGGCTGGGTGTGACCGGGCTGGCGCGGTCGGGCAAGACGGTGTTCATCACTTCGCTGGTGGCCAATATGCTGGACCGCGGGCGCATGCCGCAACTGGTGGCCGCCGCCGATGGGCGGATCGCTGCGGCGTTCCTGCAACCGCAGCCCGATGATACCGTGCCAAGGTTCGATTACGAGACGCATTACGCCGCGCTGACCGCCGACGCCCCCCGCTGGCCTGACAGCACGCGCGCGGTGTCCGAACTGCGCCTGTCGCTGCGGGTGCGTCCCACCGGGCTGCTGGGCGGCTTGCAGGGGCCGCGCACCGTGCATCTGGATATCGTGGATTACCCCGGCGAATGGCTGCTGGATCTGGCGCTGCTGGACAAGACCTATGCCCAGTGGTCGGACGAGGTTCTGACCCGCATCGCATCGCGCCCGCAGGCCGCCGAGTTCATGGCGCGCGCGCAGGCCACCGATGGCACGGCGGCGCATGACGAACCCACCGCGCGCGGCCTGGCCGACAGTTTCACCGCCTACCTGCATGCAGCGCGCGCGGCGGGGTTCTATGACTGCACGCCGGGGCGGTTCCTGCTGCCCGGCGATCTGGCGGGCAGCCCGGCGATCACATTTGCGCCGCTGCCGCAGGCCGGCGACGCCCCGCGCAAGTCGCTGACGCGCGAGATGGCGCGTCGGTTCGAGGCATACAAGGCACAGGTGGTCAAACCCTTCTTCCGCGAGCATTTCGCCAAGATCGACCGGCAGGTGGTGCTGGTGGATGCGCTGGGGGCGATCAACGCCGGCCCCAGGGCGGTCGAGGACATGCGCCTTGCCATGGCTGACATCCTGTCTGCGTTCCGCCCCGGCCGAAACGCGTTCCTCAGCCAGCTCTTGCTGGGCAAGCGGGTGGAAAAGATCCTGTTTGCCGCGACCAAGGCGGACCATCTGCATCACACCCAGCACGCCCGCCTGACCGCGATCATGGAGGCGCTGACCCGCGACGCCCGATCGCGTGCGGACTTTGCCGGGGCCAAGACGCAGGCCATGTCCATCGCCGCCCTGCGCGCCACGACCGAGGATACCATTACCCACGAGGGGCGCGACCTGGATTGCGTGCGCGGCACGCTGCTGGACACAGGCAAGCGCGCGGCGTTCTATCCCGGTGCGCTGCCCGAAGACCCCAACCGCCTGTTGTCACCCGCTCGCGACGGGGCTGACAGGTGGCTTGAGGCGGATTACCAGATCATGCGCTTTGCGCCTGCGCGGCTGACCCTGAAGCCGGGCGAGGGGCCGCCGCATATCCGGCTGGACCGGGCGGCGCAGTTCCTGTTCGGGGATCGTCTGTGACCAGAGGCGCGCGCCCCGCCCGGCTGTGGCATGTGCCATGGCTGTTGCGCATCCTTTGGGCGCATGAGGGCAGCACCGACCGCCCCCGCCACAGCGATGCCGCGCTGATGGTGCGGCTGATCCGTCAGGGGGCCGTGCGGGTGATTGCGGACGCGCGCGGCCCGGTCGGTTTCATGGCGCGGCAGGGGTCTGTGGTGCTGGCGCTTTATGTGCATCCGCGTGTGCAAGGGCAGGGGAATGGCAGCGCGTTGCTGACCGATGCCAAGGCTCATCAGCCACAGCTTGAACTGTGGACGCTTCAGGACAACACTGCCGCGCGGCGGTTCTATGCCACCCATGGCTTCGTCGAGGTGGCGCGCGGAGCGGGGCTGGGCAATGACAAGGGTCTGCCCGACATCCATCTGGCCTGGCAAAAAGAGGAGGTTGCATGACCAACGGTCCTGTTCTGATCGATCTGGACGGCGACGATACCGCCCCCGGCCCCGATGCCGCCCCCCCGGTGCCCGATCCGGGCATGCCCGCGCCGCAGGGCCGCGCGATGCAGACCGTGGCGACCCTTGGCGCGCGCCGTCCCTCGCGGCTGGCGCGCTGGTTCTGGGGGCTGGCGCTGGCGGTGCTGGGGGCGGTCGTATCCGTCGCGGCGTGGGATTTCGCCACCGGGCTGATCGCGCGTATTCCTGTTCTGGGGTATGCGGTGACGGCCTTGATCGGCGCGCTGGTGCTGGTCTCGCTGGTGGCGATTGTGCGCGAACTGGCGGCGTTTTCGCGCCTGTCGCGGATGGACAAGCTGCAGGGCCGGGCCGAGGCGGCATTGGCCGAAGAGGCGCTGCCCAAGGCGCGTGCTGTGGTGGCCGAGCTGGAAACCCTCTATGCCAACAGGTCGGAACTGGATTGGAACCGCACGCGGTTTTCCGGCCGGCGGGACGAGCAGTTTGATGTCGTGGCGCTGTTTTCTCTGACCGAGTCCGAGATGCTGGCCCCGCTGGACGCGCTGGCGCGCGCCGAGGTCGAGGCCGCAGCCCGGCAGGTGGCGATGGTCACGGCGCTGGTGCCGCTGGCGCTGGCGGATGTGGTGGCGGCGCTGACATCGAATTTGCGGATGATCCGTCGGATTGCCGAAATATATGGTGGTCGGTCGGGTGTGCTGGGCAGTTGGCGGCTGACGCGGGCGGTGATGACGCATCTGGTGGCCACGGGGGCCGTTGCGGTGGGCGATGACATGATCGGCTCGATCGCGGGGGGCAACGTGCTGGCCAAGCTGTCGCGCCGGTTCGGCGAGGGGATCGTGAACGGCGCGCTGACCGCGCGGGTGGGCATCGCCGCGATGGAGGTCTGCCGCCCGCTGCCGTTCTCACGCGGATCGCGGCCCTCGGTCTCGGGCACGGTCAAGCGTGCGCTGACGGGGCTGTTCGGAACGTCCTAAAGGCCCAGCCGACGCTCGCGCCGGATCACCGCGATGATCGAGGCCACGGCCAGAACGGATGTGATGAACATGATCCAGATCAGCGGAAACTCTCCGGCGCCGGGCACGAGCAGCGCCCCGGCAAGGGCCGACAGGCCCGCGCCACCGCCGATCATGATCGCGCCACCAAGGCCGGATGCCGTGCCCGCCAGATGCGGGCGCACCGACAGCATGCCCGCGGTGGCGTTGGAAATCACCATGCCATTGCCCACGCCCACCACCGACATGAACCCGAAAAAGCTGAGCGGGCTGGAGAACCCGGAATAGGACGACACCAGCGACAGCGCCATGCCCGCCGACGCGATCAGCGTGCCCCAGAGCACCATGTTGTTGACGCCAACACGCGCCGCATAGGCCCCGGTGAACCAGTTGCCCAGGAAATACCCGATGGACGGGGCCGCGAAGTAGAGGCCCATCTGCGCGGGCCCAAGGTTGAACACGTTCGAGGCCACGAAAGGCGCGCCGCCCAGATAGGCAAAGAACGCCCCCGATCCAAAGGCTGCCGCAAGGCAGTAGCCCCAGAAGCGCGGGCTGGTCAGCAACTCGGGGTATTCGCGGAACTGCTGGCCCAGCGTGTTGCCCGAGGGGATTGCCGTCTCGCCCAGATCGCGCCAGGTGATCCAGAACACCAAAAGCCCGGCAAAGAACAGCATCCAGAAATTCGCATGCCAGTCGAACAGCTCTTCCAGAACGCCACCGAGAGCTGGGCCGATCATCGGCACCACGGCCATGCCCATCGTGACGTAGCCGATCATCGAGGCCGCGCGATCCTGGGTGAACATGTCGCGCACCACGGCGCGCGACAGCACCATCGCCACGGCCACGACCGCCTGCACCATCCGGAATATCAGGAAAACCGTGACATTGGGGGCAAGGATGCAGCCCAGCGTCGCCACCAGATACAGGCCAAGGCCCCACAGAATGATCGGGCGACGGCCAAATCGGTCGGAAATCGGGCCGACCACCACCTGCAGCAGCGCGTTCATCGCCAGGTAAATCGCCACCGACAACTGCATCAGCCGGTATTCGGTGTCGAAATAGGCCGTCATTCCGGGTAGAGAGGGCAGGAATATGTTCATGCTGAGCGCGGAAATACCGGCCAGCAGGATCAGGGTCGAGATATGCGGGGGCGTGCTGCGGTCGAGATAGCGCACCGGTTGAACGTCACTCATGCAGGTATGGGTATGCCCGGGGCGTCGGGGTGTCCATATTTGCCGCTGGGTTATTTGCAGGTTTGCACTTTGCGATGAATTTGTTTCACACGGTTTGCAAATTTGCCCGATTTTCCTTTGCGCCATGCCCGCGCAACATTATAACCCGCTCAAACGGAAGGGGACCGCCATGAAAGACATCCTGCTGGAACTGGAAAACCGTCGCAATGCCGCGCGTCTGGGGGGCGGCGAGAGCCGCATCGCCTCGCAGCACGACAAGGGCAAGCTGACCGCGCGCGAACGGATCGATCTGCTGGTCGATGAGGGCAGCTTTGAAGAATACGACATGTTTGTCGCGCATCGCTGCATCGATTTCGGGATGGAGGAAAACCGGCCCTATGGCGACGGGGTGGTGACCGGCTGGGGCACGATCAACGGGCGGCTGGTCTATGTGTTCAGCCAGGACTTTACCGTTCTGGGCGGCTCGGTGTCGGCCACCCATGCCAAGAAGATCTGCAAGATCATGGACATGGCGATGCAGAACGGCGCGCCGGTGATCGGGATCAATGACAGCGGCGGCGCGCGTATCCAGGAAGGCGTGGACAGCCTTGCAGGCTATGGCGACGTGTTCCAGCGCAACATCATGGCCAGCGGCGTGGTCCCGCAGATCAGCCTGATCATGGGGCCCTGTGCGGGTGGCGCGGTCTACTCTCCGGCGATGACCGACTTCATCTTCATGGTCAAGGACAGCAGCTATATGTTCGTGACCGGGCCTGACGTGGTCAAGACCGTGACCAACGAGCACGTAACCGCCGAGGAGCTGGGCGGGGCCAGCACCCACACCAGGAAAAGCAGCGTGGCCGACGGCGCGTTCGAGAACGATGTCGAGGCCCTGGCCGAGGTCCGCCGCCTGATCGATTTCCTGCCCGCCAACAACCGCGAAAAACCGCCCGTGCGTCCGTTCTTCGACGATGTCGACCGGGTCGAGACAAGCCTTGATACGCTGGTGCCGGAAAACCCCAACTCGCCTTATGACATGAAGGAGCTGATCCTGAAGATCGGTGACGAGGGCGATTTCTACGAGATCCAGGAAGAGTTCGCCAAGAACATCATCACCGGCTTCATCCGGATGGAGGGGCAGACCGTAGGCGTCGTGGCCAACCAGCCGATGGTGCTGGCCGGGGTGCTGGACATCGACAGCGCGCGCAAGGCGGCCCGGTTCGTGCGGTTCTGCGACGCGTTCGAGATTCCGATCCTGACGCTGGTGGATGTGCCGGGGTTCCTGCCCGGGACCAAGCAGGAATACGATGGCGTGATCAAGCATGGGGCCAAGCTGCTGTTCGCCTATGGCGAGGCGACGGTGCCCAAGGTGACGGTGATCACGCGCAAGGCCTATGGCGGGGCCTATGTGGTGATGGCGTCCAAGCATCTGCGCGCCGATGTGAACTATGCCTGGCCGACCTCGGAGATTGCGGTGATGGGCGCCAAGGGCGCGACCGAGATCCTGTATCGCAGCGAATTGGGTGATACCGACAAGATCGCGCAGCGCACCAAGGAGTACGAGGATGCCTTTGCCAACCCCTTCGTGGCGGCCGAGCGCGGTTTCATCGACGAGGTGATCCAGCCGCGCAGCACCCGCAAGCGGGTGGCGCGGGCCTTTGCCATGCTGCGCAACAAAAAGCAGGACATGCCCTGGAAGAAGCACGACAACATCCCGCTGTAAGGGGCGGTGAGGGGCAGGGGGGCGCTGCCCCCCGTCGCGCGATGCGCGACTCCCCCCGGGATATTTTCAGAGAGAGGAAGACAAGGGCTGTGGCAGGACGCGCGCGACATCATCGCTGGCATGTGGAGCGGGGGCAGGATGTGCTGACCCTGTCGCGCTGTCGCCCTGCGCGGTTCGACTTGGCTGTCGAGGCCGTTCTGCCGGTGATGGAGCCTTTGCGTCTGGCGCACCAGATCCGTCAGGACATGTGGCGTGCGCTGCGCGATCTACGCGGCTTTGCGCCGGCGGTGCGGGTGGCCCGGTCGGGTGATGTGCTGCACGTGACAGCCGGCGGCGCGGTGGCGGGGCCGGTGCCGCGTGCGCAGGCCGAGGCGGCGATCCGGGCCGTGCTGGACAACCCGGCCAACCGGGCACGCTGGCAGGGCTATGCAAAGGTTCGGGCGCATGTTTAGGTGGGTGGGCGGATTTGTCGCGCTTGGAGGGGCGTTCGCGTGCGCGACCACGGTTGCCGGGCAGGAGGAGGCCCGGCCCGTGCCCTCTGTTCCTTCGGGGCTGGACGTGACCTTGCAGGATCATCTGCTGGATGATCTGGGCAGTCTGGGCGTGTTTGCGCGGTTTCGCTTCGTCGTGCCGGGGATCGCGCAAGGCGCGGGCTTTGGTCAGGTCGAGAGCGACTTTCCGATCCTGTGCCGGGACTACGCGGTGCCCGCCCTGCGTGACGCGGCGGTTTCCCCCGAACGGATCGTGATTTCCTATGCGTCCGCGCCGGTCGAGTTCGGGGCTTATGACCCCGATATCGTGCAGTTCTTCGAGGCGTTTCGGGTCGAGGATGGCACCTGCATCTGGGAGGGATTCTGACCATGCCACAATATCTTGCGCGGCAAAGTTCAGGCATGGGTGTAACTGCAGCTTTCCCGTCACAGGCTGGGTTTGCGTGGCGCGGCGGATATCAATCCGGGCTTGATTGCAGTATTCTGCCCAACGGTTGCACCCAAGTGACCGTTACTTCGTTTGAGGGGCAGGTGGCGCGCAAATGCGCCGGTTTGTCTGTAACAAGATACAGGAGAAACAGATGTCGAAGAGCATCAAGAGCATGTTGGCCCTGGGCCTGGTTGTCACCGTGGCAGCCTGCGCACAGCCGCCGCAGGAAGAATACGTCGTGGTCGAGCCCGCGCCCATCTCGATGGAGCCGACCTACACCGGCAAGTACAAGTAATCCGGTATCGGGGCGGGCCCCTGGGCCCGTTCCCACCCCCGCCTTGCAGGATGCGGAGGGCGGGCCATGCTGAAGCATCGCGGCTTCCCGGGCCGATTGCCGGGCACAGATCATCAATTCGTCATCCGTCGCGCCAACGACAAGGGGGCCACCCCTCTGATCCGGCGCGAGCGGTATCGCGACCGCAGGCCAGGTGACCTGCGCGCGGATGCGGCCTTTCTGGGCGCATTGTGGGATCATTTTGGCGATCAACCGTTCGAGCGCGGCAATCTGGATGCCGGGCGGTTGTCCTGGCTGTTCGGGCGCGAGGTGCTGCCTGCGCAAGATCCGTTCGATCCGGAAAGCTACGAGGCGCTGCTGGTCGTTGACGAGGCCGCGGCCCGCGCGGCCTTTCCCGAGGTTTTCGAGGCATGATCGGCATCTTTCTGCGCAACGGTCTGCAACTTTGGCGGGAAATGGCCGAAAACAGGATGCCCTTGACTGCAGGCATTGCGAGCCTTGATGGAGAGGTGCAGATTGAGCGCGTAGTGGCGGCCCGACAAAAATGGGCCGGGACGAAACGTCTATACCGTTACCCTTCCCCTGATGGGCGGCCCGGTCACCCCCAAGGCCGGTCGCCCATTTTTTTCCTTTTCAGGTCAGATAGTTGCGGTTATCAGCGAACCTTTGCCGGAAAGGCAGGGCGGGACATCCGCGACTTTTCTTTGTGGCCTCGGGTGCCACATTCCCTGTCATGCGCAATCGCAACAACACGACAGGACACAACATGCAAATCAAACCAGTTCTTTTCACATTCCTTGCGGTCGGTGCATTGGCCGCCTGCGGCGACACGGCGGTCGAACAGTCCCTGCTGGGGGCGGGCGCGGGTGCGGCCGGGGCGGCGGTCCTCAACACCAACGTGGCCGGCGGGGCATTGGTCGGCGCGGTGGGCAATGTGGCGTACTGCCAGCAATACCCATCGCGTTGTTGACGCAACACTGGCCAGTGGAAACAATCCAGACGCTGGTCTGAAACAATGTCTTGCGGTATCCATATACTCAAAGCCTGAAGAAAAAAATCGAGGCATCGAGCATGAGAACCGCAAGAATACTGGCCGTGATGGGTTTCATCGCGGCATTGGCAGGCTGTGCATCCGTTCCGGAGACGTCCAGCCGCTTCTATTTCAGTCCGGCATACGAGCCCTTGCCGGGCTTCGGCTGACGCCTGCCACTCCTTGCCGGGGGGGCATCACCACATCGAAACACACGCATCGCAGCGCCGGACACCCTTGGGTGGTCGGCGCTGTCTTGCATTCTGACCAGCCATGAAAAAGGGACAGCGCATGTTCAACAAGATCCTGATTGCCAACCGGGGCGAGATCGCCTGCCGCGTGATCAAGACGGCCAAAAAGATGGGGCTGACCACGGTTGCGGTCTATTCGGATGCCGACAAGCATGCGCTGCATGTGCGGATGGCCGACGAAGCGGTGCACATCGGCCCGCCGCAGGCCAACCAGTCCTATATCGTGATCGACAAGATCATGGCGGCGATCAAGTCCAGCGGCGCGCAGGCGGTGCATCCCGGCTATGGCTTCCTGTCGGAAAACCCCAAGTTTGCCAAGGCGCTGGAGGCCGCAGGCGTCGCCTTTGTCGGCCCGCCCAAGGGCGCGATCGAGGCGATGGGCGACAAGATCACCAGCAAGAAGCTGGCCCAGGAGGCCGGGGTCAGCACGGTGCCCGGGTATATGGGGCTGATTGCCGACGCCGACGAGGCGGTCAAGATAAGCGGTGAAATCGGCTATCCGGTGATGATCAAGGCCAGCGCCGGTGGCGGCGGCAAGGGCATGCGCATCGCCTGGAATGACGACGAGGCGCGCGAGGGCTTTCAAAGCTCGAAGAACGAGGCGGCCAGCAGCTTTGGCGATGACCGCATCTTCATTGAGAAATTCGTGACACAACCGCGCCATATCGAGATTCAGGTGCTGTGCGACACCCATGGCAACGGCATCTATCTGGGCGAGCGCGAATGCAGTATCCAGCGCCGCAATCAGAAGGTGATCGAAGAGGCGCCGAGCCCCTTTCTGGACGAGGCGACGCGCCGGGCGATGGGCGAGCAGGCCGTGGCGCTGGCCAAGGCCGTGGGCTATGCCAGCGCGGGCACGGTCGAGTTCATCGTCGATGGCAACAAGGATTTCTTTTTCCTTGAGATGAACACGCGTCTGCAGGTCGAACATCCGGTTACCGAGTTGATCACCGGCGTCGATCTGGTCGAGCAGATGATCCGCGTGGCGGCAGGCGAGCCGCTGTCGATCACGCAGGACGATGTCAAACTGACCGGCTGGGCGCTGGAAAGCCGCCTGTATGCCGAAGACCCCTATCGCAACTTTCTGCCTTCAATCGGGCGGCTGACGCGCTATCGCCCTCCGATCGAGGTGGCCGCGGGGCCATTGCAGGTGGCGGGCAAGTGGCAGGGCGATGCCCCCACCGGCGACACGGCGGTGCGCAATGACACCGGCGTGTTCGAGGGGGGCGAGATCAGCATGTATTACGACCCGATGATCGCCAAGCTGTGCACCTGGGGCCCCGATCGCGCCACCGCCCTCGAGGCGATGCGCGTGGCGCTGGACCGGTTCGAGGTTGAAGGCATCGGGCACAACTTGCCGTTCCTGTCGGCGGTGATGGATCACCCCAAGTTCGTGGCGGGCGAGATGACCACGGCCTTCATCGCCGAAGAGTTCCCCGACGGTTTCGATGGTGTGGCGCTGGATGACGACGCGTTGCGCAGGATCGCGGCCTGCTGCGCGGCGATGCACCGCGTGGCCGAAATACGCCGCGCCCGCGTGTCGGGCCGGATGGACAACCATGAACGCAAGGTCGGCAGCGACTGGAACGTGACGTTGCAGGACCAGTCGCACGACCTGACCATTGCCGCCGATCGTGACGGTGCCACGATCACGTTCGACGACGGGACCACCCATCGCGTCACCGGCACCTGGGCACCGGGCGATCAACTGGCCGATATGCAGGTGGACGATGTGGCGCTGGTGATGAAGGTCGGCAAGATCTCGGGCGGGTTCCGCATCCGCAGCCGGGGCGCGGACATCAAGGTGCATGTGCGCACGCCGCGTCAGGCCGAACTGGCGCGCAAGATGCCCGAGAAACTGCCCCCCGACACATCAAAGCTGCTGCTGTGCCCGATGCCGGGTCTGATCGTCAAGATCGACGTCGAGGAGGGTCAGGAGGTTCAGGACGGTCAGGCGCTGTGCACGGTCGAGGCCATGAAGATGGAGAACATCCTGCGCGCCGAGCGCAAGGGGATCGTCGCCAAGATCAACGCCGGGCCGGGTGACAGCCTGGCGGTGGATGATGTGATCATGGAGTTCGAATAACCTTCATGTGCCCGCGCGCCGTAACCAAGCGGAAAGGGCTTTGGCCCCATGCTGCCCCAAGGATCAACTCCGGGGGCAGGCCGCATGGCATATCTGGTGCGCATCTTGATACAGGGGGCGGCAGTGGCCGGGCTTGCCGCCTGTCTGTCGGCCTGTGCGCTGGACGAGCCGGCCAGCGCGCGGGCATTTGCGGATCGCTGGCTGCATGTGGACGTGCAGACCTATTTCACCTCGCAGCGCGGGTGCACGGTGGCGGTCTACCGGCTGTCCTCGGGCACGGTGCGGGCCGGGGGCACGCGGGTCTACGTTCTGCGGCAGGGCATAGGACGATTGCGCACGGGGCAGGCCGTGGCCTTTGGCGATCCGAACGGCACGCCCGACGGGCTGTCGCGGGCGATCATGTCGGCGGATCTGCCCGTCGGTCTGGGCCTGCTGTCCAGCGTGACGGGGCCGCGCGCCTGCATGACGGACGAGGTGGCGCAGGGCGTTGGCCGCATGCTTGCGACACCCGGCGTCATGACCATCTACGACCCGGCCGAAAACATCGTGATCCTGCTGGACGCCGCGACGCGCCACGCGGTCCTGATGCGAGGCGAGGTGTAGATCAGCCCCGGTCGTCGCTGTTCATCTGGCGAATTTCCTGCTGCCGCGTCGGCAGCTTGTCGATCCAGCGGCTGATTTCACGGGTGTCCCAGGGCAGCGGCTTGCGAATGCGTGCGCTGCCGTCCTTGCTGATCAGCACCAGAGAAAACCCGCGCGGAAACAACTCTTGCCGCAGCGGTGACCGTGCCGCCGGGTTGGTATCGACCAGCACCACGACATCGCGCCGCAGCAATGCGCCCGGATCATCCGCGAGCAGGCGCATCTGCTCGACGAACTGGGGGTCGTTCGGGCTGTCGGCAAAGACGATCACGGGCCGCGAAACCCATAGGAATTGGCTCAACTCTACCCCTTCGGCATCCACGATAGGCAATTCCGGGGGCGTATCATCGGTTTCCTGCGCCATGGAAGGCATGGCGAAAAGCAAAGCGATTGCAAAGGCTAAGACGTGTTTCATGGGTTCTCCTGTCAGGCAGGATATAGGCACCCGGGCAGGGGATGCGAGTAGGTTTTTCGTGAAATGCACAGCAAATGTCCAGTTTAAGACCTTGGTCACGGTCGCGCGGCAATGATGACGGCATGTGTCATATCACGCCCCACCTCTTTGGGGGCGGTTTTTGTCAAGGTGCGCAGGGCCATGGACGTCATTTTGCATATCGGGGCGCATCGGACGGCCTCGACCTCGTTTCAGGCCTATCTGCGCGACAATGACGCGGCCCTGACCCGGCAGGGCGTGGGAGCCTGGGGCCCGCGGCGCACGCGCGGCGGCCTGTTCGCCGGCATCTGGCCCGAGGCCGAGGTGCTGCCGCGCCGCGACGGTCCCGCGCGGGCGGCCGGGCGGATCGCGCTGGCCCTGCACGCCGAGGTGGCACAGGGGCGGCGCAGCCTGATCGTCTCGGATGAAAACGTAATCGGCCCGCCGCGCGACGGCATCCGCGCCTGCATGCTGTATCCGGCGGCGGGCGAACGGATCGCGCGCCTGGCAGCGGCTTTCGAAGGGCGGATATGCCGCGCGGTGCTGTCGATCCGCAGCCCCGATGCCTATTGGACATCGCTGGTTGCCATGACAGTGGCACGCGGGCGGCCCTTGCCGGGGCCGCACAGGTTGCAGGGGCTGGCACACAGCCCGCGCCGGTGGCGCGACGTGATCACCGATATCGCCTGCGCGCTGCCCGATGTGCCGCTGCTGGTCATGCCGCACGAGGTGTTTGGCGCAGTGCCCGAGCGGCGGCTGGCCGCGATGCTGCCCACGCCGGTTGACGCGCCCCGCCTGCACGCGCGCCGCTGCCTGAACGCGGCCCCCAAGCTGCCGCAATTGCGCGCGGCGCTGGCGCTGGCCGGGCGCGACACCACCCATTTGCCGACCGGCGACGGGGCCTATATGCCCTTCACGCGCGCCCAAACCGCCAGGTTGCAGGAAAGCTATGCCGACGATCTGTTCTGGCTGCATGCCGGGGCCGATGGTCTGGCCACATTGATCACCGGAAAGTCGTCCGGGGCAGAGGGGAAAACCCCCACCCCTGACCCAACAGAAAGAGGACACGACGATGGCCAACAAGGACGAGTGGCGCAAGCTGGCTGAAAAGGAACTTCGCGGTCGCCCGCTGGAGGACCTGACATGGAAGACGCTGGAAGGCATCGAGGTGCAGCCGGTCTATACCGCCGAGGATACCGCCGACCTGCCCCACATGGGCAGCATGCCGGGGTTCGGCCCCTTCACGCGCGGGGTCAAGGCGACGATGTATGCGGGCCGCCCCTGGACGATCCGGCAATATGCCGGGTTCTCCACCGCCGAAGAGAGTAATGCGTTCTACCGCAAGGCGCTTGCCGCCGGGCAGCAAGGCGTTTCCGTGGCCTTCGATCTGGCCACCCATCGCGGCTATGACAGCGATCACCCCCGCGTGGTGGGCGATGTGGGCAAGGCCGGCGTGGCCATCGACAGTGTCGAGGACATGAAGATCCTGTTCGACGGCATCCCGCTGGATCAGGTCAGCGTGTCGATGACGATGAACGGCGCGGTGATCCCGATCCTGGCCAGTTTCATCGTCACCGGCGAGGAGCAGGGCCATGACCGCGCAAAGCTGTCGGGCACCATTCAGAACGACATTCTGAAGGAATTCATGGTCCGCAACACCTATATCTACCCGCCCGAGCCGTCGATGCGGATCATCTCGGACATCATCGAATACACCAGCAACGAGATGCCGCGGTTCAATTCGATCTCGATTTCCGGCTATCACATGCAGGAGGCCGGGGCGAACCTGGTGCAGGAGCTGGCCTATACCCTGGCCGACGGGCGCGAATATGTGCGCGCGGCGATACAGGCGGGGATGGATGTGGATGCCTTTGCGCCGCGGCTGTCGTTCTTCTTTGCCATCGGTATGAATTTCTTCATGGAGATCGCCAAGCTGCGCGCGGCGCGCACGCTGTGGCACCGGGTGATGACCGAGTTCGGCGCGCAGGACGACCGCTCGAAGATGCTGCGCACCCATTGTCAGACCAGCGGCGTCAGCTTGCAGGAACAAGACCCCTACAACAACGTGGTGCGCACCGCCTACGAGGCGATGTCGGCGGTTCTGGGCGGCACGCAAAGCCTGCACACCAACGCGCTGGACGAGGCGATTGCCCTGCCGACCGACTTCAGCTCTCGCATCGCGCGCAACACCCAGTTGATCCTGCAGGAAGAAACCGGCGTGACCAATGTGGTCGATCCGCTGGCCGGGTCCTACTATGTCGAAAGCCTGACCAACGACCTGATCGAAAAAGCCTGGGCGCTGATGCAGGAGGTCGAGGAGATGGGCGGCATGACCAAGGCCGTCGCCAGCGGCATGCCCAAGCTGCGGATCGAGGAATCCGCCGCCACACGGCAGGCGATGATCGACCGCGGGACCGAAGTGATCGTGGGCGTGAACAAGTATCGCAAGGACAACGAAGATCCGATCGACATCCGCGACATCGACAATCAGAAGGTGCTGGATGGGCAGGTTGCCGCGCTGAAACGCATCCGCGACGCGCGCGACGAGGCCGCCTGTCAGGCTGCGCTGGACGAACTGACCCGCCGCACGACCGAAGGCGGCAACCTGCTAGAGGCTGCCGTCGATGCAGCCCGCGCACGTGCAACCGTGGGAGAGATCAGCATGGCGATGGAAAAGGAATTCGGCCGCCACCGCGCCGAGGTCAAGACGCTGGCCGGCGTCTATGGCGCGGCCTATGAGGGCGACGAGGGCTTTGCCGCGATCCAGAAATCGGTCGAGGAATTCGCCGAGGCTGAAGGCCGCCGCCCGCGCATGCTGGTGGTCAAGATGGGGCAGGACGGGCATGACCGGGGCGCCAAGGTGATCGCCACGGCCTTTGCCGACATCGGTTTTGACGTCGATGTGGGCCCGCTGTTCCAGACCCCCGAAGAGGCGGCGCAGGATGCGATCGACAACGATGTGCATGTGGTGGGCATTTCAAGCCAGGCGGCAGGGCACAAGACACTGGCCCCGCAACTGATCGAGGCGCTGCGCGCGCGCGAAGCCGGCGACATCCTGGTGATCTGTGGCGGGGTGATCCCGCAGCAGGATTACGAGTTCCTGAAAAAGGTGGGCGTCAAGGCGATCTTTGGCCCCGGCACCAACATCCCGACCGCCGCGCAGGACATCCTGCGCTTGATCCGCGCCACGCGGGCCTGAGACTTGTCGCGACAGCCCGCCCCTCTGGCGGGCTGTCGCGGCTATCAGCTTCGGCTGGGATAGATGCCTTGGGTCGCAATGCACCAGTTCACCGCAACAAAGGGCATGCGGTTCTCGTGCGGCTGGCTGCCCCCGGTGGGCGAGATCACACCGGGGTCCATGGTGCGATTGGGCGGGCCGTCGTGATAGATGTTGAACTCGGACCCGTCCGGCAAATAGGGGGCTGCGGGAAAATCGTTGCCGGGCCCATGTTTGTCCGCCGCCTCATTTGTCCCGTTGACGATATGCGAATGGCTGGGCATCTGGTTTACCGTGAGGGTCACGGTTTCCGATCCGCCTATCGCCCCCATCGGATAATTCGTCAGTCCAGGTCCTGTCCCTTGGTTGATCGGGCTGCGCCCCCGCAGGTCCGGCAGGGCAAAAGTGGTGGTCCCATTGCCGCCAAACTGGGTTCCCAGCAAGGAAAACAACGCCGTGTTCGATGAAATGGGCAGCAGCGCACCATTCGCCGGGGCCCATCCCCTTGGGCAGAAATTGAAACCAAAGGCGGTCAGCTGTCCCAGTATCGCATCTTGTGCCCGTGCCGTATCCGGAACGGTCAAAGCCGCGCCAAGGCCCAGCACGCTGCAGGCAATGAATGTTCGGGCGGGTTTAGAAAATCGCATGTCATCGTCCTTTTTCTGAAAATTGACGCGCCCGGTGCCAAGGACCCCGAGAACGGCACCAAGACCGGGTAAAAAACACCGAAACCACCAAGCAGGCCACGCGCATGGGTTTCGCGCGGACATTCGCTACCATGTTTCATACCCTCTGAAATTGATGAAAGATTACCTTAGGTAAGTCAAGAACAAGCTATGGTTGATCACCTTCTTTGCAGGGCGTCGTTGATGTCAGGCAAGGCCATTTAAATCTATCAGTCGTCTCCACGCGTATCTCCATATAGAGTGCGCAAAAAGGAAAGAGGCCGGAAATGCAGATTTTGATCCTGTACGTTGTCACCGCAGTTGTTTTTCTGGTGGTCGATGCGGTGATGCTGACCAAGGTCATTCGCCCCGTCTTTGAAACCCATCTGGGCGATCAGTTGCGCGACAGCCCGCGCCTTGCGGCGGCGGCGCTGTTCTACCTGTTCTACGTGGTCGGGCTGCTGGTATTTGTCTCTCTGCCGGCGTTGCGCGCGGATGCGCCGGTGCAGGCCTTGTTGATGGGCGCTCTCCTGGGGGCCGTGGCCTATGGTACTTATGAATTCACCAGCTTTGCGGTGATGAAGAACTGGCATTGGCAGATGGTGCTGCTGGACACGACATGGGGCACGCTCCTGACAGGGGGATCAGCCTATATCGGCGTGCTGGTCACCCGTGCAGTGACCCAGACGGGTTGAGCCGCACCGCCTGTCCCGAAGGATTGACCAAACCGTAAAGGCGCAATAGCCTGATCACATTCATTAACCCGGTCACACGACCGTAAGTGCAGGGGTTCCCGCGATGACCTACAAGACCTTTCTTGCCGCCACCGCCGTTGCGCTGGCCGCAGCCATGCCTGCGTCTGCCAGCGATGCAAAGCTGTTTCCCTATCATTCCAAGGAAAACTACTGCCCCAGCGGGCTTCAGCCGGTGGTTTACGGCGGCGAAATCTCGTGCGGTCAGCCGAACCAGAAGATGACCTATTTTCAGGCCAAGCAGCACCCTGTCACGACGCGTCACCGGACGGTCAAGCGTGCCAGCCATGGCCGCCTGATCTGCCCGATCGGCGAGAAAAACTGCTATTATCAGTAGGTTTCCGCGCGGGGGGCGGGATCATCCGCCCCCGAGTGGCTGCCTAGATGAGTTTCAGGTCGCTGGCCATCTGACGGCCATCGCGGCCTTCGCGCATCTCGAACCCGACCTTCTGGTTGTCGGCCAGTCCGGTCAGACCCGAGCGTTCCACGGCAGAAATGTGCACGAACACATCCTTGCCGCCATCGTCGGGTGCGATAAAGCCATAGCCTTTGGTGGTA
This sequence comes from Lacimonas salitolerans, assembly GCF_042677865.1. Taxonomy (NCBI): domain Bacteria; kingdom Pseudomonadati; phylum Pseudomonadota; class Alphaproteobacteria; order Rhodobacterales; family Paracoccaceae; genus Lacimonas; species Lacimonas salitolerans. The sequence goes on along the minus strand of NZ_JBHUDD010000027.1, from coordinate 121,174 downwards.
TTGAACCATTTCACGGTGCCGGTGGGCATCTTTCCGTGTCTCCTTTTGTCGTCACATTACCGCCACCGAAATATCGGCGGCGGTGCATGCCGGTGGTTATCAAGGCCGGGAATTGAGCGTATTGCCATGGCCTGACACCCGAAATGCACAAAACAGGATTGCACCAGTTTTGTAAAATACAAGCAAAAGATAGGGCCTGTGCAGCGACCGATCTGCACCTGCTGAAAGCCACACAGGAGGATGAGAGATGAAAATCTACGGGCTGAAAAACTGCGACACCTGTCGCAAGGCATTGAAATCACTGGATGGTGCAGTTCTGGTCGATATCCGCGACACGCCGATCGGGTCTGATCTGCTGGCGCGGGCCCATGCACGGTTCGGATGCGACCTTGTGAATCGCCGCTCGACCACGTGGCGAAATCTTGGGCAGGATCAGCGCGACCGGCCCGACCTAGAGCTGTTGGCAGATCATCCCAGCGTGATGAAACGCCCGCTTGTTGAAACCGCAGATGGCAGGCTTTATCTGGGGTGGACCAAAGAGGTGCAGGCGGCGCTGATGTGACCCCTGCCGGAAAGGGCGTCTTATGCGCAACGCGGCACTTGTTCTGGGCATCATCGGTGGATTGTTCGCCATGCTGGTCGGGTTCTTCAGCTTTGGATACACCGAGGTGGCCGCGCGACATGCCGAGGTAGAAGAAATTTTTGGCCCCGTTGCCAATCGCGACCTGATCCGCGCGGTCAGCTTTGCCGCGCCGATCCTGGCGATCGCGGGCGGGGCCATGGCCAAGGTGCAGGCGCTGTGGGGCGGGGCACTGTTGCTGCTGGCTTCGGCTGGCATCTATGCGGCTTTCGGCTTCACCGTGTTCACGATGTTTCCGCTGGGGTTTTGCCTGCTGGGCGGTGTGCTTGCGCTGGCGGCTGGTCGGCCGGACGAGCCGAAATCACATTTCTGAACAACAGCTTGTCCAGTGATACCATGCCCGCGCCCTTGATCACGGGGACCAGCAGCAGGAACATCCAGAGCGCGCGTTGATCCAGGATCACGCCATCGGGCTGGCGGTCGAACCATGCGCCCAGTGTGGCGGCGTGTTCCAGCCCGCCGTGGCCATAGAGATCGGTCAGGCTTTGCACCGCGACAAAGCCGATCATGCCAAGTGCTGCGGCGCGGGTGAACAGGCCCAGCAGGATCAGGGCGGGTAGGAGGAATTCTGCCCAAGTGCCTGTCACCACGACCAGATAATGCAGGATGGACAACTGGCTGATGTCATAGGTGACCGCCTCCATCGCGCGGGGGAATATCTGTGCATAGGCCCCGGTGGAGGGCTGCAGGAAACCCAGCGCACCATCGCCCAGCTTGGTCAGCCCCGAAGTCCAGAAATACGGCAGCAGGATCGCGGCGAACAGGAACCGCGCGAGCAGTGGCAGCAGAGCGTCCAGCTTGGAAAGCGGGGTGGTAAGATTATGATATATCGACAGAATACTTGTCATTCTCGAACCTCCGGTTGGGCGAGCGCGTTGTGTGACAGCAGCAGCGCCAGCATTGCGCCAAGGTCGAATTCCGGCGCTGTTTCGGTTGCGGCCTCGGTCGCGGGGCCAAGGGGGTGGTGTGCCTGCAACCGGGCCAGGAAGGTATGGCCGCCGGGTGGCAGGTCTTGGGGTGCCGGGTCGTACTCGGGGCGAAAAACCGCGATATCCTGTGCCAGCCCGGTGGGTTTTGGCGCGCCGGGCGTCAGGGCAAAGGCGTGGATCTGGATGATCGGCCATCTGCTGCGCAGAAGGTGCAGGGACGGTGCGGGGTAAAGTATTGTATTCTCAATGTTTTCCGGTTCAATCTGCGCGAGGTCATCGGCGGTGAAGGGTTGGTGATCCGCGGCGTGATAGCTGACGCGCAGGGCCAGTTCCAGCCGGGCCACATCGGGCAGATAGGGCAGGTGCGACAGCGCCGGCAACCGTTGCAGAAACGCCGGGACCCCCGCGCCGTACTGCATCATCAGCGGGGTTTCGGGCGGATGGTCTACGACATAAGCCCTTGCCACCATTCGGAAATTATCCGCTCCGATCAGACTGTGGATGGCCGGGAATCCCTGTGCCAGCGCCTCGATCAGCGACATGGTGATGTTGTTGCGATAGACGTTGAACCGTCGGCCTGCAGGGTGGCCTGCGCCGTCTGTCAGTCCCTTTGGCACCGGCAAGGCCGGGTTGCGCAAGGCGGGCAGGATGTCGGCCACCAGCCCGGTCATGACACCGATTCCGGCGATGCAGGGGACATGCACGGATCATGCACAGCGCATGCAGAGGCCAGCGCCTGCGCTGCGCGGGCGGCCTCGGCCTCCAGCACGGGCCAGTCGGGCACGTCATTGTCCCATTCCACCAGCACCGGACGCGGGCCGGACCTGGCCAGCGTATGCGACAGCAGCGCCCAGACCGGATCGGCCACCGGGGTGCCGTGGCTGTCGATCAGCAGGGGTGCGCCGTGATCGTCGGTGTCGGGGTCATGCCCGCCGAGGTGAATCTCGGCCACGGCATCCAGCGGAAAGGCGTCGATATAGGCGCGCGGGTCGTATCCGAGGTTGGTGGCGGACACGAACACGTTGTTCACATCCAGCAACAGGCCACAACCGGTGCGGCGGGCCAGTTCGCGCAGGAAATCCGGCTCGTCCCAGGTGCTGGCGGTGAAGGCCAGATAGGATGACGGGTTTTCCAGCAGCATCGGGCGGCCCAGCACATCCTGCACCTGTTCGATATGAGCGCAGATCCGGGCCAGCGTGGCATTGGTATAGGGCAGCGGCAGCAGGTCGTTGAAAAAGGCGCTGTCATGGGTGGACCATGCCAGATGCTCGGAAAAGCTGGCCGGAGATATCCACTCGCACAGGTGGCGCAGCCGGGCCAGATGGTCGGGGTCAAGCGGGCCTTCGCCGCCGATTGACAGGCCGACGCCATGGACGGAAATGGGAAAGCGGTCGGACAGGGCGCGCAGTTGTGCCAGCGGACGGCCACCCGCCCCCATGTAATTCTCGGCGTGGATTTCCAGCCATGCCACCGCGCCGGGATCGTCCATGATCGCACTGAAATGCTGGGACTTGTAGCCGACACCGGGCCGGTCGGGCAGGGCGTTGAAGCGGGCGTCGAACATGGCAGACCTCTTGCGGTGGGGTCAGGGATGGGCAGGCGCACCGCCCATCCCCGGAGGCGTCAGGTGAACGGTCAAGCCTGCGGCAGGTCGCGGTCCAGTTCTTCGAGGCTGCCCATGCGGTCACCGGGCAGGTCGATTTCGGTGCAGGTGCCTGCATCGACCAGCGTCCAGGCGTTGCCCTGATAATCCACGGTCGAGGTGCCGGCGCAGGTGGTGCCGGGACCGGCGGCGCAATCGTTCTCGCCCGCCAGGCTGATGCCATAGCATTTTTCCTTGGCCTGTGCCTGAGCGGTGGTGCCCTGCGCGGCCAGTGCGGCGGCGACGGCACCGATCAGGGCGGCGGTCTTGATGGGTCTGGACATTGGTAAACTCCGTGTCTGAGTAAGCTGAGGCCACCGGATTGGTGACACCGGCAGGCTGACAGGCACGGTGAATTCCAGCCATTCACAGCGACGTGCATCACGCGGGCGTGCCAGGGCGTGAAACAGGCGTGACACGGCAGTCTTTGCAAATCAGGGGGTTGTGCCACCAAATGTTACGGCCCGCCGTGAGGATCACCAGCGGGCCGCGACAGATTGGCGCAGATTGTTACAGAAGATCGGGCGGGGTAGCCTCGACCTTCAGCGCGTTCACGACATCCGTCAACGGTGTAACAGTCGTCTTCTGCTCGCCCAGACGGCGAACGGATACGGTGCCTTCGTCGATTTCCTTCATGCCGCAGGCCAGGATCACCGGAACCTTGCCCACGGAATGCTCGCGGATCTTGTAGTTGATCTTTTCATTGCGCAGGTCGGCCTCGGCCCGGATACCTGCGGCTCGCAGGGTGTCCACGACCTGACGGCAATAGTCATCCGCATCCGATATGATCGAGGCGACGACCACCTGACGCGGGGCCAGCCAGAACGGCAGCTTGCCTGCGTGTTCCTCGATCAGGATGCCGATGAACCGCTCGAAACTGCCCAGAACCGCGCGGTGCAGCATGACGGGGCGGTGCTTGGCACCGTCCTGCCCGATATAGGATGCATCCAGACGCTCGGGCAGGTTAGGATCGACCTGCAGCGTGCCGCATTGCCAGTCGCGCCCGATGGCATCGGTCAGCACGAATTCCAGCTTGGGGCCATAGAACGCGCCTTCGCCTTCCTGAACCGCATAGTCGTATCCGGCGGCCTTGCAGGCATCGCCCAACGCGGCCTCGACCCGGTCCCAGCTTTCGTCGCTGCCGACGCGCTTTTCGGGGCGCGTGGACAGTTTGATGGTCCAGTTGTGAAAGCCCAGATCGGCATAGATGCCGGCCAGAAAGTCGATGAATTTCTTGGTCTCGGCCTCGATCTGGTCATCGGTGCAGAAGATATGCGCGTCATCCTGGGTAAAGCCGCGCACGCGCATGATCCCGTGCAGCGCGCCCGAGGGCTCGTATCGGTTGCAAGAGCCGAATTCGGCCATGCGCAACGGCAGGTCACGATAGGATTTCAGGCCATGGTTGAACACCTGCACATGGCAGGGGCAGTTCATCGGTTTCAGCGCGTTGATGGTCTTTTCGCGGGCGTGATCCTCGTCGACCTCGACGATGAACATGTTTTCCTGGTAGTTTTCCCAGTGGCCCGACTCCTCCCACAGCTTGCGGTTCACCACTTGGGGCGTGTTCACCTCGACATAGCCGTCGCGGGTCTGCTTGCGGCGCATGTAATCCTGCAGCGTGGTGTAGATGGTCCAGCCGTTGGGGTGCCAGAAGATCTGACCGGGGGCTTCCTCCTGCATGTGGAACAGGTGCATTTCGCGGCCCAGCTTGCGGTGGTCGCGTTTCGCCGCCTCTTCCAGCATGTGCAGATGCGCCTTGAGCGCGTCCCGGTTCTGGAACGCCACACCGTAGATGCGTTGCAGCATCGCGCGGCTGCTGTCACCGCGCCAGTAGGCACCGGCGACCGACATCAGCTTGAACGCGTCGGCGGGCAGTTGCCCGGTGTGTTGCAGATGCGGGCCGCGGCACAGATCCTGCCAGTGCCCGTGCCAATACATGCGCAGCGGTTCGTCGCCCGGAATGGCCTCGATCAGCTCGACCTTGTAGGGTTCGTTGTTGGCGGTGTAATGCGCGATGGCGCGGTCACGCTCCCACACCTCGGTGGTCACCGGGTCGCGGGCGGCGATGATCTCGCGCATCTTTTTCTCGATGGCGCCCAGGTCTTCGGGGGTGAAGGGCTCGGTCCGGTCGAAATCGTAGTACCAGCCGTTGTCGATGACGGGGCCGATGGTGACGCGTACGTCGGGCCAGATTTCCTGCACCGCGCGGGCCATGACATGGGCCAGATCGTGACGGATCAGCTCGTTGGCCTGTGCTGCGTCCTGCATGGTGTGGATGGCGATCTGTGCATCGGCCTCGATCGGCCATTGCAGATCCCAGTGGCGGCTGTCCACCGTGGCGCTGATCGCCTTCTTGCCCAGCGATTTCGAGATGTCGGCGGCGACCTCGGCGGGGGTGATCCCGGCGGGATAGCTGCGCGCATTGCCATCGGGAAGGGTGAGGGTGATCTGTGCCATATCGGCCTCCTCGTCGGTTTGGCGCCCACGGAACGCCCGGTTGCGGGTATTGGTTCGCGCGGTGTGTGCGCGTGCGGGCCGGCAAAGTCAAGCGTGGCAAGCCGCGTCCGGCGGGCTAAGATTGGTCGCATGACGGAAGATAGCACCGAAAAGACTTTCGAGGCGCTGGCGGGCGAGCCCGAGGATGCGCAAGAGGCGCGCAACGGGTTGCGCCACATGGCGGCGTTGAGCCTGAGCAAGCTGAGCGACGGGCTGATCGACCCCAAGCTGGTGTTGAGCTGGCTGCTGACTGGCTTGGGCGCGCCTGCGGTCTTTGTCGGTGCGCTGGTGCCGATCCGCGAGGCGGGCGCGCTGCTGCCGCAACTGGGGCTGGCGGCGGTGCTGGGCCGGATGGCGCAACGGCGCTGGATGTGGGTGGCAGGCTCGGCTGTGCAGGGGTTGGCGGCGATCGTCATTGCGCTGGCGGTGGCGATGCTGCAGGGCTGGCAGGCGGGGCTGGCGGTGTGTGCCGCATTGGCGGTGCTGGCGGTGGCGCGGGCGGCCTGTTCGGTCAGCCACAAGGACATTCTGGGCAAGACCGTGGGCAACACCCGGCGCGGATCGGTGACGGGCTTTGCCGGGTCGGTGTCGGCGGCGGGGGTGTTCGTGTTTGCGCTGCTGCTGCTGTCGGGGCTGATGCAGGATCAGGTCGCGGTGATCTGGGCGGTGGCGCTGGCAGGGCTGCTGTGGCTGGCGGCGGCGGCGGTGCTGTCGCGCCTGTCCGAACCCGACAGCGATGTGCAGGCCCCCGGCGCGCGGCCCGAATACCTGTCGATCCTGCGCCGCGATGCGCAGTTGCGCCGCTTCATCGTGGTGCGCGGCTTGCTTGTGGTGACGGCACTGGCCCCGCCCTATTTCGTGGTGATCGCGGGGCAGGCCGGGGCCGGAGGCTTGGACCAGTTGGGCGGGCTGGTGCTGGCGTCGAGTGCGGCGGCGTTCCTGTCGTCTTATGTCTGGGGGCGGCTGTCGGACCGGTCGTCGCGGCTGGTGCTGATCCTGTCGGGGCTGGTGGCGGCGGGTGCCATGCTGGGCGCGGTCGGGCTGGACCGGGCCGGACTGGCCGGGGGCTGGGCCATTCCGGGCGTGCTGTTCGTGCAGATGATCGCCTATCACGGGGTGCGGCAGGGGCGATCCACCTATCTGGTCGACATGGCCCCCGAGGACGGGCGCGCCGCCTATGCCGCGCTGGCCAACACGGTGATCGGTGTGCTGTTGCTGCTGGTCGGCGCGCTGGGCGGGGCGCTGTCCTTTGTCGGGGCACCCGTCGTGTTGCTGGTATTTGCCGCACTGTCCGTCGCGGGCGGGCTATGGGCGCTTGGCCTGCACGAAGTCGAAAAGCCCTGACGCGAGCGCAGGCTTCATAGGTGGATTGCACCCCGCGCGCGCACATGCAGTATGGGCGCAAATCAACAGGGGGTGGTCATGCCGGAAACCGATTGGGCGCGTCTGAAGGCGCATGAGCTGCGCAGGCTGGCCGAGCAGAATGCGGTGGTGATCCTGCCCGTCGCCTCGATCGAGCAGCACGGCCCGCATCTGCCGACGATGACCGACACGCGGCTGGGGCACGAGATTGCACATCGTGCGGCGCGGCTGGCCTATGACACCCGGCCCGTGGTCGTCGCCCCGGTGGTCTGGTCGGGGCTGAGCGAGCATCACATGCCCTTCGGCGGCACGCTGACCATCAGCCATGCCACCTTTCGCGCGCTGCTGACCGATCTGATCACGGCGATCACCCGGGCGGGGTTTCGCGATATCCTGATCTCGAACAGCCATGGCGGCAACATCGTCGCCTGCCAGCAGATCATCGACGAACTGGCCCCGACCTGCCCGGCCACGCTGGTCTTCGTGACCTATCCGCAAGAGGCCGCCGGGGCCTATGCCGACATCCTTGAGGATCAGGCCGGGGTCATGCACGCGGGCGAGGCCGAGACATCCATGATGATGGCCTGCGAGGGCGATCTGGTGGATACGTCCGAGCTGGGCCAGATCGCGCAGGCCGCCGAGGGGGCGGCGTTTCTGAAAGCGGGCAAGAGCGGCTATCGCTGGCGGCCTTTCGCGCATTTGACGGCCAACGGGTTGGCGGGCACGCCCGCGCGGTCCAGTGTGGACAAGGGCGAGCGGCTGTTGCAGGCAGGGGCGCGGGCGGTGGCCGATCTGATCACCGACCCTGCGACATGGGCCGCGCCGCGCGACCTGCGCGGGGCCGGCACGCAGGGTGTTGATTTTCGCAAAGGATAAGGCATGGGCGCGCCATCATTTCTGACCACGCCGCAGGGGCGGCGCATCGCCTGTCACCAGACCGCCGGGGATGGTCCCGGCGTGGTATTCCTGGGCGGGTTCAAATCGGACATGCAGGGCACCAAGGCAGTGCATCTTGAGGACTGGGCGCGCGCGCAGGGCCGGGCGTTTCTGCGGTTCGACTATTCCGGCCACGGCGACAGCGACGGCGCGTTCGAGGATGGCTGCATCGGCGACTGGGCCGCTGATGCCCTCGCGGTTGTCAACGCGTTGACCGACGGGCCGCAGGTTCTGGTCGGGTCATCCATGGGCGGGTGGATCTCTCTGCTGGTGTGCCGGGCGATGCCCGACCGGGTGGCCGGGCTGGTGACCATCGCGGCGGCCCCGGATTTCACCGAGGATTCCATGTGGGCGGGGTTCGATCCGGCGCAGCGGGAAAGCCTGGAACGCGATGGCCGGGTGGAACTGCCCAGCGCGTATGACGATGGCCCCTATGTGATTACTCGGCGGCTGATCGAGGACGGGCGCAACCATCTGGTGTTGCGCGATCCGCTGGAGCTGCCGTTTCCGGTGCGATTCCTGCAAGGCACGGCGGATGCCGATGTGGACATGTCGGTGGCGCTGCGCCTGCTGGACCATGCGCAGGGGCCGGACATGCGGCTGGTGCTGGTGGATGGCGCGGATCACCGGTTTTCCGATGCCGCCTGTCTGGACCTGATCACGCGCTCGGTGGTCGAGGTCATCGCCGCCGGGACTGCGCGCTGATGCCCGAACCGCTGGTTCTGCTGCCCGGGATGATGTGTGACGCGCGGCTGTTCGCGGCGCAGATCAACGACCTGTCGCGCGAGCGCGTGGTCAGCGTGGCCCCGATCACCCAAGGCGAGCGGGTCGAGGAGATCGCCAGCAGCCTGCTAGATGCGCTGCCCGCGAAATTCGCGCTGGCGGGGTTGAGCATGGGCGGCATCGTCGCGATGGAGATCCTGCGCCGCGCGCCCGACCGGGTGACGCGCATCGCGCTGATGGACACCAACCCGCTGGCCGAGACCCCGCAAAGCGCCGCCGCCTACGAGCCGCTGCTGATCAAGGCCCGCGCCGGTCGGCTGGACGATGCGCTGCGCGACATGATGCGCCCCGAGTATCTGGCCCCCGGGCCGGGGCGGCTGGCGGTGACCACCGCGTTTCTGGCCATGGCCGCCGATCTGGGGCCGGATGTCTTTGCCCGGCAGGTGCGCGCGCTGCAACGCCGCCGCGATCAGCAGCCCACGCTGCGGCGCTGCAAGGTGCCGGTGCTGGTGCTGTGCGGCGCGCATGACGGGCTGACCCCGCCCAAGCGCCACAGTTTCATGGCCGAGCTGATCCCCTATGCCAGGCTCGAGATCATCGAAGAGGCGGGTCATCTGCCCACGCTCGAGGCGCCCGAGGCGGTGACGCAGGCGCTGCGCGGCTGGCTGAACCAGCCCTTCGTGTTGCAGTGATCCTTGCGCCCGATCTGGCCGGGGCCCTGCGGGCGGCGGGGCTGTGCAACGGGCAGGCGCTGTCGTTTCACCATAATCTGCGCAATGGCGACGGGGTGCTGAACGCCACCTTGGCGGCGGCAGAGGCGCTGGGGGTGGGCGCGCTGGAGGTGATGCCAAGCTCGGTCTTTCCGGTTCATGCGCCGCTGGCAGGCCAGATTGCGCGCGGCGTGGTGGCGGGGCTGCGCACGGCCTATATCGCGGGGCCGGTGGCGGGCGCGCTGGGCGGGTTGGCGCGGCCTGGGGTGCTGACAACCCACGGCGGGCGGGCGCGCGACGTCGAGAGCGGGCGCGCGCGGCCAGATATTGCGGTGATCGCGGCGGCGATGGCAGACCGGGCGGGCAACCTGACCGGGTTGAGCGGCGCGCAGGCCTTTGGGCCGATGGGATATGCCCAGCCCGACGCGGCCCATGCGCGCCATGTGATCGCGGTGACCGATTGTCTAGTCGATACGCTGCCGGTGGCCCCCGCGATACCCGGCGCTCAGGTCGATCAGGTGGTCGTGCTGGACCGGATCGGCGCGGCGGCGGGCATTGCCAGCGGCACCACGCGCATCACGGAAGATGCAGACGGGATGCGCATCGCGGACATGGCAGCGCAGCTGGTGGCATGCTCGGGCGCGATGCGGGACGGATTCAACTTTCAGACCGGAGCCGGGGGCGTGTCGCTGGCGGTGGCGGCGCGGTTGGGGGATCTGATGGCACAGGCGGGCGTCACCGGCGGCTTTGCCAGCGGCGGGATCACCGCGCCGCTGGTGGCGCTGCACCGGGCGAGGCTGTTCGCGCGCCTGCGCGATGTGCAGTGTTTCGATCTGGAGGCGGTCGAGAGCCTGCGCCGCGATCCGGGCCACACGGCGATGTCGGCCAGCGATTATGCCCATCCCGACCGGGCGGATGCGGTGGTGAACGCGCTGGATGCGGTGATCCTGGGCGCGGCCGAGGTCGATCTGGCGTTCAACGTCAACGTGACCACGGGCAGCGACGGGCGCATCTTGGGCGGATCGGGCGGACATGCGGATTGCGCGGCGGGGGCGGGGCTGTGCGTGATCGTCACGCGCCGCGCGGCGCGCGGGGCCAGCCGGATCGTCGACCGCGTGGCCTGCGTGACCACGCCGGGCCGCGATGTGGATGCGGTGGTGACCGAAGCCGGCGTGGCGGTGAACCCCGCGCGCCCCGAACTGGCCGCCCGCGCCCGCGCGGCGGGCCTGCCGGTGGTCACGCTGGAGGAGATGCGCGCGGGCCTGCCTCTGCCGCCCCGATGCCGCAAAGACGGGCCGGTGGTGGCGGTCTGCGAATACCGCGATGGCCAGGTGATCGATCAGGTCAGGGCGCAGGATGGCGGATGACTGGCGCGGGCGATTGCGCAGGATGCGGAGGCGCACGCAGGTTTGGGCAGGACGCCAAATTCCGCCCGGGCTGAGGCTGGTTGCGGGCCTGCTGCTGATGCTGGGCGGCGTGTTCGGGTTTCTGCCGGTGCTGGGATTCTGGATGTTCCCGCTGGGCGTGGCGGTTGCCGCGCTGGACGTGGTGCCGGTCTGGCGCTGGCTGCGGGGGCGCAGAAAGTAACGGCGGGTTTGCCCACCGAAGGGGCAGGAGTGGGGGCCAGCCCCCACACCCCCGGGATATTTTCAGAGAGAGGAAGGGGGCGGGCGCGCCGCGGTTACTTCGCGGCGGCGTTCTTGTTGGCGGGCTTGCTTGCGGGTTTGGCGTCCGCTTTTGGCGCGCCGCTGTTGGCGTTCATGAACTCGAGCACCAGCGGGCGGATGTTGTTGCGCCAGCTTTTGCCCGCGAATATGCCGTAATGCCCGGCACCGGGTTCAAGGTGGCTGGCCTTCTTGCTGTCGGGCAGGCCGGTGCACAGGTCCAGCGCGGCGACGCATTGGCCGGGGGCGGAAATGTCGTCATTCGCCCCTTCCACGGTTTTCACCGCCACCTTGGTGATCTTGCCGATATCGACCTGCTTGCCCGCCACGGTAAAGACGTTGCGCGCGATTTCACGCTTCTTGAAGATGCGGTCCACGGTCGTCAGGTAGAATTCCGCCGTCATGTCCATCACGGCAAGGTATTCATCATAGAATCGGTTGTGCGCGTCATTGTCCGATGCCTCGCCCCGGGCGACGCGGTGGATCTGGTCCTGGAACGCCTGGCTGTGGCGGTCGGCGTTCATGGAAATGAACGAGGTCAGTTGCAGCAGGCCGGGATAGACCGAGCGGCCGACGCCCTTGTGACGAAAGCCGACACGCTGGATCATGGTTTCCTCGAGCTGGCCCATGGTGACGCGGTTGCCGAAATCGGTGACATCGGTGGGGGTGGCGTCGGGGTCGATCGGACCGCCGATCAGGGTCAGGGTGCGGGGCTGGGCATCGGGCTCTTCCTCGGCCAGGTAGGCGGTGGCGGCCAAAGCCAGCGGCGCGGGCTGGCACACGGCGACCACATGGGTCTCGGGGCCCAGATGCTTCATGAAATCGACGAGATAGAGGGTGTAATCCTCGATATCGAACTTTCCGGCGCTGACCGGAATGTCGCGGGCGTTGTGCCAGTCGGTGATATACACCTCGTTGTCGACGATCAGGGATTTCACCGTTGCACGCAACAGCGTGGCGTAATGGCCCGACATCGGTGCCACCAGAAGGATCTTGCGCGGCTGTTCGGCGCGGCCTGCGATGTTGAAGTGCAGCAGGTCGCCAAAGGGCTTTTCGACCACGGTTTCGATATCGACCAGATGATCCTTGCCATCCTCGCAGGTGAAGGTGCGGATGCCCCAGTCGGGTTTCACCACCATGCGCTTGTACGCGCGTTCGGTGACTTCGCCCCAGGCGGCCATCCATTGCAGCGCGGGGTTTGGCACCATGCTGAACATAGGGTAGGATGCGAATGACAGGGCGGAGGCACCCAACCATTGGTTTGTATTGCGCATGGTTTCCATAAGGTCGTAACTGGCCATGTGGCGCATAAGTATTCTCTCCATGTTGTCGGGCGTGGTGCCCACGCATGTTGGCCGCTGTGCCCCTCCGCCTTGGCGACTGCATGCTGCATAGCAGCAAAGATACGGGGTATTTGCTAATATGACAACCAAAGACAATGAAACTGGTGAAAATCTGGAACGGCTGAACGCCAATCTGACGCGGGTCGAAGAGTTGTCGAAGCGACTGGTGGCGGCCATGACGCAGCGCGATCCGGCCAATGCCACGCTGAGCGGTCCGGGCCCCGATCTGATGGCCAAGGCCACGCAATCCTACATGCACGAAATGATGCACAACCCCGCGCGGATCTTTGAACAGCAGGTCGAATACTGGGGCAAGTCTGTGAAGCATTTCATCGAGGCGCAGCAGGTGCTGGCCCATGGCAAGCTGGAAGCGCCCGAGGATGACACCCCCGACGACCGCCGCTTTGCCAACCCGCTGTGGAAGACGCACCCCTATTTCAATTACATCAAGCAGCAGTACATGCTGAACGCGCAGGCGATCCGCAGCGCGGTGGGCGATCTGGAGGATCTGGACCAGACCGAGCGCAAGCGGCTGGAATACTTCTCGACCCAGATCATCGACATGCTGGCGCCGACCAATTTCCTGGGCACCAACCCCGACGCGCTGGAGCGCGCGGTGGCGACCGATGGCGAAAGCCTGGTCAAGGGGCTGGAAAACCTGGTCAGCGATCTTGAGGCCAACCGCGGCGAGATGCTGGTGCGGCTGTCGGACGAGAATGCCTTCAAGCTGGGCGAGAACATCGCCACCACGCCGGGGCAGGTCGTCTATCGCAACCGCATGCTGGAGTTGATCCAGTTCGCGCCCGCAACCGAGCAGGTGCACGCGATTCCGCTGGTGATCTTTCCGCCGTGGATCAACAAGTATTATATTCTGGATCTGAAAGAGCAGAACAGCCTGATTAAATGGCTGACCGAGCAGGGCTATACCCTTTTCGTGGTGTCCTGGGTCAATCCCGACGCGACATACCGCGATGTCGGGATCGAGGATTACATCGAAGACGGCTATCTGGCCGCGTTCCGCGAGATCAAGCAGATCACCGGGCAGAAACAGGTCAATGCCGTGGGCTATTGCATCGGGGGCAGCACTTTGGCGATGGTGCTGTCGCTGCTGAAACAGCGCGGCGATGCCTCGGTGAAATCGGCGACGTTCTTTACCACGTTGACCGATTTCTCGGATCAGGGTGAATTCACGCCGTTTCTGCAGGATGATTTCATCGACGGGATCGAGAAGGAGGTGGTGGAGCAGGGATACCTGCGCAGTTTCATCCTGTCGCGGACGTTCTCGTTCCTGCGCTCGAACGACCTGATCTATGGTCCGGCGATCCGGTCCTACATGCTGGGGGAAACACCGCCCGCCTTTGACCTGCTGTACTGGAACGGCGACAGCACCAACCTGCCGGGCCGGATGGCGATGGAATACCTGCGCGGCCTGTGCCAGCGCAACGAATTCGCCGATGGCGGGATCGATCTGATGGGCACACGGCTGCAGTCCGAGGATGTCGATCTGCCGGTCTGTTTCATCGCCTGCGAGACCGATCACATCGCCGCATGGAAGGCCAGCTATCGCGGGGCGCAGAAGCTGGGATCGAAGGACCGCACCTTCATCGTGTCGCAGTCGGGCCATATCGCGGGGATCATCAACCCGCCCAGCAAGAAGAAATACGGCCATTACACCAACACCGACATGAGCCTGCCGCCCGAGGACTGGATGGCTGGCGCCACCTTTACCGAGGGGTCGTGGTGGCCGCGCTGGGATACCTGGCTGAGCAAGCGGTCGGGCAAGAAGGTTCCTGCGCGCGAGCCGGGTGATTCGACCCATCCGGTGCTGTGTCCGGCCCCCGGAACCTATGTGCGGCGGGCGGAAAATCCTTGATTTCCCTAGGGTAAGGAGTTTTTCGCTGCAGTGCAGCATCGGGGGTTGAAATGCTGCACTGCAGCATGCATATTGTGTTCAGTAAACACACCACCGGGACTGGCCCGGTACAGACCCCAAGAGGACCAAGACCATGGCAAAGACCCAAGACATGACCGCGATGATGAAAGACATGATGGGCGCATTCCCCGTCGACACCAAAGCGATGGAAGATGCGTTCAAGACGCAGGCGACCCTGAACGAAAAGCTGACCGGCGTTGCGCTGGAAGCCGTCGAGAAGTCGACCGAGATTTCGTCCAAGTGGACCAAGGAAACCATCGCCAAGATGGCCGAGATGAGCAAAGCCAAGGCAGAGCCCGCGGACTACGCCAAGGCGATGACCGATTTCGCATCGGCCCAGGCCGAAGTGGCAGCCGAGAACATGGCCGCCTTCGCCGAGATCGCCAAGAAGATCCAGATGGACACCGTCGAACTGATGATGGCCGCCGGCAAGGACCTGACCGAAGAAGCATCGGCCAACGTCCAGAAGATGACCAAAGAGGCCACCACGGCCGCCAAGAAAGCCACCGCTGCCAAGTAAGGCCGCGTTGATACGTTGACTGCATCCTCTTCTCCTCCCTCATGGATGCAGGGTAAGGGCGGGCCTCGTGCCCGCCCTTTCTTTTTGCGCGGGGGTGTGACAGTCTTTTTTCTGCACCGCTGCATTGGGAGGGTCGTGGATTGGCCGATGAGAAGAAAACGCTGCTGATCAAAAGGTATGCAAGCCGCAGGCTCTATAACACCGAAACCAGCGATTACGTCACGCTGGAAGATATCGCCGGTTTCATCCGCGAAGGCCGCGAGGTGCAGATCGTCGATCTGAAATCCGGCGACGACCTGACGCGCCAGTATCTGCTTCAAATCATTGCCGAACACGAAAGCCGGGGCGAGACGATGCTGCCGGTCAATGTGCTGACCGATCTGGTGCGTTCCTACACCACGCAGGCCGGGTCGATCGTGCCGCATTTCCTGCAGGCGTCGTTCGAGATGCTGCATGACAGCCAGTCGAAGATGATGGAAAAGATGGTTCGGGTGAACCCGATGGCGCAGATGCCCGGGTTCGAGGCGCTGCAGGCGCAGCAACAGGCCTTTCTCAAGGCGATGACCGGCGGCATGTCGAACCAGTGGAGCGGCCCGGAAAAGGACGCGCCCGCCAAGGGCGACAAGCCCGCGCAGGACGATCCCGAGGATCTGGAAACCATCAAGAAGCAACTGGCCGAGCTTCAGGCGAAACTGACCAAGATGGGCAAGTAACCGGCGATGGTGGACAGCCCCGGCCGGATCACCCTTTGGGGGGTCGAGGTGTTTGTTGCCACCGCCGAAGAGGGCAGCATCTCGGCCGCCGCCCGGCGGCTGGGGGCCAGCCCCTCGGCCGTGAGCCAGCAACTGACCAATCTGGAAGGGGCGATCGGCACCACGCTGCTGCATCGCAACACGCGGCCCGTGTCGCTGACCCCGGCGGGCGAGATCTTTCGCCGCCGTGCGGGGGCGATCCTGAACGAGGCCGCGCTGGCCCGCGCCGAACTGGCGATGGCCGACATGACAAGCCTGACGCGGTTCCGCCTTGGCATGATCGAGGATTTCGAGGCCGATGTGACGCCCCGCCTGCTGACCGCGCTGGCCGGAGATCTGAAAAGCAGCCAGTTTCTGCTGGAAACCGGGGCCAGCCATCACCTGCATGACCTGCTGGACGCCCGCGCGCTGGACATGATCGTGGCCGCCGAAATGGGGGCCGAGGCCGAGTGGATGGAACTGCATCCCATCCTGACCGAAGGGTTCGTCGTCGCCGCGCCGCGCGGGGCGATCCGGCCCGACCGCGATGTTCTGCGGCAACTTCGCGTCCTGCCGATGGTGCAGTACACCACCCGGCACCACATGGGGCGGCTGATCGCGGCGCATCTGGCGCGGCAGAACCTGGCGCTGTCGTATCGGTTCGAGCTGGACAGCTATCACGCGATCCTTGCCATGGTGGGGCAGGGGGTCGGCTGGACCATCCTGACGCCGCTGGCCCTGATGCGCGCACGGCGCTATGCCGATCTGCTGGATGTGCTGCCGCTGCCCTGTGCGCCGCTGTCGCGCACCATCACCCTGACCGCCCGCAAGGGTATTTTTCAGGACATGCCGGCGCGCGTGGCAGCCGAGCTCAAGCCGCTGCTGCAGACCGGGGTGATCGACCCGGCGGTTGCGGCCTATCCGTTCATAGCCGACGTGATCACCGTTCACTGAGCCGACAGGAGCATCTTGATGGCCCCCCGAAAACAAGGCGGCAAACCCCGCGATCTGCCCACCCTGCGCGCCCGTCTTGACGGGCTGCGCCTGCACGGCGAGGTGCAGGCGCGCGCGCGGTCGCTGCTGCTGGTCTGGCTGGATGCGGCCATCGCGCAGGGCGTGCCGTTCGACGAGGTGCTGCGCGCGCTGAAATCCGGGGCTGCCGCCCGCACCATTGCTGCTGCCGAGTTGCAGCGCATCGGGGCCAACCCGCCCGACGCCCTGCTGCGCGCCGCCTGCGCGCCGGGCTGTGCGTTCTGCTGTCTGCTGCCCGGCGATGACGGTGGCACCATCCTTGGGGCCGAGGCGCGCGCGCTGCATCCCGCGCTGGTGGCGTTGCGGGGTCAGCCTGATGGCAGCGCATGGCACCCCGATGCCTGCCCGGTGCTCGACCCGCAAAGCCGCATGTGCCGCGCCTATGATGCGCGGCCGATGCTGTGCCGGGCGTATTTCTCCACTGATGCGGGCGCCTGCGAGGCGAACGCCATGGGCCAGCCGGTTGCAGGTGCTGCGGTGCTGGGATCGCAGGGCCTGATGCTGAGTGTTCAGTCCGTGGCCCGCGCCGCCCTTGCCGGGGTGGCGACGCTGCCCAGCTATGCGCTGGCGCGCTTCGCCCGCGCCACGCTGGACGGGGCCGACCTGACCGAGGCGCTGCGCGCCAGCCGCCACGCCCCCCGCATGCTGGAGGACGAGCGCAAGCGGCTGACCGGCGGCTGAAGCCGGTCACGCATAGGCTATTTCCGTTCGGAACTTGGGCGCAACCAGCCAGTCGAAATAGGTCTTGCGCAGCGCGCTTGCCACCGGCCCCGGCGCACCGTTGCCGAACACCCTGTACCCCACGCGCACCACCGGCGTCACGCCGCCACCCGACGAGGACAGGAACACCTCGTCCGCCTCCAGGAATTCCTCCAGCGGCAGGGGGCGTTCCTCGGGGGTCATCCCGCGCTCGGCCACCATTTCCAGCACGGTGCGGCGGGTGATGCCCCCCAGCACGCCATGACCCGATGTCACCACCCGGTCGCCCTTGATGGCAAAGACGTTGAACCCCGGCCCCTCGGTCACGTTGCCCGCGTGATCCAGCAGGATCACGGTGTTGAAGCCCTGCTCCTTGGCCTGAAACAGCCCGTCGGTGAAATCTCCCCAGTGGTAGTTCTTGGCGCGCGGATTCACGCTGTCCTGCGGGATGCGGCGCGGGCTGTCGGGGATCAGGGCGCTGGCCCCCGCCTCGGCCACCTCGAACGGGATCACATGCACGTAAGGCACGCACCAGGCGTAGAAGTGGTTGCCACATTCGCGCGGATCACGGCTGCCCGGGATCAGCGGAACGCCGCGCGCACAGACCATGGCGCAATAGGCATCCTGCAATCCGCTGGCGGCCATCATGTCGGTCAGCGCCTCCACCATCTGCGCGCGGCTCAGCCCCGGGTCCAGCCGCATGGCGGACAGGCTTTCCAGAAAGCGGTCCATGTAGTCATCAAGACGAAAGAACCCGCCCTTCCACACCGGCACCACGTCATAGGTCACGTCGGAATGGGTCAGGCCCCAATCCATCACGCTCATCTTCGCCTCGCCGATGGGCAGGATGTCCCCTGCCATCCATGCCGCCCCCTTGGATAAATCCGTCATCAACCGTCCCTCCTGTTTTGTACAGGATGGGCGGGGCGGGGCGGCTTGGCAAGCGGCGCGCTCAGGTTCCCGTGGCGCGCAGGTTGCCCTTGATGTCCTGTGCCGCACGGATCAGCACATCGGCTACGAAATCGCAATCCTCGGGCGTCAGTCGCGCGGGCAGGCGCACGTCGCAGGCGCGCATCAGCATCGCGCGGGTCTGTGGCAGATCGGGCAGATCGGACAGGAACTGCCAGTTCCAGTAGGCGCGCGCGTTGTCGGTGCTCAGCCCGAACACCTGCACCTTGATGCCCTGCGCGGCGGCGACCTCGACAAAGGCGCGCACCTCGTGGTCATCCATGCCCAGCAGGTTGAACTGGATCGAATCCGGCGCGCGCTGCTCCTTTGCCAGCTTGTCGGGCACCACGATCCAGGGGCTCAGGTTCAGCTGTGCCGCCACGTGGTCGTGGTTGCGGCGACCGTCACGCACGCGGCGAGCCACCTCGGCCAGTTGCGCGCGCACCACGGCGGCAGACAGGTTGCCCAGCCGCAGGTTATACAGCGGAAACCGGTTCTGATGGCGGGCAAATGCCGCCTCCAACGCGGGGTCGGTGCCGTGCTTGCGCCAGTTGTGCTCATACGCGCCCGACATGATCACCGCGCGGGCCAGGATATCCGGGTCATCGGTGATCAGGATGCCGCCTTCACCGCTGTTGAGCAGCTTGTAGGACTGGAAACTGAAGCAGCCGATCTGCCCGATGGTGCCGATGTTGCGCCCGTCCCAGACCGTGCCCAGCGAATGGGCCGCATCCTCGATCACCGGCAGCCCGCGCGCCTGTGCGGCGGCCATGATCGCATCCATGTCGCTGGTGTGCCCGCGCATGTGGCTGATCATCACGGCATCGACAGTGGCGATCTTGGCGTGGAAATCCGCCAGGTCGATGCGGTAATTCTCGCCCACCTCGCACAGCACCGGTTCGCAATCGGCATGCACGATCGAGGACGGCACGGCGGCAAAGGTGAAGGCCGGGATCAGCACCCGCGCCCCGCGTGGCAGGTTCAGCGCCTTGAGCGACAGAAACAGCGCCGCCGAACAGGACGACACCGCCAGCGCGTATTTCGCGCCCAGCAGGTCGGCAAACTCGCGCTCCAGCAAGGCCACGGGCGCATCGGCGGGCGCGGTATAGCGAAACAGGTCGCCAGATTTCAGCAGCCGCTCGATCTCGGCCCGGGCGGCGGGGGGGATCGGCTCGGCGTCATAGACGTTGGGGGCAGATGTCATGTTTTCGGCTTTCCTGAAGGATCTTTTCAGGATTTCTAAAGACATCGCATCGAAAAACAAGCCCTGGCCGCCTGCGCGCATGGTCACAGGCAGGGTTTGGCCCAACGCTGTTGCGCAAAAACCTTAGAATCCCAGCCGGTCGCGCAGGGAAAACCACGTCATCGCCAGCGTCAGCAGCGGCGTGCGCAGCGCAGGCCCGCCCGGAAACCGCGGCACCGGCAGCCGCGCCATCGCGTCGAATCCGGCACTGCGGCCCATGATGGCCTGCGCCATCAGCATCCCGGCATGGGTGGCGGTCCCCACGCCATGCCCCGAATAGCCCGAGGCCGACAGCACGCTGCTTCCCACCTGGCCCAGGTAGGGCAGGCGCTTCATCGTGATGGCCAGCGTGCCGCCCCAGGCGTGATCGATCCGCACATCCGCCAGATGGGGAAAGATCTCGAGCATCGGCTTGCGCACCTTGGCGGCGATGTCGGCAGGAAAGCGGTCGCCATAGCTTTCGCCGCCGCCGAACAGCAGCCGCTTGTCGCGGGTCAGGCGAAAGTAGTTCACCACGAACTTGCTGTCCGCCACCGCCACGTCGCGGGTCAGCACCTCTGCCGCGCGGTCTCCCAAAGGCTCGGTCGCGACCACGAAGTTGTTGATCGGCATGACCCGCGCCGCCACCTTGCGGTTCAGCCCGCCCAGATAGCCATTGGCGGCCAGTACGACGGTTTCGGCCACCACATGCCCCTGATCGCAGCGCACGGTCGCGGGGCGCCCGTCCTCGACCCCGTGCACATGGGTGCCTTCAAAGATGCGCACGCCCGCCGCCTCGGCGGCGCGCGCCAGCCCCAGCGTGAAATTCAGCGGATGCAGATGCCCCGCCCCCATGTCCAGGATCCCGCCCTTGTACGCGGGCGAGGGGCAGAGCGCGTGGCAGGCATCCTCGTCCAGCCGCTCGATCTGGGTATAGCCGTATTCCCGTTCAAGCAGGTCGGCATAGCCATGCAGATCGCGCGTCTCGCGGTCGGAAAACCCGGTCCAAGCCACGCCGGGGCGGTAATCGCAGTCGATTCCGTGCGTTTCGATCAGCCCGCGCACAACCTGCTTGGCCTCTTCGCCCAGCCGCCACAGATGCCGCGCGTCGTCGCGCCCAACCATTTTGATCAGCGCCGCCTGATCCTGCCGCTGGCCGCTGCCCAACTGTCCGCCATTGCGCCCCGACGCGCCAAAGCCCACGCGATGCGCCTCGAGCAGCACCACATTCACGCCGCGTTCGGCCAGGTGCAGCGCCGTGGACAGGCCGGTAAACCCGGCCCCGACGACGCAGACATCGGCCTTCACCTCGCCCTGCAAAGCGGGGCGCAAAGGCGCGTCATGGGCCGTGGCGGCGTACCAGCTTGCGGGGTATTTGCCCTTGCGATCGTTGGAATACAGCAGGTTCAAGACAACGCCTTCGGGTTTCCTCTCTCGACAAATATCCCGGGGGGAGTGGGGGGCTGGCCCCCCACTTGTCCCTGCGGTGTGGGGGGCTGGCCCCCCACACGGTCGCCGCGCATCGCGCGGCGAAACCCCTCCGGGCCTATACGTTCAGCAGCAGGTGTTCGCGCTCCCACGGGCTGATCACCTGCAGGAATTCCTCGTATTCGGCGCGTTTCACGATGGCATAGACGCGGGCGAACTCCGGCCCCAGCACCTCGTGCATCTCGGTGGCGCCTTCAAAGATGTCCAGCGCCTGACCCAGCACGCGCGGAATGTCCTCTTCGCTTTCATAGGCGTCGCCCTTGAACTGCTTGTCGGGCCATTCCTCGTTCATCAGTCCCAGATAGCCGCAGGCCAGGCTGGCCGCGATGCCCAGGTAGGGGTTGCAATCCATCCCCGCCAGCCGGTTCTCGATCCGGCGGCTGTCGGGGCCCGACAGCGGCACGCGGATGCCGGTGGTGCGGTTGTCGCGGCCCCAGGCCAGATTGATCGGCGCTGCATGATCGCGCACATAGCGGCGATAGCTGTTCACGTAAGGCGCCATCACCGCGATGGCCGCGGGCAGGTGTTTCTGCATGCCCCCCAGAAAGTTGAAAAACGCATCCGTCTCGCCCCCGGCAGGACCGGAAAAGATGTTTTGCCCGGTCTCGATATCCAGGATCGAGTGATGGATATGCATCGCACTGCCGGGTTCCTCGGCGATCGGCTTGGCCATGAAGGTGGCAAAGCAGTCGTGGCGCAACGCGGCCTCGCGGATCAGGCGTTTGAAGAAAAACACCTCGTCGGCCAGTTTCACCGGGTCGCCGTGGCGCAGGTTGATCTCCAGCTGCCCCGCGCCGCCCTCTTGGGTAATGCCGTCGATCTCGAACCCCTGCGCCTCGGCGAAATCATAGATGTCGTCGATGACGGGCCCGAACTCATCCACCGCCGACATCGAATAGGCCTGACGCGCGGCGGCGGGCCGGCCCGAGCGGCCCATCATCGGCTCGATCTTCTTGGCCGGGTCCAGATTGCGTGCGACAAGGTAGAATTCCATCTCGGGTGCGATCACCGGCTTCCAGCCCTGCGCCTTGTACAGCCCCACCACGCGTTTGAGCACGTTGCGCGGCGAAAACGGGATCGGGCGGCCCTTGCGGTCATAGGCGTCGTGGATCACCTGCAGGGTCCAGTCGGCGGTCCAGGGCGCGGCGCTGGCGGTGCTCATGTCGGGATAGAGCATCATGTCGCGCTCGATAAAGCCTTCGTCGCCCGCCGCCTCGCCCCAGTCGCCGGTGATGGTCTGGTAGAAGATGCTGTCGGGCAGGTGGAAATACTCCATCCGGCCGAATTTCGTGGCGGGCACGGCCTTGCCGCGCGCGATGCCCGGCAGGTCCGAGATGATGCATTCGACCTCGTCCAGCCTGCGGCCTTCCAGAAAGGCGCGGGCGGCGTCGGGCAGGTTGTCTGTCCACGAAGGGGCGCTCATGATGCGCCCTCCGTCATGGATGCTGTCGCGTGCTGGCGAAAGAACGCGGCCATCCGCACGCCGAAGTCCATGCCTTGCGTGGGCGTGTCCAACGCGGCTGTTGCGGTGGCGATCTGCGCGTCGGGCACGACCCCGTGAGCGCGATGGGTCAACAGCCCGTCGATCACGTCGCGGCCAAACTCGGGGTGGGCCTGCACGGTCAGGATGCTGTCGCCGATGGTCAGCGCGGCATTGGCGCAGAAATCGTTATGCGCCATGACCTTTGCGCCGGGTGGCAGGGCGGTCACCTGATCCTGATGCCACGCGTTCAGGGTGATCTGCCCGCCGTCCGCCAGGTCATAGGCCTGCGGGCCGATGGCCCAGCCGCCGGCGAATTTCTCGACCCGGCCGCCAAGGGCCTGCGCGATGATCTGATGGCCGAAACACACGCCCACCAGCGGACGGGCCGTATCGCGGATCGCCCGGATCAGCACCTCGAGCGGGGGGATCCACGGGTGATCCTCGTATGCGCCGTGTTTCGAGCCGGTGATCAGCCAGCCGTCGCAGGCCTCTGGCCCCGGGGGGAACGCGCCATCGACGACGTTCCAGGTTTCAAAGTCAAAGCCATGTGCCGCCAGCAGGTGCTGGAACATATCTTCATAGTCGCCGATGCTGTCCCTGATCTGGTCAGGGGCGTGGCCGGTTTGCAGGATGCCGATTTTCATGGATCACCAATTGGGTTGGTCGGTTGCAGGGTAGCGCGGTGTGGGGCAGGCGGGCAAGGCCCGCCTCAGACCGTGTCGAGGTAAATCTCCACCTGTTCCTGCGGGGTCAGTTCGGCCATGTAGTGCATTTCCTGTCGCTTGGTCATCAGCAGGTTCTGGATCAGCATAGGCGCGAAAATGCGCTTGATCCGGTCGCTTGTGTCAAACGCCGTGATCGCATCGGCCCAGGTGTTGGGCACCTGCGGCAGGTCGAGCGCATAGGCGCTGCCGGTGATCGGTGCGGGTGGCTCGACCTTGTCCTCGATCCCGGTCAGGGCGGCCCCCAGCACGGCGGCCAGATGCAGATAGGGGTTCACGTCACCCCCGGCCACGCGGTGTTCGATCCGGCGGGCCGCCGAGGCACCGGCGGGCACGCGAATGGCGGCGGTGCGGTTTTCATAGGCCCAGGCGATGCCGGTGGGCGCGTGGTTGTCCGGCACCAGCCGGTCATAGCTGTTTGCGTGCGGTGCAAAGATCAGCATGCTGTCGGGCAGCGCGGTCAGGCAGCCCGCGATGGCATGGCGCAGCACGTCGGTGCCCTTGGGACCGCCATCGTCAAAGATGTTCCTGCCGTCCTTGTCCAGCACCGAGAAATGCACATGCAGGCCGGACCCGGCGTAATCCTCGTAGGGTTTGGCCATGAAGGACGCGGCAAAGCCGTGGCTGCGCGCCAGACCCTTGACCAGCATCTTGAACAGCCAGGCATCGTCGGCGGCGCGCAGGGCGTCGTCCTGATGCATCAGGTTGATTTCGAACTGGCCCAGACCGGCCTCGGAAATGGCGGTGTCGGCGGGAATGTCCATCGCCTCGCAGGCGTCGTAAAGGTCGGTGAAGAACTGGTCGAACGCATCCAGTGCGCGGATCGACAGGATCTCGGCCGCCTTGCGCCGCTTGCCCGAGCGCGGCGACAGCGGCACCTGCAACGACTTGCCGCTGTCGTCGATCAGAAAGAACTCAAGCTCGACCGCGACCACCGGGGTCAGCCCCAGCGCCTTGTAGCGGTCAACCACCGCGCGCAGGGCGTGGCGTGGATCGCCGTCGAAGGGGCGGCCATCCTCGTGAAACATCCAGATCGGCAGCAGGCCGGTGGGCGCCGACAACCACGGCATCGGCATGAAGCCACGCTCGGTCGGGCGCAGCACGCCATCGGCATCGCCGGTCTCGAATACCAGCGGGCTGTCGTCGATATCCTCGCCCCAGATATCGAGGTTCAGCGCGGACAGCGGAAAGCGCGTGCCATCCTCGACCACCTTGTGGGCAAAGCGGGTGGGCACGCGTTTGCCGCGCGGCTGGCCATTAAGGTCGGAGGCGGCCACGCGGATCGTGCGCACCTGCGGATTCGCGTGCAGCCAGTCTTTTGGTGGAAGAGTCGTCATGTGGAAACGCCGTCAGGATAATTTGATCAAATGTTGGATACCGCCCAAACCGCCCGGAAATCAAGGCAAATCGCAGGATTTGCGGTTTTCGTCCGGGCGCGCGCCTGTCAACGCAAAAGGTTTGGGCGCAGTTTCAGGCGGCGGCGCTGCTCTTGCGGGAGGTGCCGGTTCAGCCGCCGGTTGATCACCCCGAACAGCCCGATGATGCCCAGCGTCAGCAGGATGAAATAGCCCGCAAGAATCGGATAGGGCACGAAGGGGTTGAAGGTCTTGTCGGCGAAATAGCTGGCGTAATACAGTGCGTCACCCTGCTGGCCCTGCGCGGGAAAGCCGCTGAAAAACACCAGCGTGGTGGCATGGAACAGGAATATCGCCTCGTTCGTGTAGGCGGGCCAGGCCAGCCGCAGCATGGTGGGCCAGGTGATGTGGCGAAACTTTTTCCAGCCCGAAAAGCCATAGGCGTCGGCGGCCTCGGTCTCGCCGCGCGGCACCGATTGCAGCGCGCCATAGAATATCTCGCCGGAATAGGCGGCGGTGTTGAGAAACAGCACCACCAGCGCCCCGGCCCAGGCGCTGCTGAGCGGGGTAAAGAACGGCACCGCGTTTTTCAGCGACAGGAACAGGAAATAGGCAAAGAAGAACTGGATGAACAAGGGCGAGCCGCGAAACACGAAGATCACCCATTCCGACAGCGTGCGCAGGATGCGGTTCTGCGAGGCCTTGCCCATCGCCAGCGCGGTGGCCAGAAAGAACCCCGAGGCCAGTGCCACGACGCCGAAATACACGTTCCAGATCAGGCCCGAGCCGATCAGCGTGAACTGCTGGCACAGGGTGAAATCGGTGCGCGGCAGCAGCCGCTCGCCGATGCCGACGCTGCGCAGGGCGTAATCGGCGATGGTGTCCCAGCAGCTCATGCCGCGAGCCTTCTTTGTGCTTCACCACCCAGTGTGGCCTGACCATGGGTCAGCTTGCGCATCAGGCGCTCCAGCACCAGTTCGGACACGCGGGTGAAGCACAGGTAGAACACCAGCAGCGCGCCAAAGTACCACATGCGCCAGTCACCATGGGGGTAATCAGTAAAGCGCGGCGTCTTGGTGCCGCCCAGTTCGCGCGCCCAATAGACGATGTCCTGCACCCCCAGCAGAAACAGCAGCGGTGTGGCCTTGATCAGCACCATCCACAGGTTGCCAAGGCCGGGCAGGGCAAAGACCCACATCTGCGGCACAAGGATGCGCCAGAAGGTCTGGCGCGGGGTCATGCCATAGGCGGCGGCGGTTTCAAGCTGGTCATGGGGCACGGCGCGCATGGCCCCGAACAGCACGTTGGCGGCAAAGGCACCGAACACGATGGCGAATGTCAGGACGGCAAGGAAGAAGCCATAGATCTCGTGCCAGATCTGGGGCGAGTTGCCCCGCGGCAGCTTGGCCTGCGCGCAGACGATGAAATCGTTGCCCTGGCGGATCGGCTGACCCCAGTCGGGGCACATCCACTGGTGGCGCAGGTATTCGAACCCCTGATCCAGCGCGATCACGAAAAACAGGAAGAACGCGATGTCGGGCACGCCGCGCACGACCGAGATATAGCCCTTGCCCAGCCACGACACCGGCAAGATGCGCGAGCGTGCCGCCGCCGCCCCGCCAAAGCCGAACAGCAGGGCCGATGGCGCGGTGATCGCCAGCAGCAGCAGCACCGTGCCGAAGGACCAGTAGAACGCCATGTGCTTGCCCGTGGTCAGGTAGCAGGCCATCCATCGCAGATCGTTCAGCGTGGCCGGGTCTGTGCAAAAGCTGAACATGGCGGCAGGTCCTGGCAAGGGCGCGGAAAGGTTGGCGGAATGCCCATCCTACGGGGGCGGTGCGGGTAGGGTGGGCAATCTGCCCACCCCTGCGGTATTCAGAACGTCTCGCCGATGTCCCACTTGGTGATCAGCTCGTTCAGGCTGCCATCGTCCTTCATCGACTGGATGGCGGCGTTGAACTTCTCCTTCAGCTCGGTGTCGGATTCGCGCAGGCCAAGGCCCACGCCGCCGCCCAGCATCTCGTCACGCTCGAGCATGACAAGGCCGGCATCCTCTTCGGCAATGGGCATCAGGTAGGATTTGTCGGCCAGAACCGCATCCGCCTCGCCGTTGCGCACGGCGGCGATGGTTTCCTCGGGCGTGGCGAATTCCAGCAGGGTCCAGCCCTGTTCGGCGACAAAGGCCGCCTGGATGTTGCTGGCCTGCGCCGCGATCACCGCGCCTTCGACATCGACATCCGCCGTGGTGGCCAGATAGGCCGAAGGGTCGGGCTGGCTGTAGTTCTGGGAAAAGTCGATCACCTCGTCGCGTTCGTCGGTGATGCTCATGCCCGCGATGATCACGTCATAGTTGCCGGACACCAGGTTGGGGATGATCGAATCCCAGTCATTGGTGACCCATTCGCAGGTCAACTCGGCGCGCGCGCACAGCTCGTCGCCCAGTTCACGCTCGAACCCTGCGATTTCGCCTGAATCGTTGATGAAGTTCCACGGAGGGTAGGCGCCCTCGGTGCCAAGCCGTGTGACGTCCTGTGCCATGCCCATCTGGGCGGTAAAGGCCAGCGCGGCCGTTGTCAGGATCAGTTTGTGCATGTGTATGCTCCCTTGGTTGGTTTGTTTGATTGTCTTGCCGGCCCGGTCACTCGTGCAGGGTGGCCGACAGGAACCCCTTGAGCCGCTCTGTCTGCGGCGCACCGAACATGGAATCGGGCGCGCCCTGTTCCTCGATCCGGCCCTGATGCAGGAACACCACAAGGTCCGAGATATCGGCAGCCATGCGCATGTCATGGGTCACGACCAGCATGGTGCGGCCTTCCTCGGCCAGCGCCTTGATGACCTTGACCACCTCCTGCTCCAGTTCCGGGTCCAGCGCGCTGGTGGGTTCGTCGAACAGCAGCGCCTGTGGCTCCATGCAAAGCGCGCGTGCGATGGCTGCGCGCTGCTGCTGCCCGCCCGAAAGCTGCGCGGGGTAGGCATCAGCCTTCTCTCCGATGCCCACCTTGTCAAGATAGGCACGGGCGGATTGCTCGACCTCGGCGCGGGGGCGGCCCAGCACGGTGACCGGCGCCTCCATCACGTTTTGCAGGATGGTCATGTGCGCCCACAGGTTGAACTGCTGGAACACCATCGACAGGTTGGTGCGGATGCGCAGCACCTGGGCGGGATCGGCCGGCTGGCGCGTGGGGCCTGAGCCGCGCCAGGTGACAGGCTCGCCCTTGAACACGATATCGCCCTGCTGGCTGTCTTAGAGCAGGTTGGCGCAGCGCAGGATGGTCGATTTGCCCGATCCGGACGAGCCGATCAGCGACACCACGTCGCCGCGACGGGCCGTGATGTCGACGCCCTTGATCACCTCAAGCGCGCCATAAGCCTTGTGCAGGCCACGGATTTCGATAACCGGATCGCTGTCGGCCACGTATCCCCCCGGGTGTCGTGTATTGCTGTTGTTACAATGGCACACTAGGGCGGAAAACCTGCGCCATTGCAACTTGCAAAGCGCGCGGTCGGGCGCGGTTTGTGCCGATTTGACCTGTGGTCATCGCGCGTTTCGGCAGCCCTGCCTAGTCTTTGGGCGCGGGCGGCAGGGGCAGCGCGGTATAGGCGGTGGCGGGCAGACGGGTGATGCCGTGCAGGTGCAGCGTGGCGCGGTCCTGCGGCGACAGCGCGGCGATGCCCTGCGCCAGCGCCGTTGCCAGGGTTTCGCCCTCCTGTCCGGGCGCGGTGATGTAGGGCAGGGCGGGTGTGGGCGCGGTCTGGTCGAACGGGTAAATCCGCGCGGCCAGATCGGGCTGACCATCCACCACCATCGCCCAGGTCACCGCGTCGATCGCGGCGAAATCGGCCTGCCCGCCGGCCACGGCGCGGATCGAGGCGTGATGCGCGCCGGTGCGCAGGGTGGCCTCGGGTTCCAGCCCGAGGCCTGCCAGATGTGCCACGGGCGCGGCCCAGCCAGATTGCGACAGCGGTTCGTTATAGGCCATAACAGATTTCACCAGCGCGGGCAGATCACGGGTATCGCCCTGCCGCCGGATCAGCGTGCTGCGGTAGTGACCGGGCGGACAGCCCGGCAGGCGATGATCGGGGCTGGCCACCAGCGTGACGCCGGCATGCAGCCGCGCGCGGAACGGCAGGCCGCAGGTCTGTGCCAGCAACAGGTCGGGGGCCTGCCAGACCTGCCACAGATCGCGGTCGCGGGTCAGCGTCTCGGGGGCCTTGCTTTGCAGGTCGGAGGGCATATGCGCGCGCACCGCCTGCCACAGCCGGTCGTTGGCCGCCTGTGCCCATGGCATGTCATACATTGGCAGGGCGGCGATCACCCGCCGTTCTGGGCCCGCTGACGGGCGCGGGCGCTGTCCTGATCGGTGATGCCCAGCAGCGAGGTCACCATGCGCAGCAGCGCGTCTTCCTCGGCCTCGCGCACGCCGTCGGCCAGCACCACCTCCCAAAGGGCGACGACCACGCCCAGCCGCTCGTCATAGGGCACGGCGTCCTTGATCGCGCGGGTAAAGCGGACGGTATCGGGGGCTTCGGCCTCGATCGTCTCGGCCTCGGCGCGCAATTCAAGGGCGGCATGTTCGGTCAGGCCATAGCGGGCCTGCGATATGCGGTCGATGCGCTCGATCTCTTCGGGGGCGTAATGCCCGTCGGTGCGCGCGATGCGCACCAGCAGCGCGGTGAGCGCCAGCCGTGCATCCGCATCGGGCAGCGTTTCGGGTTCGGGAGCCATCAGGCTGTTCAGAAGTCTTGACAACATGCGGTCAGACATACGCCGCGCGACCATGCTCGCCAAGGCACAAATCCGTGCCCGGGCTGTTTTGCACGGTGGCGGGCATACCGCCCCACCCTCGGCCTCTCCCTACCAGGGGAAGCGGAGGTATACGCCGAACGGTTCCAACACTCACCCCTCCTTCCCCTTGTGGGGAGGCGGTCGGGGGTGTGATCAGGATCGCCACCTGCCGCGATCGAGCGGACTGACGATCAATGCGCGGGGGGCATGTCGCGGCCTTGTTCGGCGCGGGTCAGGGCGGTGGCCTCGTCCTCGGGCGACAGACCCAGCGCCTCGGTCAGGGCGTGGATCAGCGTCACCTCTTCGGCGGCGCGCGTGTCATCTGCCAACATCACCTCGAACATCGCCTGCAGCGCGTCCAGCCGGTGCGAATGGTCGACATTGTCGCGGATCAGCGCGGCGAACTGCCCTGTGCCGGGGGCCTGACGCTCCAGCTTTTCGCAGGTGGCGCGCATCTTGGCGGCCTGCACCGGGTTCAGCCGGAACAGCCGCCCCAGCAGACGGTCGATGCGGCGGATTTCCTCGACCCGGTAGGTGTGATCGGACATCGCCACCCGCACCAGCAGCGCCCCCAGCGCCAGATCGGCATCGGGTTGCGGCAGGGGCGTGGGCTCGCCCGAGCGAAAGCGCGACAAGAGCCTGTCAAACATCAGCCGTCATATCCTTCGACGATGATCATGTCGGCGCTGGACACGGGGTCGCGCAGCGCCTTTGCGCGCTGATAGGCCGGGCTGTCGAAACAGTCCAGAGCGGCCTGGTAGCTGGGAAATTCGATCACCACGGTGCGCCCGCGCGCGGTGCCTTCGCGCACCGTCTGCTGCCCGCCGCGCACGACGAAACGCGCGCCGAATTCCGCGAAGGGTTCCGCGTTGGCGCGCTTGTAATCCTCGTAGATCTGCGGATCGTCCACATCCACATGCCCCACCCAATAGCCCTTGGCCATGTCATCCCGTCCCTTGTTGTGCCGCGCCATCCTGCGCGGGGCGCGCGGGGTGGTCAAGGGGTGGCCCAGCAGGGCCGCACGGGCAAACAGGATGTCATCGACGGCGATGCCGCCCGGGTCGGTATTGAGCAGCAAGAACCCCGCGATATCGTTCTGCCCGGCCGCACGCACCAGCCCCAGCTCCTTGATGCCGGTGCCCAGTTGCGCATCGTGCCGCGCAAGTGGCTGTCCATCGCGGGCCATGACGATCACCGTGACGCCACCGCGGCGCGTTTGCCGCGCACCCAGAGGGTCGGGATAATCGGAATGGATGCGCAAGCCAAAGGCCGCCTGATCCCGGGGAAACAGCACCGCCAGCGCGCCCTCGCCCCTGCCCGAAATGGCCCCGAACCCGTCCGGCCCAAGCGGAAACACCGCGACCGAGCCAAAGCCGCGATGTTGTGCAAAGGCCAGCCCGCGCCCCGGACCGTGGCCGACCAGCCGCAGCGGCGCATCGGCGCGGACCTGGCTGATGTCGTCATGCCGGGTGTCGTCGTGCCCGTGGCGGATTGCGGGCACCTGCCCGGCAAAGCCCGCCCCGACCTGTACGCCCTCGATCCCCAGTGGATGATCGAACGTCAGCCCCGGTTCAGGGCGCGCGGGCAGGCTGTCGAACGTGACGCGCCCGTCCAGACGCGCGGCCAGATCGGCATAGGGCACCGGCAGCAGCGTATCGGCGCAAACAGGGAGGGTCATCGCCAGCAGGGCCATCGCCGCACCCTGCACGCCACAACGCTTCCGCAATCTTACCACATTTCGCATCTAGGTTGCCCCCTTGTGGGAAAGGTGAAGGGTGAGCCAGGTGCAAAGCAAGCCTGTTGAAAAGCTGTCCGATGCGGATTTGCAGGACCTGTTGCAGGAGATTCGCGGCGGCAGCCTGGCCGATCGGCGCGCCGCGCTGCGTGCCTTTGATTGGGCCAGCGGCGATCTGCGCAAGCTGGGCTGGTCGATGGCGCAGAAAGGCGTTGACCTTGGCACCGCCATGACGGTTTTCCTGAACGGCGCGCCCGCACGCTACACCCACCTGCGCAAGGACAAGGTGCCGCCCGAGGCGCGGGCGCGTTGTCAGGTTCTGGATGCGATCCATCACCGTGCCGTCAGCGGGTTCTACCTGCCCGATCCAGAGCTTGGGATCGAGGATGTGTTCGACGCAATCGCCGAGTGGATCGCCCGGCAGGAAGACGACCGCGCGATGGGCCGGGTGGGCCGCTGGGTGTTCGATCCTGCGCTGTTCACGCCCATCACGTTGAAGGCGGTGCAGGCCGATCACGACGAGGATGACGACCCGACCGTAGTGCAGGACGCCTCGGTGGACAGGTCGATCTTTTCCGATGGCGAAAAGCCCCGCCGCGTCAGCCTGTGGCGCGAGCTGTTGTCCCCCATACTGGGATAGGGCCGACCCCGCGTCACACCAGACGCGAGGTTTCCACCGCGGCGCGGATGAAATCGGCAAACAGCGGGTGCGGATCGAAAGGTTTCGATTTCAGCTCGGGGTGAAACTGGACCCCGATGAACCACGGGTGATCCGACCATTCCACGATTTCCGGCAGCCGCCCGTCCGGGGACATGCCCGAAAAGGTCAGCCCTGCGGATTCAAGCTGCTCGCGATACTTGATATCCACCTCGTAGCGGTGGCGGTGGCGTTCGTCGATGGCCAGCCCGCCATAGACCTTTGCGACCTTGGAGCCTTCTTTCAGCACCGCATCATAGGCACCCAGACGCATGGTGCCGCCCTTGTCGTCGCTGGTCTTGCGCCTGACCTTCTGGTTGCCCTGCACCCATTCCTTGAGGTGGTACACCACCGGCTCGAAACGCTTTTTCCCGGCTTCGTGGTCAAACTCCTCGGACCCGGCGGCGGACAGGCCTGCAACGTTGCGCGCGGCCTCGATCACCGCCATCTGCATGCCCAGACAGATGCCGAGATAGGGGATCTTGCGGGTGCGGGCGAATTCGGCGGCCTTGATCTTGCCCTCGGTGCCGCGCTCGCCAAAGCCGCCGGGCACGATGATGGCGTGGAACCCTTCGAGATGCGGTGCGGCGTCCTCGCGGTCGAACACCTCGGCATCGACCCAGGACACGTTCACCTTGACCCGGTTGGCCATGCCGCCGTGGGTCAGCGCCTCCTTGATGGATTTGTAAGCGTCTTCCAGTTGCGTGTACTTGCCCACGATTGCCACATTCACCGCGCCGTCGGTGTTGTGGATGCGGTCGGCCACATCCTCCCACTTGCGCAGGTCAGGGCGGGGGGCGGGGCTGATCTGGAACGCATCCAGCACGGCCTGATCCAGCCCTTCGTGGTGATAGGCCAGCGGCGCCTCGTAGATCGAGTTCAGGTCATATGCGGCGACCACGTCCTCCTTGCGGACGTTGCAGAACAGGGCAATCTTTTCGCGTTCCTTTTCGGGAATCGGATGTTCGGACCGGCAGACAAGAATGTCGGGTGCGATGCCGATGCTTTGCAGCTCCTTGACGCTGTGCTGGGTCGGCTTTGTCTTCAACTCGCCGCTGGCGGCCAGATAGGGCAGCAGCGTCAGGTGCATGAAGATGCATTGCCCGCGCGGCTTGTCGTGGGAAAACTGGCGGATCGCCTCGAAGAACGGCAGGCCTTCGATGTCGCCCACGGTGCCGCCGATCTCGCACAGCATGAAATCGACCTCGTCCTCGCCCACGCGCAGGAAATCCTTGATCTCGTTGGTGACGTGGGGGACGACCTGAATGGTCTTGCCCAGATAGTCGCCGCGACGTTCCTTTTCCAGCACGTTGGAATAGATGCGCCCGGAGCTGACCGAATCCGTGTTGCGCGCCGGAACGCCGGTGAACCGCTCGTAATGGCCAAGGTCCAGATCGGTTTCGGCCCCGTCATCGGTGACGAAAACCTCGCCATGTTCGAACGGGGACATGGTGCCGGGATCGACGTTCAGATAGGGGTCAAGCTTGCGCAGCCGCACGGA
Organism: Lacimonas salitolerans; assembly: GCF_042677865.1. Lineage (NCBI taxonomy): Bacteria > Pseudomonadati > Pseudomonadota > Alphaproteobacteria > Rhodobacterales > Paracoccaceae > Lacimonas > Lacimonas salitolerans. The sequence continues at coordinate 87,877 of NZ_JBHUDD010000027.1, read as the reverse complement.
AAAGCCGCGCGCCTGCAACAGCGCGCCAAGCGCCGCCGAGGCCAGGCCCTTGCCCAGCGAGGACACAACGCCGCCCGTGATGAAGATATACCGTGCCATGGTCTGGCTTCTCCCGTGAAGTCGCGAAATGCGAGCGCCCGCCCGGCCCGAAGGACCGCAGCATCACGGGACTTACGCCTTAAAGGATTTTGCGAACAAGCGCAAGCCAACCGCAAGATGCTGTTGCGGGTTTGGCCCTGCCCTCAAACACTTGTGGTTACGATGCGGTGCTGATGTCAGTCGGCGCGGGGCACAAGCGGGGCGGAGTCGCCCGCGCTGGGTGGCAGCAGGCCATCACCCGAGGGCATCGCCGGGGATGCCGGATCGTCGCGATCCTGACTGACCGGGCGGTTGCCGATGCGGTCGAGCACCGAACTGCCCGCCGACTTCTGCGCCGCCACGATGGTCAGCGCCATCGAGGTACAGATGAACGCAATCGCCAGGAACCACGTGACCTTGGCCATGGGCGTCGAAGGCGGACGGCCCGACATGGTGCCACCGCCACCACCACCGATCCCAAGGCCACCGCCCTCGGACTTCTGAATCAGCACGATGCCGATCAGCGACAGCGCCAGAAGAAGGTGGACGATCAGGATGACGTTTTCCATGGGGCCTCGGATTGCCGGAATTGCATAACAGCGCCCATGTAAGGGTCTTTGGCCCAATGGGCAAGCCATCATTCCCGGGGCTGGACAGGATGCGCGGACCTGGCGCATGATCATGCCCATGCCACATGATCACCACGACCACGACCATGCCCACGCCGTTCTGCCGCCCGATCCCGCGCTGCGGGTGAAGGCGATCGAGACGATTCTGACGCAAAAGGGGCTGATCGATCCGGCGGCGCTGGATGAAATCATCGACACTTATGAAAACCGGATCGGGCCAAAGAACGGCGCGCTGGTGGTCGCCAGGGCCTGGAGCGACCCCGAGTTCCGCGCCGCCCTGCTGGCGGATGCGACGGCTGTGGTGGCCGAGTTGGGATTCTACGGGCGTCAGGGCGAGCATATCGTGGTGGTCGAGAACACGCCCCAGGTGCACAACATGGTCGTCTGCACCCTGTGCAGCTGCTATCCATGGCCGCTGCTGGGCATTCCGCCGGGCTGGTACAAATCCGACGCCTACCGTGCCCGCGCCGTGCGTGAACCGCGCAAGGTGCTGGCTGAATTCGGGATCAAGCTGCCCGAAGGCACCAAGGTGCGGGTCTGGGATTCGACCGCCGAGATCCGCTATCTGGTGCTGCCGATGCGCCCCGAGGGCACCGAAGGGCTGATCGAGGCGGAACTGTGCGACTGGGTCACGCGCGATTCGATGATCGGCACCGGCCTGCCGGAGCGCCCCGCATGACACGGGTGCACGACATGGGCGGGCGGTTCGGCGATGGCCCGGTGCAGCCCGGTCCCGAGCCGGTGTTCAAGTACGACTGGCACGCCCGCGCGCTGGCGGTGACGCTGGCGGCAGGGGCGTTGGGGCAGTGGTCGATCGACCGCTCGCGCCACACACGCGAATGCCTGTCGCCGGGGGATTACGCGCGGTTTTCCTATTTCGAGAAATGGATTTCGGCGCTGGCGGACATGCTGGTGGATCAGGGCATCGTGACGCGCGAAGAACTGGCCAGCGGTCAGGCGGCGGGGCGCAGCCCGTTGGCGGAGCGCGCGCTTGCGGCCGAGGATGTGGCGGGCGTGCTGGCGCGGGGCGGTCCGTCGGACCGGGCCACGCAGCAGGCGCCGCGGTTTGCCGTAGGCGATGCCGTGGTCACACGGCGGCCCGCGCGCAACCTGCATGTGACGGGCGGGCATACCCGGCTGCCGGCCTATGCCGCGGGCGTGCCGGGGCGCATTGTGCATCTGCACGGCGCGCATGTGCTGCCCGACACCAATGCGCATGGGTTGGGCGAAGCGCCCGAGCCTCTTTACACCGTGGTGTTTGACGCCGCCGATCTGTGGGGTGCGCCCGAGCGCGCGGGTGACGAGGTGACCTGCGATCTGTGGGACAGCTATCTGAGGCCCGCATGACAGAAACGCCGCCCGCCCCCGTCTTCGCCGAGCCTTGGCATGCGCAGGTCTTTGCGCTGACCGTGCATCTGCATGATCGCGGGCTGTTCACCTGGCCGGACTGGGCCGCACGGTTCGGCGCGGAACTGGCACGGGCGGGGCTGTCGAAAGAGCTGGACGGTGGGGACGATTACTTTACCGCCTGGCTGGCGGCGCTGGAAGGGCTTTTGGTTCAGGATGCCGAGGTGGCACCTGAGGCTGTCGAAGAGATGCGATCCGCCTGGGAGCGGGCCTATCTGGCAACACCGCATGGAGATCCGGTAAAGCTGGCGTGACCTGGCAGTGTTGCATGGCCAAGGCCACGCAACGCAGGGTCAGTCGTCGACGTCGTCCATGTCGGCCTGGCCGCTGAGACGGCGGCGCACGTGGCTCCAGTTCAGGCCGACGCCCAGCACGGTGGACAGGGCCACCAGCGCGATCCATGTGTTTACGGTGGGATCCGCCAGGCTGAGCCAGCCAAAATCATAGGCCACCCAGAGCAGCGCGGCGATGATCGCCAGAACCAGCCCCATGCCGAGCGGCCCGATGGACCGCAGCGTGGCGCGCAGGTAGATGATGAAGCCCACCGTCAGCAGCAGCCCGGCCAGCACCACCAGGGGCATCTGGTCCTCCCACGCGCGGGCGGCCCAGCGGGCAAAGTTCCACTCGGTCGGGTTATAGGTCAGGGCCAGCAACGCAAAGGCCACGAGCCAGCGGGTGATAAAGCCCATCTTGTCCTCCGGGGTCGGGTCGGGGGAGTTTTGACCGCTGTCGGGCGGAGTGTCCAGTGCGCGGTGACTTTCCGGTTTCACCTGCGCCCCGGCCTCGCTATACCCGGCGACGGTTTCTGCCGTCAGAAAAGGATCGTGACATGGCAAACGTGGTCGTCGTGGGGGCCCAGTGGGGCGATGAGGGCAAGGGCAAGATCGTCGACTGGCTGTCCGAGCGCGCCGATGTGATCTGCCGGTTCCAGGGCGGGCACAACGCCGGGCACACGCTGGTGATCGACGGCGAGGTTTTCAAGTTGCACGCGCTGCCCTCGGGCGTGGTGCGGGGCGGCAAGCTGTCGGTGATCGGCAATGGCGTGGTGCTGGACCCCTGGCACCTGATCGAGGAGATCGGCAAGATCCGGGCGCAGGGCGTCGAGATCAGCCCCGAGACGCTGATGATTGCCGAGAACACGCCGCTGATCCTGCCGATCCACGGCGAGCTGGACCGCGCGCGCGAAGAGGCGGCCAGCAAGGGCACCAAGATCGGCACAACCGGGCGCGGGATCGGCCCGGCCTATGAGGACAAGGTGGGCCGTCGCGCGGTGCGGGTGGCCGATCTGGCCGATGACGCCACGCTGATTGCCCGGGTCGATCGTGCGTTGCAGCATCACGATCCGCTGCGCCGGGGTCTGGGCATCGATCCGGTGGATCGCGATGCGCTGATCGATGCGCTGCGCACCATCGCGCCGCAGATCCTGCCCTTTGCCGCGCCGGTCTGGAAGGTGCTGAACGAAAAGCGCCGGGCCGGTAAACGCATCCTGTTCGAAGGCGCGCAGGGGGCGCTGCTGGATATCGATTTCGGGACCTATCCCTTTGTCACCTCGTCCAATGTGATCGCGGGGCAGGCGGCGACGGGCGTCGGTCTGGGACCGGGGGCGGTGGATTACGTGCTGGGCATCGTCAAGGCCTATACCACCCGCGTGGGCGAAGGCCCGTTCCCGACCGAACTGCACGATGCAGACGGTCAGCGGCTGGGCGAGCGCGGGCGCGAGTTTGGCACAACGACCGGGCGCAAGCGGCGCTGCGGCTGGTTCGATGCCGCGCTGGTGCGTCAAACCTGCGCCACCAGCGGCGTGACGGGGATTTCGCTGACCAAGCTGGATGTGCTGGACGGGTTCGACACACTGAAGATCTGCGTGGGTTACAATTTGGACGGTGTCCGGCTGGATTACCTGCCGACGGCGTCGGACAGCCAGGCGCGCTGCACGCCGGTCTACGAAGAAATGCCGGGCTGGCAGGACTCCACCGAAGGTGCACGCAGCTGGGCCGATCTGCCTGCCAATGCCATCAAGTACGTGCGGCGTGTCGAAGAGCTGATCGGCTGTCCGGTCGCTCTATTATCCACGTCACCTGAGCGTGAAGACACGATCCTTGTAACGGACCCGTTTGCAGACTGATGAGCCTGACATATAAATCCCGCAAAAGATGGTCGCTGGTGATCCTGCTGGTGGCGATGCCGCTGTATATCGTGGCAGCGGTGACGTTGGTGGGCTGGTTGTTTCCAGACCCGTTGAACAAGCCGCTGCTGCTCGAACTGCTGGTCTATCTTGGGTTGGGCATCGTGTGGATATTGCCGTTTCGCTTCGTGTTTCGCGGGATCGGGCAGGCCGATCCTGACGCGCCGGAAGAATAGGATATTCAGGGGCGTTCTGCGCCCCTCCGGCCCCTCCCCGCGAGGGCGAGGGGAAGCGCGTGGATCACGACTGGGAACCAATGCAAAACGGCGGGCTGTCATGGCCCGCCGTTTTTGCGTTTCCGTGATAGGGTTCACCCGGCGCGTCGTGCCGAGGGTTGAAAGCCGATCTGGTCGGACACGGTAAAGCGCCCGCCCTTGAGTTTCTGGATCTTGCCCTGGCGCAGAAGCTGACCAAAGCTGCGCAGCCCGTCCTCGCGGCTGAAATCCTCTCCCACGACCGAGCGGGCGCGGGTCATCAGTTGCGGGCGCGTGAACTGGTCGCGGCCTTCGACGAAGGACAGGAAAGAGGCCGCTGCCTCGAGGATTTCCGGCAGGTCGTGGGCGCCTTTTTCCTCGACATATTCGGCGAAGCTGCTGCCGGGTTCCGTGGTGGCCGCGGCCTGGCGCGGTTCTTGCTGGATTTCGGCCATAGACACGCGGCGCGGGCGCACCGGGGCGGGCGGGGCCACGGGCGCATCGATGCGCTGTTCTGCCACCAGTTTCAGCGGTGCGGCGCGGCTTTGTTCCACCGGGCGGGCGGTCTGCGTGCCTTCGGCTCGGGGGCGGCGCGGGCGCACCACGCTGGCCAGATCATCGCGGAAGGCGTCGCTGATCGTGTCGGGGCGTTCGGTTACCCCCGCCTCCTTGTCGGCGCGCGTGGCGGCGACCGCGGCGCGCAGATGAGCGATGGCATTGCGGCGGCTGGCCGATTCGGGCTCGTCCATTTCGCTGATGGTCTTGGCCATCAGGCGGGTCATGTCGCGTTCTGATGCAGCCTCGTCCAACTGGTCCAGCGCGCGGCGACGATCGGCGGGATAGGGTGTGTCATCCTGCGCTTCGGCAAAGATCGAATCGACCTCTTCGCTGTCATCCTCGGGCAGCGTGTCGTCTTCCCTGTGCAGTTCGGCCTCGACCTCGGCCAGTTCGGCCTGCAAATCCGCTTCTTCCTCGGGCGACAGGGCGCTGTCATCCAGCGCGTGCCAGTCGTCCTCCTCGTCCGTTTCTTCAAGGTGACCCTGGGCGATGGCAGCCTCGAAATCGGTGCGCTTCATCTTGACCACGCGGGCGCGCAGCGATGGCTGGGTGGGGTCTTGTGTTGTTTCGGGCGCAGCATGGTTTGCCTGATCCGGCCGCTCGTCGGGCTGATCGGCCAGACCGGCGAGGATATCGTCCAGTTCGTCGCGTTCTTCCTCGACGGTTGTGGCCGCGGGCGTGTCCTCTGCAGTATCGGGGGACAGTCCTGCCAGCCGGTCAAGGATGGCGGCTACGTCATCATCGTCGTCTTCCAGATCTTGTGATGCGTCCTGCGTCGCGGGGGCAGGGGTGATCAACACAGTCTGCTCGGGTTGCGATGCGGCGTTTTCGTCCTCGGTTTCGGGTTCGGGCGAGTCCTGCGCGGTCAGAGTTTCCGGTGGCTGCGGGGCGGACTCCTGCGGGTCGAGCGCGAAGGTGTTGTCCTCGTATTCGTCTTCGTACTCGGCAGCTTCTGCCCCTGTGACGTCGACCTCGGCGATGTCTTCCTGCGGGATGCCATCCCCGGCGTCGTCCTGTGCATCCTCTGTCACCGAAGCCTCGGCGGTATCGGTGTCCTTGGGTGGATCGATCCTGACTTCGGCAAGGATATCGGCCAGTGTAAGGTCATCATCCCCGGCCACATCATCCCCTGTCACGTCTTCAACAGCCATCTCCGCGGCGGCGTCTGCCTTCGCTTCCTCGGTCAGAACGGCGTCCGGCGTGACGGTTTCGGGTTCCGCAAAGATATCGGCGTGCTCGTCCTCGGAATACTCGGCAGGCACGGCCGTATTGCGCGATACAACGGCGCGAATCCGCTGCAGCTTGGCGGCGATGGTGGAGTCTTCGCCAACGGCGCGGCGAACTGGCATGTCTTCGGCGGCGACATCCTCGGCGATCACGTCCTCGGTCACGACGTCCTCGGTCGCCACTTCATCGCTTACGACGTCCTCGGACAGGGCCTGCTCGGGTTGATCCATCGTCGGCGCGTCGGGCCGGGCTGCCGCAACATCCTGCGATTCAGCGGCTGAAGGTGTTTCTTGGGCATGTGCGTCGGCAATCGCATCGGCAGGGGCTTGCCGGGAGTCTTGCAGGTCTTCGGCGGGCGTGGGCTGCGGCTCGGATGTCGCAGTAGGCTCGGGTGTTGCAGCAGGCTCGGTTTTGGCAACAGGCTCGGGTTGCGCCTGGTCTGCAGGCTTGGCCTTGGCGGCAGGCATCGGCGCGGTCAGCGAATAGGTCTCTTCGGGCTGCGCGGCACGCAGGACAATGCCGCCTTTTTCTTCGCGGGCCTCGACCCGGCGGGCAATCTCGCGCTCGGCGATGCGGGCAAGCATTTCGGCATCAGGCACTGGCGGTTCGGCACCGAAATAGCGGTCGTCGGCAGCCAGGTCGCGAAAATACTCCGCGATTGCCTTCATCGTCTCGAACGAGTCGTCGAAGCCTTCCAGCGTACACGAGAACGTGCCATAGGAAACCGTCAGGATTTTACTCGTGTTCACCATGTTCACTTGCCTTTCTTTGCCTGCGACCTTCTCTCTACCATCCCGGTGACGCCGAAACGTGAACGATTCTTCGGTTTTTAACGTATCATTTCATGGCCGGATTTCATGGCCGGATTGTGATTTGTTTCCCAAAACACAGGTAATCCTTCAATGACTGCTAAAATTGTCCAGAGTAACGCGCCCGTAATGCTGCTGGGCGGGGGCGAGGCGGATCTGGCCATGCTGCAGGATCTGCGTCGCCATGCGCCACAGGTCGTTGCCGCCGATGGTGGCGCGGCGCTGGCGCTGGCCGCGGGGATGATGCCGCTGGCGGTGATCGGGGACATGGACAGTCTTGGGGCGGATGATCTGGCGCGGATCGATCCCGCGCTGGTGCACAAGGTAACGGAGCAGGACAGTACCGACTTTGAAAAGGCATTGAGCCGGATCGACGCGCCGCTGGTGCTGGGGCTGGGGTTTCTGGGCGCGCGGCGCGATCACGAACTGGCCAATTACAACACGCTAGTGCGCCACGCCCATCGCGCGTGCATTCTGGCGGGCGGGGACGAGATCGTGTTGCAGGCACCGCCCGACCTGCGGCTTGATCTTGATCCAGGGGCGCGTGTATCGCTGTTTCCGTTGCGGGCGGTCACCGGGCGATCTACCGGCCTGCGCTGGCCCATCGACGGGATCGGCTTTGCCCCTGACGGGCGGATCGGCACGTCGAATGCGGCGACCGGGCCGGTGCACCTGCAATTTGACGCGCCCGGCATGCTGCTTATCCTGCCACGATCGGCTATGCCGCAGGTGGTGCAGGCGGTACTGGCGCGGCGCGGCTGGTGGCCCGCTCTCTGAACACCACGTAGAGACCGGCCGCCATCACGATGCAAATGCCCATGCCCGCCAGCGGATTGGGCCAGTCGGCAAAGATCATCCAGCCGATCAGCGTGGCCACCGGAATTTCCAGATACTGCATCGGGGCAAGGGTGGCCGAGGGCGCATAGCGCAGCGACCATGTCATCAGCAGATGCGCCAGCGTGCCCAGCAGGCCGATGGCCAGCAACAGCGACCATTCATACCCGCCCGAAACCTCGAGCTGCAGCCCGGTGCCATCACCAATGATCATCACCGGCAGCATGATCACCACCGCCATCACGCCGCTGACGGCCTGCAGGCCGATCGGATCGGTCGCCTTGGCGATCTTGCGTGTCACCAGCATGAACAGCGCGAAATTCAGCGCCACGCCAACGGGCAGCACCGCCGGCCAGCCGACATTGGCAAAGCTGGGCTGCACCACCAGCAGTGGCCCGGCAAAGCCCACGGCGCAGGCGGTGATGCGGCGCGGGCCGACCTCTTCCTTTAGAAGGATATTGCCCAATACCATCAGCATGAAAGGCATCACAAAGGTGATCGCGATCGCATCGGCCAGCGGCAGATACCGCAGCGCGGTGAACATCATCGCGATTCCGACCAGATGCATCACCGTGCGCAGAACGGTCAGCCACAGCACCATGCCCCGCATCCGCCAGGCCCGACCGCCAAGGAAGATCAGTGGAATCAGCACGAGCGCCTGTATGCCAAAGCGGAACAGCAAGACCTCGTCCAGCGGCACAGCCTGACCCAGCAGCTTGGCTGTCGCATCCGCAAGCGGTGCGATCACGCAAAAGCCAAGCATCAGCGCAATTCCGAAAAAGGGGCGGTCTGCGTTCATGCGGGCAGGCTAGCGGGGGCGCCCCTGGCTTGCAATCTTTAGTTGATCTGCGCAGGAAGGTTCGCGCGCACGCCGATACGCGCCTGCCAGCGAAACGCATTCAAAAACTGCATTGCGTCCACGGCCCGGGGCCTTAGTCTTGGCGCCAATGCATCAACGGGAGGATACCACCGATGACACTTATCACGCCGACGCGCCGCGAAATCCTCAGACTGGCCGCGATGGCCCCGGCCTTTGCCCTGCCGGCCGCGGTGCGCGCGCAGCTTGGCGTGCCCGATGCGGCCAACCCCGCCCATTTCCGGTTCACGTTGGGCGAGGCGCGGCTGACCATCCTGTCGGACGGGTATTTCAGCCTTCCCACCGACGGGCTGGGTGTGAACGCGCCACGCGACGAGGTCGAGGCCTTTCTGGAGCAGCACTACCTGTCCCCCGAGGACGGCTATTCGCACACCAACCACCTGCTGGTGGAACTGGGCGATGCCAGGGTGCTGGTCGATGTCGGATCGGGCAGCCGGTTCATGCCGACCACGGGCCGCCTGATGGCGAACATCGAGGCGGCGGGCGTCGATCCCTCCGGGATCACCCACGTGGTGATCACCCATGCGCATCCAGATCACATCTGGGGCATCCGCGATGACTTTGACGAGCCGTTGTTCCCCGACGCGCAGTATTTCATCGGGCAGGTGGAGCATGATTACTGGATGCAGGACGATCTGGTGAATCAGGTCGCGGCCGAGGATCAGCAATTCGTCGTCGGCGCGGTCAATTCGATCACCATCGACGGGGTCGAGTGGACTTTGTTGCAGGACGGTGACGAGGTCGTTCCGGGCCTGCGCGTCATCGACACGCCCGGCCACACGCCGGGCCATCAAAGCGTCGTGCTGGACTCCGGTGGCAAGCAGTTGATGGCGCTGGGGGACGCCATGTCGCACGCCTATACCAACTTTGCCCATCCTGACTGGTACAACGCCTTTGACGCAGACGGCGATCAGACTGTGGCGACCCGAAAGCGCCTGCTGGACATGGCCGCCGCCGACCGGATCGCGGTTCTGGGCTATCACTTCCCGTTTCCGGGTGTGGGGCATGTGCTTCGCGAGGACGACAGCTATCGCTTTCTCCCGGCGCTGTGGCAATTCCAGGACTGACCGCGCCGCAGTGCGCGCAACCTGTTTTCCTCTCTCTGCAAATATCCCGGGGGGTGTGGGGGGCTGGCCCCCCACCTCTGGCGGCGTGCGGGATGCACGGCGCACACCTTGTGTGTGACGCCGCGACGCCCCGTCCCTCTGGCCTTCACGCGCGCCCTGCGCTATCTGCGCCATAACACATGACGCGGGAGAGACAGATGGCCGATAGCGCGAAATACGAACAAGCCGGCCCGGTCGAGGAAAACTGGCGCGATGCCATTTCGTCGATCGAGGACATCATCGAGGACGCGCGCAACGGGCGGATGTTCATCCTTGTCGATCACGAGGATCGCGAGAACGAGGGCGATCTGGTGATCCCCGCCCAGATGGCCACGCCCGAGGCGATCAATTTCATGGCCACCCACGGGCGCGGGCTGATCTGCCTGTCGATGACCAGCGCGCGCGTCGATCAGTTGGGCCTGCAACTGATGAGCATCAACAACTCCAGCCGCCATGAAACGGCCTTTACCATCTCGATCGAGGCGCGCGAGGGTGTGAGCACCGGCATTTCCGCCCATGACCGCGCCCGCACCGTTTCGGTGGCGATCGACGCGTCCAAGGGCGCGCAGGACATCGCCACACCGGGGCACGTGTTTCCCCTGCGCGCGCGCGATGGCGGCGTGCTGGTGCGCGCGGGCCATACCGAGGCGGCGGTCGATGTGGCGCGTCTGGCCGGGCTGAACCCCAGCGGCGTTATCTGCGAGATCATGAATGACGACGGCAGCATGGCGCGGCTGCCCGACCTGGTGGCCTTTGCCCAGCGGCACGGTCTGAAGATCGGCACGATTTCCGACCTGATCGGCTATCGCCGCCGTCATGACAACCTGGTGCGGATGCGCAGCGATCAGACCATCACCAGCGAATTCGGCGGTGACTGGCAGATGCGCGTCTATACGGACGAGACGCAAGGCGCCGAGCATATTGCGCTGATCAAGGGCGATATCTCGGGTGACGCGCCGGTGCTGGTGCGGATGCACGCACTGGACCCGCTGCGCGACATGGTGGGCGCCGGTCCGGCGGGCCGCGCGTTCGAGTTCTCGGACTCGATGCGCCAGATCGCGGCCGAAGGGCGCGGCGTTCTGGTGCTGCTGCGTGATCTGGACATGAAGGTCGTGCAGGATGACGAAGTCAGCCCCCATACCCTGCGGCAATACGGGCTGGGGGCGCAGATCCTGTCGTCGCTGGGCCTGTCGAAACTCGAACTGCTGACCAATTCGGGCCTGCCGCGCGTGGTCGGGCTCGATGCCTATGGCCTTGAAATCACCGGAACCCGCAAGATCGAAAGGGACGCCTGACATGGCCGGATCGGAAACCCATTACATCCTGCCGCGCCCGACCTTCGACAAGCCGGTGAAACTGCTGATCGTGGTGGCGCCGTACTATAAGGACATCGCCGACAACCTGATCGCCGGGGCCGTGGCCGAGATCGAGGCGGTGGGTGGCACGTTCGAGGTGGTCGAGGTGCCCGGCGCGCTGGAAATCCCGCCCGCCATCGGCATGGCCGAACGGATGGCGAATTTCGACGGCTATGTCGCGCTGGGCTGCATCATCCGGGGCGAGACGACGCATTATGATACGGTCTGCAATGACAGCAGCCGCGGTCTGACCCTGCTGGGCCTGCAAGGGCTGTGCATCGGCAACGGTATCCTGACCGTGGAAAACCGCAAACAGGCCGAGGTGCGCGCCGATCCGAAGGACCAGAACAAGGGCGGTGGTGCTGCGGCTGCGGCCTTGCATCTGCTGGCGCTTGCCCGTAAGTGGGGCGCGCCCCGCGGAGGTGTGGGGTTTCAGCCCGCGCGCGATGAATATCAGGTGGCGGGCCCCTCACAGGACGACAGCACCGCATGACCAACCGCTCCGCGACCCGGCCCGACGCCGATACCCGACGCCAGATGAAATCGGCCGCGCGGCTTTATGCCGTGCAGGCGCTGTTCCAGATGGAGCAGTCGGGGCAGGACGCAGATGGCGTGGTGCGCGAGTTTCTGGACCACCGTTTCGGCGCAAGCTATGAGGGCGACGAGATGGCCGAGGGCCATCCCGACCTGTTCCGCGACCTCGTGGATCAGGCGGTGAACTGGCAGACCAGGATCGACCACATGACCGACCGCGCACTGGTGGTGGCCTGGCCTTTGGGGCGCATCGATTCGGTGCTGCGCGCGCTGTTTCGTGCCGCCGGGGCCGAACTGGTGTCCAAGGACACGCCGCCGCGCGTGGTGATCAAGGAATTCGTCGACATTGCCGGGGCGTTCTTTCCCGACGGGCGCGAACCCGCCTTCGTCAACGCGGTGCTGGACCACATGGCGCGCGAGGCCCGGCCCGAAGCGTTCTAGACTGCTTTGGCCCGCAAATCGGGCACCTGCTCTGCCTCGAACCTCTGGTGATAGGCCACAAGGGTCGGATGGGCCAAGGCGGCCTGTTTCAACGGCGTGTCAAGCGCAGGGGTCAGGATGCTTTCCAGCATGCCGAACAGGCTTGTGTCGATGGCCGAGGGCTGCGCGCCCATCAGATAGGGCTTGTCACCAAGATAATTTGCCAGCGCCGACAGCGCCTCGTCCCCAAAGCGATAGATCTGCGCGCCGTTATGCCTGCCCATGCCCTGGCTGTTCAGCGACCTGTGCACATAACGCTGCACCATGGCAAAGACCACCGGACGGATCAGGGCGGGCACCGGCTTGAAAAACGCATCGCGGGTGGCATCGGGATTGTCGATCCAGCGCGAATGGACCAGCACCCAGCACAACTGATCTTCGATCAAGGCGCGAAAACCGGTTGCGATCGCGTGCTCGTGATCCGACAGGTGCGCATCAAGGTCGACCCCATGCGCCTGCGTCAGATGCTGCTGGGTCAGATGCGAATCCGGGATCGTCTTTCCCGCATCCCTGAGAAACGGAAGTTTCTTCTTGGGCGCGCGGCGGGGATCGCCCGCGACCCGCTCGTACGTCAAGCCGGCGATTTCCAGCAGAGCCAGCGATTTCACGGAAAACGGGCTGGGGCTGATCATGCCCATGGCGGGGGCAAAACAGTGCAGTCGCAACATGGCACTCTCCTTGCGTCAGGATGTCGCAAGAGTAGCCGGGGATGATGACCCTGTCATGTCACCATCCCCCAAGCCGTCACAGGTCCAAGACCTGCCCCACGGCCAGAACCGCGCCGGTGGGTTGACCCGTGGGCGAGCCGCCCGGTGGCTCGTCCGAGATGGCCAGCACCAGCCCCTGCGGGGACACGCCCTGCGGCAGGGTGATCGCCCCGCGCCCGTCGTCGGGCATCACGCCAAGCGACACCGGCGCGTTGTCGCCCGCGATGGCCCACAATTCGTGCACCCGTCCGGTATCGGGGCCGCCCGCCGTGCGGGTGATGCGCAGTTGATCGGTGGCCCCGTCAAACACCGCCAGAACCCGCAGGCTGGAATCCTCGGCCACCACTTCGGAGACATAGACAGGGGCCGGGCCAACCGGGCCGGGCTGCGTCTGCATCACCTGCCAGGCGAACACGCCTGCGACGGCAAGCGAGGCAAGCGATACCCCCTGCCACAGGCCCAGCCGCTGCCAGAAGGGCAGGGTGCGCGGCGTCTCTTCACCGAACAGGCGGGCCATCAGCTCGGCCTTGACCGCGCTTGGCGGGGGCACGGGTTGAAACTCGGCGTCCAGACCGGCGAAACGCCGGTTCCAGCGCGCGACCTCGGCCATCAGGCCGGGGTTGCCGGTCAACTGATCCTCGAAATCGCGTTCTTCGCGGGCGGAAAGCAGACGCAGCACGTATTCGCCCGCGCGCAGGCTGTATTCGCGGTTTTCCATCACGGCGTCTGTCATTGACCCATACACTCCCTCAGACTCAGCAGGCTGCGACGCAGCCAGGTGCGCACCGTGTTCAGCGGCACGTCGAATTTCCGGGCCAGCTCGGAATAGCTGAGCCCCTCGAGATAGGCCCCGCGCACGGCCTTGTCGCGCGGGTCGTCCAGCGTGGCCAGACAGGCGGTGATCTCGCCCAGTTGCGCACTGGCCAGAACCGCCTGCTCGGGCGTCGGGTCCGAGGAGGGCAGCCGCTCGGCCACCTCATCCACGTCGTCGGTGACGCGTGCCGCCCGCAGCTTGTCGATGGCGGTGTTGCGCGCGATCGAGACCATCCAGCCCATCGCGGAACTTCCCCCACCGGCATAGCGGTCGGCATAGCGCCAGATCTTCATCCATGCCTCTTGCAGCGCGTCTTCGGCTGTGGCGTGGTCCTTCAACACACGCACGCAGACGCCAAACAGTTTCGGGGCCGCCACATCATAAAGCTGTGCATAGGCGCGCCGGTCGCCCAGTGAGACGCGCGACAACAGCTGCTCGATCAGTGCAGGATCAGCCAAACCGTGGCTCCTTCCTCATGATTTCATTTTTTTCGACTTAATTTTACCATAAATAACAAGATGTTAACCTTTTCTGGGTCGAAAAGCGTCTTTTTCGTGAAACTTATTTCTCGATGGGTCCGTCCTTGTTGATGTCGGGGGCGACACGGAAAAGGAAGACAACGATGATGCAGACATTGAAAACCCGCCTGGGACTGGATTTGGCAAAAGACGTCAGCGCCGAACCTGTTCCGCCCAAGGTGACGCGGACAGAGATCGCAACGCTGTTCCGCTACGAGCTGGGCTATGCCGCCCGTGGCTTTAACGGTCTGTGACTGTTTTCACCCATCAAACCATTCTCGCTCGGAGACCTGACATGACCCTGTTGATCAAAGCCCGCCAGAACCGCCTCATCGCCCTGCAAAAGCTGCAGGCGCAGCACACCAACCTCTTTGCCGATCTGTCGCAGCGCCCTGCGCCGGTCGATTTCCGCAGCCGCCGTGCGGCTTGATCCACACGCTCTGACCAACCGTTGAAGGAATCTCTGACATGACCCTGCTGATCAAGGCCCGCCAGAACCGTCTCAAAGCCCTGCGTGCGCGCGACGGCAAGCCGCATCATGCCCTGCGTCCCGATGCGCGGCCCATGTATCTGCGCCGCGCGCCTGCTGCATAAGCGCGCAGGATAGGCCAAATAAGGCCGATACCGGCGTCTGCGCGGTCAACGGGGTTGAAGCGATACCGGGGCAGAGTATCTTTGTCATATTCAAAAGGAGCGATCCAATGCCCAAGCTGATCCGTCTCTACATCGTGAATGTCGCCATCGGTTTTGCCATCGCGGCGGCCTTTGTGGGCATGCTGCTGTATTTCAACATCGCCAACCTGTGGCACCTTGTGACCCATTCGGACAAGGGGTTGCTGGCGGTGATCATCCTTTGGTTCGCCAATGGCATCGTCTTTGCAGGCGTGCAGTTTGCCATCGCCGTGATGCGCATGAAGGATGATGACGATGACGAACCGCGCGGCGGCAACCGCGCGCCGGTGGTCCGCGTCGACATGAGCCGCCCTGTCCCGGTGTCAGCCCCGGCCAAGGCGCCGCGTCGCCGCTGAACTGCTGTGGGGTAGTGTGGCGGGCCCGCAGCGACCGTTTGGTTATCTCATTCCCGAGGACCTGTGTGTACAGGTGGGCGTCAGGTAACCGGACCAGGGCCCGGACAGAGCCAACTCCCTCGGAGATGCTTAAGGCCACCGGAATGCAACCGTGTAACGAGAAGAGCAGCACCCGCCACCACAGCACATAAGCCGACATGGAGGCTCCGACAAGGGCTTGTCTTTGTTCCGTGTTTGTTCATATTTGACGCATGACCCTGCGCACCCAACCCGGACAGATGCTTGCGCGTGGCGTATGCCGCCATCTGACCGAGCTTGGCTTTGTCTCGATCGAGGAATTCGTGCCCTGCCGTGGCCTGCGCGTGGACGTCATGGCGCTGGGTCCCAAGGGCGAGTTATGGGTGATCGAGTGTAAATCCAGCCGTGCCGATTTCATGTCCGATAGCAAGTGGCAGGGCTATCTGGAGTGGTCCGACAGGTTTTTCTGGGCCGTCGACGCCGATTTTCCGACCGAATTGCTGCCCGATGAAACCGGGCTGATCCTGGCCGATGCCTGGGGGGCCGAACTGATCCGCAGCGGGCATGAATCCCGGCTGGCCCCGGCACGGCGCAAGGCGATGGTGCAGAAATTCGCAACCCACGCCGCAAGGCGGCTTCAGGCGCTGCGCGACCCCGAGTTCATTTTTTCGGTTTGACGCCGCGCGCGGCCCGGGCGGCGGCGCGGATTTCCTCGGCGATTTCCTCGGCCTCTTCGGGCTCGAAATCCATCGGGACCTCGACGCCATCGGCCTCGATGTACAGGCGCACCATGCCCTGATCGGTCGGACCGATTTGCAGGTTGGCTGTCACGTCGCGTTCGCTGTTGATGCCCATCTGTCGTCTCCTTGGTCTGAAGGGCGATTATCCCTTTCCCCCTTGCTTGGCAAGCGCGGGCGCAGTCAGATGGGGCATGGATGATATCGAACTGCGCGATCTGGAAATCGGCGATGCGGGCTGGCTGATCCAGCAGCATGGCGTTCTGTATGCCCGCGACGAAGGGTTCGATGCCACGTTCGAGGCGCTGGTGGCCGAGGTGCTGGCCGAATTCATCCGCAGCCACGATCCGGCCTGCGAACGGGCCTGGATCGCGTGGCGCGGGGGTGAACGTCTGGGCAGCATATTCTGCGTCCGTCAGGACGACACCACAGCCAAGCTGCGGCTGTTCCTGCTGGTGCCGCAGGCGCGTGGCACCGGTCTGGGGCGGCACCTGCTGGCGACCTGCACGGATTGGGCGCGGGGGCGGGGATATGCGCGCATGCAGCTTTGGACCCACGAAAGCCACCGCGCCGCCTGCGCGCTGTATGCGCGCAACGGCTGGTCCTGCACGGCATCGCGCCCGGTGCACAGTTTCGGTGTCGATCTGGTGGAACAGGCGTGGGAGATTGATTTGCAGACGCGGTGAAAAATCGCGGCAACGCCCTTGCATTCATTCACCCTTGCGGGTAGATCGCCCGTCAGTGCCGCCTTAGCTCAGTTGGTTAGAGCGCTGGATTGTGGATCCAGAGGTCCCCCGTTCAAGCCGGGGAGGCGGTACCATCAGTCACCCGCATCAACCGTTATTTCCTGCATCATCGCCCCCGTGGTGCGGTTGTAGATCAGGATGCGGTCATCCGCCGTCACGATGGCATACCAGCCCGCACCTTGGGTAAAGGCGGTGGCGGTTGCGCCGCCGGGCAGAGTGATCTGATCGGGCAGGGCGGGGCCGGTGTCGCGCAGGGCCGTGACAAGCAGGGCAATGATCACTATGACCCCGACGATCATCACCGCTGTCAGGGTTGTCACCAGACGGCGCAGGAATTTCAGGTTGGCCGGTTCCTCCGGCTGGGGCAGGTCATCCATGCAAAGCACCCTTGTATCCGTCTGCATCGGCACCGCGCCGCCGCCCCGCCTTGATAAGGCGCTGGCGCGCGATGTGCCAGAGGATGCGGCGCTGTCGCGCACACGCCTGGCGCGGCTGATCGCGGACGGGTCGGTGCAGGTGAACGGCGCGCCCGTGACCGACCCCAAGGCCCGCGTGGCCGAGGGCGATGTGGTCGAGATCACCGTGCAGCAAGCCGCCGAAAGCCATATCGGGGCCGAGGATATCGCCCTGTCCGTGGTGTTCGAGGATGATGACCTGATCGTGATCGACAAGCCGGCGGGCATGGTCGTGCATCCCGCCCCCGGCAGCCCCGGTGGTACGCTGGTCAACGCGCTGCTGCATCATTTTGGTGGCACCCTGTCGGGCGTGGGCGGGTCCAAGCGCCCGGGCATCGTGCACCGGATCGACAAGGATACCAGCGGCTTGCTGGTGGTGGCGAAATCCGACCGGGCGCATCACGGGCTGGCCGCGCAGTTCGAGAAACACACGGCCGAGCGCGCCTATCTTGCGCTGTGCAACGGCGTGCCCGATCCGGGCGATCCGCGCCTGAATGGCGTGCGCGGTGTCAGTTTCGAACCCGGCGCCGTGCTCAAGATCACCACCCAGCTGGCCCGACACAAGACCGACCGGCAAAAACAGGCCGTGCTGTTTCAGGGCGGGCGGCATGCGGTGACCCGGGCGCGCGTGCTGGAAAGTTTCGGCACGCCCGGCGTGGCGGCGCTGGTGGAGTGTCGGCTGGAAACCGGGCGCACGCATCAGATCCGGGTGCATATGGCGCATGTGGGCCACGGGCTGATCGGTGATCCGGTCTATGGCGGGCGGCGCAAGGTCTCGCAAAAGGCACTGCCGGCAGCGGCGGTCGCGGCGGTGCGCGTTTTCCCCCGGCAGGCGCTGCATGCGGCGACCCTGGGCTTTGTCCACCCCGTCAGCGGAGAGCCGTTGCGCTTTGACGCGCCCTTGCCGCAGGATTTTGCCGGTTTATTGGAAACCTTGCGGGGCTGACCCGCGTTGCACAAGAGAGTGATCGGGCTGACATATCCCGCGAAAAACGACGGAGCGCCTCCCATGTTCCGTATAGTGGAAACAGACCCTTGAAAGCGGGGCCATGACATCCCATGTGGATGTTAAACCCTTAAACATTAAGGAAGGGACAGGGAACATGAGCAATTATGGAAATCTCCCGGCACCGACGCCGGAAGGCGGGCTGAACCGCTACATGCAGGAAATACGCAAGTTTCCCCTGCTGGAGCCCGAAGAGGAATACATGCTGGCCAAGCGCTGGGTCGAGCAGGAAGACACCGAGGCCGCGCACAAGATGGTCACCAGCCACCTGCGTCTGGCGGCCAAGATCGCCATGGGCTATCGTGGCTATGGCCTGCCCACCGCCGAGGTGATTTCCGAGGCCAACGTGGGCCTGATGCAGGCGGTCAAGCGGTTCGACCCGGAAAAGGGCTTTCGCCTTGCGACCTATGCCATGTGGTGGATCCGTGCCAGCATTCAGGAATACATCCTGCGGTCCTGGAGCCTTGTGAAACTGGGCACGACATCGGCACAGAAAAAGCTGTTCTTCAACCTGCGCAAGGCCAAGGCCCGCATCGGCGCGCTGGAAGACGGCGACATGCGCCCCGAGAACGTCAAGCAGATCGCACATGATCTGGGCGTGACCGAGGACGAGGTGATCAGCATGAACCGCCGCATGTCCGGCGGCGATGCCTCGCTGAACGCCACTGTCGGGTCCGAGGGCGAAGGCACGATGCAGTGGCAGGACTGGCTGGAGGACGAAAGCGCAGATCAGGCCGGCGAGTATGCCGAGCGCGACGAGCTTGTGGCGCGGCGCGAGTTGCTGGCGCAGGCGATGGATGTGCTGAACGAGCGTGAGCGCGATATCCTGACCCAGCGCCGCCTGTCGGACGAGACCGTGACGCTGGAGGATCTGAGCACGCAATACGACGTCAGCCGCGAGCGCATCCGCCAGATCGAGGTGCGGGCGTTCGAAAAGCTGCAACAGCGCATGCGCGAACTGGCGGTCGAAAAGGGCATGTTGCCCGCAGCCTGATCTACACAAGCCGCTCGAAATCCGGCCCCGTGCATCCCCTGCGCGGGGCCTTGTCTTTGCTGCGTGGGCGCGGTGATATGGCGGCGATGGGTCAGATCGTATTTCACGTGCCGCGCGACTGGGTGACCGACCGCGCCGCCATGCTGCCGTTCTATCAGAAACTGATGGCCGGGCTGGATCAGCGCGGCATCGTCTGGCGTGCGGTGGCGATAGACCGCGACGCGCTGCCCGCCAGTCTGGATGCCGATGACGCCTTTCACATCGTCAATCACGGGCAGGTGCGCCATCCCCGCGCGCTGAACGCCGGGATCGCCTATATCTACCCGTTCTGGAACCTTGATCCGCAGGGCATCCGCGCGTTTTCGTCCATCGCCGACATGGCCTTTCGCCCCGCGCGGATCGACGGCGACAAGGCGCGCGCATTCTTTCACCGGCTGCGCACCCGGCTGGTGAGCACCCGCACCTCGCGCTATGACCAACCTCAGGATGCCGAGGCGCTGCCGCAGGCGCAGGCGGCGGTGTTCTTACAATCCGAAACCCACCGCATCGTGGGCGAGACATGCCACATGGATCGCTGGACCATGCTGGACACCGTGCTGGCCGCCACCACCGGCCAAGTGATCGTGAAGCCGCATCCGCGCGAGATGGACAGCGATGTGCTGGAGCGGCTGGTGGGAATGCGCGCCACGCATCCACGGCTGCATATCAGCATGGGCAACATCCACGACATCCTCGCCGCCAGCGACCGGGTGGTGACGATCAACTCGGCCGTCGGCGTCGAGGCCTATCTGCATCGCAAACCCGTTATCCTGTGCGGGCAGAGCGATTTTCACCACGTCGCCACCGTGGCGCGCGATGCGGATGCGTTGGAAATGGCGCTGCGCGCGCCGCCCCCCGCGCGCCAGTATGCCAAGTATGTCTACTGGTACTTCGGGCGGATGTGCATCAACGCCGGGTCGGATGCGATGCCGGATCAGGTGCTCCGGCGTATTCGTGCCACCGGGTACGATATCTGACCCCTCGCATTGAAGCCGGGGCAGCGAATGGCCACCTTCTCATGTGAAGCAGACAAAAGGAGATGACGGTATGAAACCAGTCCGCACGATGATCCTGCTGGCCAGCGAAAAGCGCATGCGCCTGATCGAAAACGCCGGTGTCGGCAAGGGTTTGGCCGAGATTGCCGACTACACCGTCGATGATCTGGGCGAGGTGCGCGCCAGCTACACCGATGCGCCGGGCCGTCAGCAGGCTTCGCCGGGGGATGGCGGGCACGGGTTCGAACGCCCCACCTCGGTCCGGCGGCAAAAGCGCGAGGATTTCGCCAGCCACGTCATGGAAGAGGCCGCCGATATGTTTGCGCGACACGGCTATGACCGTCTGGTGATTTCAGCATCGCCCAAGATGCTGGGCGCGCTGCGCGACGAGATGCCGGATGCACTGAAAAAAGCGCTGCACGCGGACCTGGACAAGGATCTGGCCAAGCTGCCGCTGAAAGACCTCGACACGCATCTGGCCGATGTGCTGGCGGTCTGACGGTCACTCCAGCCGGGCGCGCAGCACCCGCACCATGTTGCCGCCCATCACCTTTGCGATCTGATCCTCGGTCAGACCTTGTTCCAGCAGGGCATGGGTCAGCGCGGGCAGTTCCGATGTGTCAAAGGCGGTTTCGACCGACCCGTCGAAATCCGACCCCAGCGAGACGTGATCGACCCCCACCGCGTCAATCGCCGCCGCGATCATGTCGGCGATGCCGTTGGGGGTGATCGGCCCGCAGACCACATCGGCCCAGTAGCCCATGCCGATCACCCCGCCGCTGGCCGCAATCTGGCGCATCAACTCGTCGGGCAGGTTGCGGGTGACTTCGCATTGCGAATGCAGCCCGGTGTGCGACAGCACGATGGGCACATCGGTCATCGCCAGCACCTGCTGCACCACCTGCGGGCTGGAATGGGCCACGTCGATGATCACCGGGCGGCTGGTAAGCTCGGTCACCACCTGCCGGCCAAACTCGGTCAGGCCCCTGTCGCCGGTGCCGTGCAGCGAACTGCCCAGTTCGTTGTCAAAGAAATGGTGCAGCCCGAACAGCCGGTGGCCCGCGTCATACAGGCCGTCCAGCTTGGCCAGATCGCCCTCGATCGCGTGCAGGCCCTCGACCCCCAGAATACCGCCGACAACGTCCTGACCGCTTGCGCGGGCTTCCAGCACGGCGTCCAGATCGGCCAGTGACCTGATGACCTTCAACTGCCCGTCAAGCCGCGCCTCGAACCGGTGCAGTTTCTCGGCCTGATACAGGGCGCGCTGGTAGATGCTCGTCCATGTGCGCATCGGCCACAACTGCCCGATCGCCAGAAAGGTGATGTTGTCGGCGGTATCCGCGCTGTTTTCCTCGTAATTCTGCCCGGCGGGGGATTTGGTGACCGCGGTAAAGACCTGCACCGCCACGCCGCCTTCGATCAGGCGGGGGATGTCGACCTGCCCGCGCGTGTCGCGTTCGGCCAGATCGCGTTTCCACAGCAGCGGATCGGCATGCCAGTCGCCCACGGTCAGGCTGTCGTGCAGGGCGCGGGCCTCGGCCGACACCGGGTAAGGATCATGCGGAATCACCGCATTGCGCTGCGACTCGACATAGGCGGGGGCGAAGATGAAGAAAGCCGCCAGCGCAAAAAGGGCCAGAACGGTCAGGGCCAACAGCCCCCTGAATATGATGCGCATCGGTGCCCCCCTTGATCTTATCCGGCATGCTGCGCGAGAATCACAAGCACGCCAAGCCTGACGCAAGGTCGGGCGCTGGCGAACCAGGAGGGTGTGCGATGGCAGGCGGATGGTCGCGCGATGGCGCGGTAAGCGAACAGATCGAAGCCTCGATCGAGGATGAGTTGAAACGCATGAAGGCCCGCCCGCAACCCGTGGGCGACAGCCTGACCGAATGTGCCGAATGTGGCGAAGAGATCGCGCAGGCGCGGCGCGAGGCGCTGCCGGGCGTCAAGCTGTGCGTTGATTGCGCCGCCGAGCGGGACGGGCGCAGCGCGGCGCGGGGCGGGATCAACCGACGCGGATCGAAGGACAGTCAGTTGAAGTGACTGGCCTGCACACCCGAGGCAGGTTTGGGCTGCGGGCGTGCTGCCTTTCAGTTTGAAGGCTAGACAAACGAATACACCCCCGCCGTCTGGCGAGGGTGTGATCATGCAGAAGGGGGTCCCGCGCCGGACAGATGGTCCGGTCGGTTACCCGAAAGCGATGGTCAGTCATTGGCCGTGTCAGGGTCCTGCGCACGGTCGGCTTCGGTTTCACCGTCCGTTTCGCCTTGGGCCTCGTCGCGACGGATCGTGACGTTCGCCTCGCCATCCTGTTGCCCACCCGAAACGCGGATTTCGGGTTCGCCGACCACCTCGACCGTGACCTCGGGGTCTCCGCCCTCATAGGTTACCCTGGGTTCGCCACGGTTGAACACGATTTCGGGCTGCTCGGCCTCTTGGCCGGGACTGATCATCGCGTCGCGATTTTGAATGGAAATCCGTGGTTCAAGGTCTGCCTCGGAGGCTCCCTGCGGCGCGAACCTGCCATCTTCGAGTTCCACCAGATCGGTCGGTCCCTCGCCGCCGATCGTCAGTTCGATGATCGGGTCGGGCATGTTTACGGTCACCGTCGGCTCGGGAATACGCACCTCGATCCGTGGTTCGAGCTGCGACATGTCGAGTGTCGACTCGGGCCAGGTGATGATGATTTCAGGTTCGGGGATCATGACTGTCACCCGGGGTTGCGGAAGCTGGACATTGATCGAGGGCCGGCCCTGACGGATCAGGATCTGCGGTGCCTGCTCTTCCACGGTGACGCTCTGGCGCGGCAGGGTCCACATGACCTCGGGCGTGCCGGTGTCTACGCCGACCTCGGCTGGTGGCTGATAGACCGCGACGTCGGCATCCACCTCGATCTCCTGCTGAACGATCATGCGCTCGGTGACCGTATCCGTGCCGACAAGTTCAAGGGTTTCGCGGTTGATCGTGCCCTCTTCCTCCCAGGCGGTGAAAACGACCTCGCATTGCGTGACATCGCCCGTGGCAATGACATCTTCGACCTCGGTGCGGACTTCTGCATCGACGTCGGTGTCGTCCGCCAGGCGCTCGGCAAGGGAGACGCAGGCCTGGGCATCGGTTTCGGCCTGTGCTTGCTCGTTGGTCTGGGCCTGAGCTGTCGTGAAGGCAAGTGCTGCGACTGAACTCAGAAGCGCGACCCGCGTGGTGTTTCGAAGCATGGTTGTTCTCCTACTGGATGGTTGCGACTACCCTTGACAACAGGACCCGCCTGCGTCCGTTCCGGTTTTTCGGCACGGCCTGGTGGCTGGGCGCTGTTTCTGAGCGGAAGAAAGTTCCGTTGACCAATCCCTTGCGCGCAGACCCAGGCCACCGGATGCGCCTCAGAAAATCACGGCCCGGCGGTGTCTGGGGCGTCAGGTCGGAACGAAACTCAGGATCGAGGGTTATTTCAGGAATACGCCTCGTGGCATGCCGCGACGCGACCCGTGAACCGGTCAAAAGGCGGCCAATGCTGCTGCGACCAAAGTCGAAAGTAGGTCAGCCCATGCGCCCAGGAATCATCATCGCAATCGTCGTTGCCGTCATTGTTGTCATTGGGGGAGTCCTCTGGATGAACAATCAGTCCGAGCAGGTCCGATTGCAAGAGGAACGCACGGAACAGGCCGCTCAGGAAGCGAGGGACGAAGAAAACCGCATCCGCGAGGAAGAAGCGGCGCTTGAGGCCGCGCGCGCAAGCGAAGAAGCAGAGGCCGCGACAGCCGGACAAACCGACCAGCCAGCCCAGGAAGGCGAAGCAGAGCCTGCCGGTGATGACGCCGCCACCCAGGACGGCGAAGCCGAAGCGGTTGGAGACGACCGGACGGTGATCGGCGATGAAATCACCGAAGACACGACCGTCGTGGACTCCGAGACGTCCGAGCCGGTCATCATGGATACCGATGAGACAACGTCCACAGCCCGAATCGTCGAGGATGGCGAGTCTGCTGGTTCGGCAGACACGCCCGATACGGCGACGGACCCGGCAGTTGAGAGTGCAGATACCACGGGCGCGACCGACCCCGAGGAGCTGCTGACGCCCGAAGGATTTGATCGCGACGAGACGCTGGCATTGATCGAAGACAGCGACCAGATCAGCGAAGAACAGCGCTCGACTTTGCGCGCACTTGTCGAGGGTGCCAGCGCCAACCCCGAGATGGTCGGGGCGGCAATCGACGCCATCCGAGCCGCGCTGGACCTGCCGCCGTTGAACTGATCGGCGCTTCGGATCAAGAAAATTGCGCGCCTGCGGGAACGAACTGCGGCGGTCGTGCGTTCATGAACGTGTAACGACCGTCGTCCAGACCGCGCCGGTCACAGCTGATAGGGGATGAACGATGGCTGAGAAGCAAACCGCGTCTGGCGGCACGAGCAGACTGACCATTATCGCGATTGCCGTCGCGGTTGTGGGTCTGATGGCTGCTGTCTTTTTCTACACAGAGCAAAATCGTCTGGACGGTGAACTGAACCGCACCTTGGCAGAACGCAACGAGGTGCAACAGGAATTCGATGAGCAGCGCGAAGCATCGGGCACCCTGGCAGACCTGAATGCCCAGATCGAGGCGCTGACGCCCGAACTGCAGGAGCTGACCGAGCAGCGCGATGGTGCCCAGGGCGACGCCGAGACGCTGCTTGAACGCGTCGAAGAGCTGCGCGCGCAGGAATCCGAGTTGCAATCGCAGATCGAGACCGCCGAGCAGAACAAGGCAACGCTGGAAGAAGAGCTGGCGCCGCTGCGCGAAGAGCTCTCGACGTTCGAGCAGCGTCGCGACGAGCTGGAGCAGGCCACCGCCGATCAGGAAGCTGAGCTGTCACAGGTCGGCGAACGGGTCGAGCAGGCGCGTAACCAGGAAGCCGAGCTTCAGGAAACCCTGTCACAACTGACCGAAGAAACCGCGCGCCTGACGGAAGAGGCCTCCAGCAGCAAGGCAGAGGTTGAAGAAGCCCGCGCGGAACTGGCCGAAGTTACCGAGGCGCTTGAACAATCGCGCAGCGAAAGCGAGACGCTGGAGCAGAACATCGCCCAGATGGAAGAGGACGCGGCACAAGCCGAGACCCGTCTGGCGGGACTGAAAGAGGACATCGCCGCGACCGAGACGCAGCGCACGGAAGTGCAGGGCGCGCTTGTCACCTTGACCGATTCCATCGCCCGCCGGGCCGAGGAGTTGTCGGATCTGGAAAACCGTATCGCCGGCACGATGGCATCGGACACGCCCGAGCAGCCCGATGCGGAGTCGGCGCAGGAAGGTGAAGCCGGGGCCGATACGTCTGATGCCTCGTCGACATCGCAATCCGATCAGGCTGCGGCAGAAGGTGACAGCGAAGGCTCGGGCGAAGGGCGCGAGGATACCGACGGCGCGTCTTCCGATGCGACAGAAGGCGAAAGCACGGAAGGCGAAGAGGAAAACGCCCAAGGCACCGCAGACGACGGGACGCGATCTGAGGGCGCGGACTCGGAAGGCTCCGACGCCGAAGGGTCAGGCAATGATGGTGCCGACTCGGAAAGCACTGAAACCGACGGCTCTGACGCCGAGGGCGCGCAATCTTCGGGTGACAACGGTGATGGCACTGAATCCCAAGGGTCGGAAACCGAAGGGACAGACACTGACGGCACCGAATCCGAAGGTGTGGAGACCGAAGAGGCAACGACCGAAGGCACGGACTCCGAAGGTGCAACCAGCGAAGGCACCCAGGACGAAGGCACGCAAGCCGAGACGACCGAGTCGGATACAGGCAGTGAGGCCGATGAAGAGTCCAGCGACGAAGCCGAATCCTCGGACGATGAAGCGGAAAACAACCGGGATGCAAACTAAGATACTTTGAATCGGCTGAAGAAATTCCCGCCACAAGACCATTTAGCGCGCCGCCTTTTCGGGCGGCGCGCTTTTTTCTGCGAATAGTGATCACTTAACCCATATCGAGCCTGATGATTGATCTATAGAGCCCCTGCCAGCGCGTGGCACCAAAGCGGATGCGCAGCAAAGGGCGCGCGCAGCGCCAGAAGCGCGGCGCTGGCGCTTATCCCTCCATCGCTTCCAGCTCGTCGATCATGCTTTCGATCATGCCAAGCCCCTTGTCCCAGAACGCCGGATCGGACGCATCCAGTCCGAAGGGGGCCAGCAGTTCCTTGTGGTGCTTGGACCCGCCAGCCTTGAGCATGTCGAAGTATTTCTCCTGAAATCCCTCGGGTTGTTCCTCGTAGACGGCATAGAGGGCGTTCACCAGCCCGTCGCCAAAGGCATAGGCATAGACGTAAAAGGGCGAGTGGACGAAATGCGGGATATAGGCCCAGAAAGTTTCATACCCGTCCATGAAATCGAACACCGGACCAAGGCTCTCGCCCTGCACGCTCATCCAGATGTCATTGATGTCGTCGGGGGTCAGTTCACCCAGCCTGCGAGCGGCGTGCAGCTTGCATTCAAAGTCATAGAATGCGATCTGGCGCACGACCGTGATTATCATATCCTCAACTTTTCCGGCCAAAAGAACCTTGCGTTCCTGTTGAGTTTTGGCTTTTTCCAACATCTTGCGGAATGTCAGCATCTCGCCGAACACGCTGGCGGTTTCGGCCAGGGTCAGCGGCGTTGACGACAGCATTTCCCCCTGACCCGCAGCAAGCCGTTGATGCACGCCATGCCCCAGCTCATGCGCCAGTGTCATCACATCGCGCGGTTTGCCCAGGTAGTTGAGCATCACATACGGGTGCACGTCGGTCACGGTCGGGTGGGCAAAGGCACCGGGTGCCTTGCCCGGTTTCACGCCCGCGTCGATCCAGCCCTTTGTAAAGAACGGCTCGGCCAAGTCCGCCATGCGCGGATCGAACCCCTCGTAGGCTTCGGTAACAATGGCGCGGGCCTCGTCCCAGCCGACGGTCTTGGGCGCGTCCATCGGCAGGGGCGCGTTGCGGTCCCAGACCTGCATGCGGTTCAGCCCCAGCCATTTTGCCTTGAGCGCGTAGTAACGATGCGAAAGGCGCGGATAGGCCTCGACCACCGCGTTGCGCAGTGCCTCGACCACCTCGGGTTCGACATCGTTGGACAGATGCCGCCCGGTCTGTGCCGTGGGCATTCCGCGCCAGCGGTCCATCACCTCTTTTTCCTTGGTCTGCGTGTTGTGCACACGGGCGAAGGTCTTGATATTTGTCTGGAAAACGCGCCCCAGTTCGCGCGCGGCGGATTCGCGTTTGGCGCGGTCATGGTCGGTCAGCAGGTTCAGCGTGCCCTCGATCCCCAGCGGTTCGCCATCCACCTCGAACCCCATGCCTGCGATGGTTTCGTCGAACAGCTTTTCCCAAGCGTCGCCCACGACACCCAGATCGTGCAGGAATTTCTCCATCTCGTCGGACAACTGAAACGGTTTCATCGCGCGAATACGGTCGAACACGGCCCGATAGCGGCCCAGATCGGCGTTGGCGTCCAGCATCGCATCCAGATGCGCGTCGTCGATGCGGTTCAGTTCCAGCGTGAAGAACACCAGCGGCGTGGTGAAGTTGGTGATCTTTTCCTGCGCGTCCGACAGGAATTTCGCGCGACCCGCATCGATGGTCATCTGGTAATAGCGCAGGCCCGCAAAGGACATGATGCGCCCGGCAATGGCGCTGATCGCCTCGTTGCGGTGCACGCAGGTCAGCAGCCCCTCGGCGTCCAGATCGGCCAGCTTGCTCTCGTAATCAGCAGCAAAGGCGGCGCATTCCTGCTCCAGCCATTCCAGGTCGCGGGCCAGTTTCGGGTCATCCTCGGACTGGTAGAGATCGGTCAGATCCCATTCGGGCAGATCGCCCAGGCCGCCGGGGCCGGAATTGGTGTTGGCGTCAAAGACGGGCAGGGGCAGGTGGAACATGGGGCAATCCTTTTGTTTGTTGCTCCACACATATGGCTGGCGGGGCCGACCCTCAACCCTAGCCGTAGGTATCCAGCAGTTCGTGCAGGTGGTCCAGCGTGTCGGCGTCGTCAATCGCCATGTCCTGCCGCCAGCGCGCCATGCGCGGAAACCGCAGCGCCACACCCGATTTGTGGCGCGGACTGCGCTGGATGCCCTCGAAGGCGATTTCGAACACGTGATGCGGCGTCACCTGCCGCACCGGGCCAAAGCGTTGCAGCGTGTTCTTGCGCACCCATGCGGTGATCTGGCGAAACTCGGCGTCGGTCAGGCCGGAATAGGCCTTGGTGAAGGGCACCAGCGCGTCGCCATCGCGCACGGCAAAGGTGAAATCGGTAAACAGGTTGGCGCGCCGCCCGTGGCCTGACTGGGCATAGATCATCACCGCGTCGATGGTCAGCGGGTCCAGTTTCCATTTCCACCAGTCGCCGCGTCTGCGGCCCACGAAATAGGGGCTGGCAAGGCGTTTCAGCATCAGCCCCTCGGCCCGGTTTTCGCGGGCGCTGGCGCGGACCTGCGCCAGGTCACCCCATGTGGCGGCGTCGATCAGGGGCGAGGGGCGGATCGGCGCATCATCGGGCAGGTTGGCCAGCAACGCGTCCAGCGCCGCACGGCGGGTGACAAGCGGTTGGTTGCGGATGTCGTCCCCGCCGTGTTCCAGCAGATCATAGGCCAGCAGTATCACCGGCGCCTCGGCCAGTAGCTTCTTCGGCACTGTCTTGCGCCCGATGCGTTTTTGCAGCGCGTTGAAGGGCAGGGGCGCGGTGCCGTCCCATGCGACAATCTCGCCATCCAGCACGGTGCCCGGGGGCAGGTAGTCGGTGGCGCGCGCCAGTTCGGGAAAGCGGTCGGTCATCAGCTCCTCGCCACGCGACCAGGTGAAATGCTGGCCCTCACGCAGGATCAACTGGCCGCGGATGCCGTCCCATTTCCATTCCGCCTGCCAGTCTGTGATCGGGCCCAGAGTGTCGGGCGTGTCATCCACCTGATGCGCCAGCGCAAAGGGATAGGGCCGGGACAGATCGGCGCTGGCGTCGCGCGCGATGATCAGGCTGTGCCAGGTGGTGCTGTCAGGGGTCCAGTCGCCCATCAGGCGGTGGGCAATCTCGGCCTCGTCTTTGTCCACCGCCTGCGCCAGCGCACGGGTCATCAGCTTCTGGCTGACACCGATGCGGAAACCGCCGGTCAGCAGCTTGTTGAACACCAGTCGCTGCGACGGGTCCAGCCCGTCCCACAGGTCCAGAATGACCGGCTTGCGCGCGGGTTCCTCCAGATGCGTCAGCGCGCGCAGACGGGTGATGGTGTCGGTCAGGCTGGGGTCGTCAGCACGGGCGGGCGGGGGCAGGACTAGTGCGATGGTTTCGGCCAGATCACCGACGATGGCATAGGTGTCCTCGAACAGCCACAGGGGGATCCCGGCACGCTCGGCCGCCCATTCGCGCAGGCGTGTGGTGGTGACGGCGCGTTTTGGACGACGGCCTGACAGCAGCGCCACAGTCCACAGCTTGTCGTTTTCCGGGGCCGTCTCAAAATAGGTGCGCAACACATTGGTTTTGAGTGATGTTTTCGTGGTCTGGTCGATCTGGGTGAACAGCGCGGCAAAGCGTTTCATGCCGCATCCTCGCTCGCATCTTCGTCAGTGCCGAATTCCGTTGGCACGACCAGCGCGCTGTAGCCCTGCTCATTCAAGTGACGCGCGAAGATGTCGGTGTAACCATGTGTTACATATATGCTTTCCGCACCGGTATCAGTGATGGCCCGGTGCAGTTCAGGCCAGTCCGCATGATCCGACACGACAAAGCCGCGATCCATCGCGCGCCGCCGCCGCACCCCGCGCAACTGCATCCAGCCGCTGGCAAAGCCGGTGCTGGCCGGGCCGAACCGCCGCGCCCAGGTGCTGCCAAAGGCCGACGGCGGCGCGACCACCAACGCGCCGGGATATGCCTTGGCGTCCAGATCGGGTGTGACGCGGACAGTATCAGGCAGCGGCAGGCCTTGGGCACGCAGCACCTCGTTCACGTTCTCGACCGCTGCGTGGGTGAGGATCGGGCCGGGCCGGTCGCGCAGCATGTGCAGCAGACGCTGCGCCTTGCCCAGCGAATAGGCCCCCAGGAGGCTGGCGCGTCCCTCGGCGGCGTTGCTCTGCCACCAGTGCAGGATGTCCTGCGCCACCTCGGCCTGCGGGCGCCAGCGGAACACCGGCAGACCAAAGGTGCATTCGGTGATGAAGGCGTGGCAGCGCACCGGCTCGAACGGGTCGCACAGCCCGTCATCGCCCAGCTTGTAATCGCCTGAAACGACCCAGACCTGGCCGTCCACCTCAACCCGGATCTGCGCCGATCCGGGCACATGGCCTGCGGGATGAAAGCTGACCGATGCATCACCGATCCTGCGCACCTCGCCATACCCCACACCCTCGGCCGTGATGCCGCCCAACCGGTGGCGCATCACCGGCAGGCTGCCATGGGTCGCCAGATAGGCGCCATGCCCGGGGCGTGAATGATCGGCATGGGCGTGGGTGATCAGCGCGCGCGCCACCGGGCGCCACGGGTCGATGTAAAAATCGCCCGCCGGGCAATAGACGCCCCTGTCCGTAAATTCCAGAACCTGCTTTTCGGCCATACCCACCATCATAGGGCAAGGCAAGCGCCGCGCCAGTGCTTGCCCTTTCCGGCGGTGTGGCTAGGGTGGCGCGGAAACTTGCAGGAGAAATGACATGAAATTCGTGCGCTATGGGGCTGACGGGGCAGAGAAACCGGGGATTCTGGATGCGCAGGGGGGCTTGCGCGACCTGTCGGGCGTGGTGGGTGATCTGGCGGGCGATGTGCTGGCCGATCTGCCCCGCGTCGATCCCGAGACCCTGCCGCTGGTCGAGGGCAACCCGCGTCTTGGCGTGCCCGTGGGCGGCATCGGCAAGCTGGTGGCGATCGGCCTGAACTTCAGCGATCACGCCGCCGAGCTGAACGCCGAACCACCTGAAATGCCCATCGTGTTCCTGAAGGCCAACAGCGCGATCAACGGCCCCTTCGATCCGGTGATCCTGCCGCGCAGTTCGAAAAAGGCGGATTGGGAGGTCGAACTGGGCATCGTCATCGGCAAGCGTACCAAGTACGTGACCGAAGCAGAGGCGATGGATCATGTCGCGGGCTTTACCATCGTCAACGACGTGTCCGAGCGGGAATTCCAGCTGGAAATGGGCGGGCAGTGGACCAAGGGCAAAAGTTGCGACACCTTTGCGCCGATCGGCCCCTGGCTGGTGACGCCGGACGAAGTGGGCGATGTGCACAACCTTGCCATGTCGCTTGAGGTGAACGGCACGGCCATGCAGACCGGCAACACGTCCTACATGATCTTCAACGTGCCGCAGATCATTTCGCATCTGAGCCAGATCATGACCCTGCATCCCGGGGATGTGATCGCCACCGGAACGCCGCCCGGCGTCGGCATGGGCCACAAGCCGCAGAAATTCCTGAAGGAAGGCGATATCATGGAGGCCAGGATCGAACGTCTTGGCGCGCAGCGCCAAGAAATACAGCGCGACGCCTGAGAGCGCCTAGCCGATCCGCGCGCGGTTCACCGGGCCATCGGCGCTGGCATCGAACAGCGCGGTGGCCTGGTCAAAGGCAAGGGCGCGGATTGCGGGGGTCTCCATCAGAACCTCGTGCTCGGCGCCTGCGACCATCTGCAGGCTGCCGCCGGGCCACGCGGCCATGCGGGCATCGATGCGACCGGGATCGACGATCTTTTCCGCCGTGCCAAGGAAAGTCAGGCAGGGCAGGGATGGCGATGGCAGTCGCGCCAGCGCGCGCATTTCCACCAGCGCCTTGTGCACCCAATGGATGGACGGGCCGCCAAGGCTCAGGTCCGGCTGCATCACCAGATGACTGCGCATATAGTCGAACATGTCACGATCCGTGGTCAGGGGATTGCCCTCGAACGGTTCGCCCAGAACAAGGTGCACGGGGCTGGTGCCGGGGGCCATGCTGCGCCCCAGTTTCAGGCGCGCGGCGCTCCACCCCAGCGCCCAGGCTGCGGGCCGCGTGGCGGGGGCAAGGGTGATGCCCCACATCGGGGCGGAAAAGACGCATGATTGCACCGGCAGGCCCGACATCACCGCGCGCAAACCGATGCAACCGCCCAGCGAATGCGCGATCAAGTGCCAGGGGCGGGGCAGGTCCAGCGCATGGGCCGCCGCGATCACCGCTGCCACATCGCGTTGGTAGTCGGCAAAATCCTCGACATGACCGATGGCACGATCCGGCAACAATCGGTCGGCCAGACCCTGCCCGCGCCAGTCGATCGCCAGCGTGGCATAGCCGCGCGCTGCCAGATCGGCGGCGGCGCGGCCATATTTCTCGGCATATTCGGTGCGTCCGGGAAAGATGATGGCCGTGCCCCGCGCATCCGCCTGCGGCCAGACACCGATGCGCAGCCGCACGCCATCATCGGCCCGCAGCCAGTAGGCGGCACCGTTGTCCGGCCCTTCGGCCAGATCGTCGAAAAACGGTGCGCGCTCCATCGCCTCAGCTCAGGACCGAGCCGAGTTTCATCGCCATGCCCATGTCGCCGTCGACAGCCAGCTTGCCCGACATGAAGGCCCCGGTCGGGTTCATCTCGCCCGACAGGATCGACTGGAAGGTGTCGACGTCTGCGGTCAGGGTCACATCGGCCTCGTCATCGCCGGCGCGCGCGCCTGCCGAATCCATCATCACCGCGCCTTCGCCCTCGATCACGAACTTCGCTTTGCCGTCAAATTCGGCACCTGACAGTTTTTCGTTCAGCGCCGCAACGGCTGCATCGATCACATCGCTCATGGTCATCATCCCTTTTTGATCGACCGGGGCTGGTTTTGGGCCCGCGGTGCGTTAAACTTGTATGTGTTATGAGCATGCACCGTATCAACCTCAAACATATCGTCGCGGCAGGTTTGCTGACAGTCACGTTTTCCCTACCGGGGTTGGCGCAGCAGGCCGATCTGCGCCCGCTGTACGAGCGGCTGCAACAGTCCGAGGCGACCGATTCGAAATCCATCACCCGCGAGATCAGGATGAAATGGTCGCAAAGCGGGTCCGATTCGATGGATCTGCTGCTGCAACGGGGCAAGGACGCGCTGGAACGTGGCGAAGCGGAAGCCGCGATCGAACATTTCAGCGCGGTCATCGACCATGCGCCGGATTTCGCCGAGGCCTATCACGGTCGCGCTCAGGCCTATTTCGGCGAAGGCATGGCAGGCCCGGCGCTGGCCGATCTGGAACAGGCGTTGACGCTCAACCCGCATCATTTCGATGCACTTTACGGGTTGGGCACCGTGTTCGAGCAGTTGGACAATCCCGCACTGGCCTACGAGACCTATGCGCTTGTCCTGACGATGCACCCGCATTACGACGAGGCCAAGGTGGCACGCGAACGGCTGAAAGACCGGGTCGAGGGCCGCGAACTCTGACAGGCGGGGGGCAGCATGGCCCAGAACGCGCGCATCACGGCGGTCCTCGGGCCGACGAATACGGGCAAGACCCATTATGCGATCGACCGCATGCTGGGGTATCGCACAGGCATCATCGGTCTGCCCCTTCGGCTGCTGGCGCGCGAGGTCTACGACAAGATCGTGGCGGCGCGCGGCCCGTCGGTGGTCGCGCTGGTCACCGGAGAAGAGAGGATCGTGCCCGACCGCACCCAATATTGGGTCTGCACGGTCGAGGCGATGCCCGAGGGCATGGGCTGCGATTTTCTGGCCATCGACGAGATCCAGCTTTGCGCCGATCCCGAGCGCGGGCACGTGTTCACCGACCGTCTGCTGCGGTCGCGCGGCCTGCTGGAAACCGTGTTTCTGGGGTCTGATACCATGCGCCAGACCATCGCGGCGCTGGTCCCCGAGACGCAGTTCATGCGCCGCGAGCGGATGTCGCAGCTTTCCTACACAGGTTCGAAAAAGATAAGCCGGATGCAGGCACGCAGCGCGATCGTGGGGTTTTCGGTTGAGAATGTATATGCCATCGCCGAGCTGTTGCGCCGTCAGAAGGGCGGTGCGGCGGTGGTCATGGGCGCGCTGAGCCCGCGCACACGCAACGCGCAGGTGGAGTTGTACCAGAATGGCGAGGTCGATTACCTGGTGGCGACCGACGCCATCGGCATGGGCCTGAATCTGGATATCAACCATGTCGCCTTTTCCGCGTTGTCCAAGTTTGACGGCCGGCGTATGCGACCCCTTGCCCCCAACGAACTGGCGCAGATCGCGGGCCGTGCGGGCCGGGGCATGTCCGATGGCACCTTCGGCGTGACCGGCGAGGCCTCGCCGCTGGACGATGGCGTGGCGCAGGCGATCTGCGACCACCGCTTTACCCCGATCCGCAAGCTGCAATGGCGCAACGCTGCGCTGAACTATGCCTCGCCTGACAGCCTCATCGCCTCGCTGGAGCAGAACCCGCAGGACGAATTGCTGCTGCGCACCCGCGACAGCGACGACCTGCTGGCGCTCAAGACGTTGTCGGATCAGGCCGAGGTGGCGGCGCGGGCGTCGGATGTCGCCTCGGTCCGGTTGCTGTGGGATGTGTGCCGGATTCCCGACTTTCGCGGCATCAGCCATGCGGAACATGCGGGGCTTCTGGAACGGATCTTTGGTTTCCTGCATGAAAGCGGACGGGTGCCGGATGACTGGCTGGGGCGACAGATTCAGCGGATCGACCGGCCGGATGGTGATATAGATGCGTTGTCCAAACGATTGGCATATATCCGCACATGGACGTATGTGGCGCAGCGCAGGGGCTGGGTAAGTGACGAAAGCCATTGGCGTGACGAGACGCGCGCGGTAGAAGATCGCCTGTCGGATGCGCTCCATGCGCGTCTGACGCAAAGATTTGTGGATCGGCGCACCAGCGTGCTGTTGCGGCGGCTCAAGCAAAAGGAGGCCCTTTTGGCCGAGGTGAACGACAAGGGTGAAGTGACCGTCGAAGGCGAATTCGTCGGTCGGCTGGAGGGGTTCCGGTTCCGTCAGGACAAGGACGCCACGGGACAAGAGGCCAAGACGCTGCGCAGCGCGTCGGTGCAGGCACTGGTGCCGCATTTCCATCTGCGCGCCGACCGGTTCTACAACGCGCCCGATACCGAAATTGATTACACCGAGCAGGGCGGCCTGATGTGGGGCGAGCAGGCGGTGGGCAAGCTGGTGGCCGGAGCCGATCCGCTGAAACCGCAGGTCAGCGCCTTTGTCGATGACGAGGCCGGGCCGGATGTGAAGCAGAAGGTCGAGCGCCGGTTGCAGCACTTTGTGGACCGCAAGATCGCCAACCTGTTCGAGCCGCTGCTGGCGCTGTCACGCGACGAGACGCTGAACGGTCTGGCGCGTGGATTTGCCTTTCGCATGGTCGAGAATCTGGGCGTGCTGCCGCGCGCGCAGGTGGCCGACGAGGTCAAGGCGCTGGATCAGGAGGCGCGCGGCGCGCTGCGCAAGCATGGTCTGCGGTTCGGGCAGTTCACGATCTTTCTGCCGCTGCTGCTGAAACCCGCGCCGACGCGGCTGCGGCTGGTGCTGTGGTCGCTGGCCAAGGGGCTGGATACCTTCCCCGAGGCGCCGCCGCCCGGTCTGGTCACCGTGCCCACCGATGCCCACGCCCCCGATGGCTATGCCCCGATGGCAGGCTACCGCGCGGCGGGCGAACGCTCGATCCGTATCGACATGCTGGAACGTCTGGCCGACATGCTGCGCGCACAGGACAGCCGCGCCGGATTCGAGGCGACGCCTGACATGCTGTCGATCACAGGCATGACGCTGGAACAGTTCGCCGATCTGATGCAGGGGCTCGGCTACAAGGCCGAGCGCGGCGAGCGTGAAAAGGTCAAGCCGGTGGATGTGGCCATGGCCGACGCGCCCGATCTGGCAGCCGATGCCGCCGAGGCACCCGTGGCCGAGACGCCTGCGGATGCGGTTGCCGCGATCCCGGATGACGGCATCGCCCCCGTGGCCGAAGACCTGCCCGCCGAGACCGAAGTGCCCGCCGACATTCCCGAGGTGTCCGAGGGCGAGGTGCCAGTGGGCACTGCGCCCGACATGGCCGCCGAGGCCCCCGAGATCGAGGTGTTCTATACCTTCGCCTGGGCGCCGCGCCCGCGCGGTGGCAAACGCCCCGACAGCCCGCGTCAGGGGCAGGGTGATCGGCAGGCCAAGGGCGACCGCCCCGGCAAGGACGGCGGCAAACCGGGCCAGAAAGGCCGTGGCAAGCCGCCAAAGGGCAAGGGGCCGCGCCGCGAAGAGGGGCCAAAGACGTTCAGCTCGGCGCCGCGCAAATCCGACCGGATCGACCCCGACAACCCCTTTGCCGCCGCGCTCATGGGCCTCAAGGACAAGGGCTGATCCGCCTTGTCGGACGATGCGGCCCGCATCCGTCTGGACAAATGGCTGTACCACGCGCGGTTTGCCAAATCGCGCGGGGTCGCCGCTGACATGGTGGGCGCGGGTCATGTGCGGGTGAATGCCGACAAGGCGTCGAAACCCGCGCAAAAGGTGGGGCCGGGCGACGTGCTGACCCTGGCCAAGGCCGAGCGCGTGTTCGTCGTGCGCATCCTGGCCCCCGGGGTGCGCCGTGGCCCCGCGACCGAGGCGCAGACGCTGTATGACGACCTGACAGAGCCCGAGCCCGAGGCCCCGGCAAAAGCCCCCAGCTATGATAACGCGCACCGCGATGGCGGCCGCCCGACCAAGCGTGACCGCAGAAAGATCGACGAAGCCCGGCGCAGGGTGCTTGAATGATAGGGGCGGCTGGTCTAGGTCACCTTGCAACCCTATGGATGAGATCTGCCCATGACTTACGTCGTCATCGATAACTGCATCGCCTGCAAGTACACCGACTGTGTCGAGGTGTGCCCCGTGGATTGTTTCTACGAGGGCGAGAACATGCTGGTGATCCATCCTGACGAATGTATCGATTGCGGCGTGTGTGAACCCGAATGCCCCGCAGATGCGATCCGCCCGGATACCGAGCCGGACATGGAAAAATGGGTCGAGTTCAACCGAAAATACTCGGAGATGTGGCCGGTCATCATCACCAAGAAAGACCCGCTTCCCGAATCGGAAGAGCGTGATGGCGAAGCCGGCAAGCTTGAGAAATATTTCTCGGAGGCACCGGGCGAAGGCGGCTGAGCGTCATGCGCGATCAGAAGCCGGCGCAGCAAAAAGTCTTGGCGGCAATGCATGTTTAGCCTGACCTGCGCCGGCAGGGGCAGGATATTGCGCGACCGAACGTAGCTTTTGCCATGGCCCTGTTTTTGTGGTAAAGTCACAACAATATGACACCACGCACATGACATCACGCCGGATGCTGCCACCCGGTTTTATCTTATGACAACGCACTCTGCGCGACGGGGCCAACAGGGGTCACGCCGCTTATGCTGTCGCCGCAAGACATGCGGCTGCCTGCAAGGAAGGACTGAATGAGTAAATCCAAGAAATCCGAATTTAGCCCCAACGACTATGTGGTCTACCCGGCCCATGGAGTTGGACAGATCATCTCGATCGAGGAGCAGGAGATCGCGGGTATCGCGCTGGAACTGTTCGTCGTGTCCTTTGACAAGGACAAGATGACCCTGCGGGTGCCCACCCACAAGGCGACCGAGATCGGCATGCGCAGCCTGTCCAGCCCCGATGTGGTCGCACATGCGATGAAGACCCTCAAGGGCAAGGCCAAGGTGAAAAAGGCCATGTGGTCGCGTCGGGCGCAGGAATACGAGCAGAAGATCAATTCCGGTGATCTGATCGCGATCGCCGAAGTGGTGCGCGACCTGCACCGCACCGACGATCAGCGCGAGCAGAGCTATTCCGAGCGGCAGCTGTACGAAGCCGCACTGGAGCGTCTGACCCGCGAAGTCGCCGCCGTATCCGGCAGCGGCGAGGTGGATGCCGCCAAGCAGGTGGATGACGCGCTGGTGTCGCGCGCCGCCTGAGGCGATCCTTGCCGAAAAAAGAAGAAGCCGCGCCATTTGAAATGGTGCGGTTTTTTCATGCGCTCAGCAGCAGCAGAACCGCGATTTCGCAGACCTGTTGCGTGGCCCCCAGAACATCGCCGGTCTGCCCACCGATCCGTGCCCGGGCCACCATGCCCATCGCCGCGGCGGCACATGCGGCCATCACCAAGGCCCCCGGCGCGGCGGCACCCAGCAACAGGATCGCGGCAACCAGCGCCAGCAGCCCGCCCAAGATCACCGTCCCGGCCTGCGGTCGGCCCACATGATGCGACAGGCCGGTGGCGCGCGCATGGGGCAGCGTGCGCATCACCGCGGGCATTGCGGCACGCGACAGCATCGCCGCCGCGATCAGCGGGGCCACAACCGCGCCCTGCTCGAACAACAGCGTCAGCGCGCCCCAGCGCAGACCCGTGCCCAGCACCAGCGCCAGCACGCCATAGGTGCCGATGTGGCTGTCCTTCATGATCTCAAGCCGCCGGTCGCGCGTCCATCCGCCCCAGAACCCGTCGGCGCAATCGGCCAGACCGTCCTCGTGCAGCGCGCCCGTCGCGGCGATCATCGTGCCAAGGGTCAGCCCGGCCGCCAGCCAGGGTGCCACCCCCAGCGCCAGTGCGGCCCAGCCCACGGCCCCGCCCAGACAGGCCACCACCAGGCCCGCCAACGGATAGGCCCATGCCGCCTGCGCCCTGCGCGCGGCGGCAGCGTCCGAGACGCGCACCGGCAGCCGTGTCAGCAACCCGATGGCCGCCGCGATGTCGCCGGTCCGGATCAGGGCGGTGTCGGTATCGGGCGCTGGCATGGGACTTCCAGGGTTGTGTGTTGCGGCATGGCGGTTAAACACCGGGGCAGGCCAACAATCAACGAGCGATCCCATGTCCCAGTCCCCCCGATCCCTTGCCGACATCCGCAGCCTTCTGTCCGGTCTGCCGTACAGTGATGGACCCTCTGTCAAGGCCGCGCAGGCCCGCAACGGGCAGTTGACCAAACCCCCCGGCGCGCTTGGCCGGCTTGAGGATGTGGCGGTCTGGATGGCGGGCTGGCAGCGGACCGACAGGCCCCATGCAGATACGCCGCAGGTGGTGATCTTTGCCGGCAATCACGGGGTCACCGCACAGGGAATCAGCGCCTTTCCCCCGCAGGTGACGGCGCAGATGGTGGCGAATTTTCTGGCCGGCGGCGCGGCGATCAACCAGTTGTCGCGCGTGTTTGGTGCAAGGATGGACGTGCATGCGCTGGAGCTGGACCAGCCCACGGCGGATTTCACCCAAGGCGCGGCAATGGACGAGGCCGGGTTTCTGCGCGCATTTGCATCTGGCTGGGATGCGGTGGACCCCGGCGCCGACCTTCTGGTGACGGGGGAAATGGGCATCGGCAACACCACAGCCGCCGCCGCGATCGCCCACGCGCTTTGCGGCGGCACACCCGGAGAATGGGTGGGGCGCGGCACGGGGTTGGACGATGCCGGGCTGATCACCAAGGCCCGCGTGGTGGGCGAGGCCGTCGCGCGCCATGCCGATGCCAGGGGGATCGAGGTGCTGCGCAGCCTTGGCGGGCGCGAACTGGCCGCTATGGCGGGCGCGATCCTGCGCGCGCGCCACCTGCGCATCCCCGTGCTGCTGGACGGGTTCATCTGCACCGCCGCCGCCGCCTGTCTTGACGCCGAGGCGCCGGGCGCGCTGGACCATTGCCTTGCCGGGCATGTGAGCGAAGAGCCGGGCCACGCCTGCCTGCTGGACCGTCTGGGCAAGGTGCCGCTGTTGTCGTTGGGCCTGCGCCTTGGCGAAGGCTCGGGCGCGGCGCTGGCCATCGGTGTGGTACAGGGTGCGGTGGCGTGCCATTCGGGCATGGCCACCTTTGCCGAGGCGGGCGTCAGCGACGGCTGATCAGCCCCGCGCCGCCAGCGGCAGGGCGATCACCGCAACCAGCAGGTAGTCCGAGGGCCGATACAGAACCTCTTGCGCGTGGCGGGCCCTTTTTCGGGATCAGGTGGGCAGGGGGGCGTCCTGCTTGAACTGATCCATGACGATCTGGCTTTGCACCCGCGCCACCGACGGATGCGGCAACAGGCGTTCGTGGATCAGCCGGTTCAGCGCGCCCAGATCCTCGCAATAGACGCGCAGCAGGTAATCGGCATCGCCGGTCAGGGTCCAGGCCGACGTGACCTCGGGGCTGGTGGCGACCAGCCGCGCAAAGCTGCGCGATTGCTCGGGGCCGTGAGTGGCCAGTTGCACCTGCACGAAGGCCTGCACCGCCAGCCCGATGCGTTCGGGGTTCAGCCGTGCGGAATAGGACTGGATATAGCCCTCTGCCTCCAGCCGCTGCCGCCTGCGTCCGGCCTGGCTGGGTGACAGGTTCAGAAGCTCGCCCAGCTCTTGCGCCGTCAAATGCGCGTCTGCCTGAAGGGCGGCCAGAAGCTTTTTGTCAGTCTCGTCCAGCATCTGCGTAATCTCCGCGTTTCTTGCGACAGTATCGTGAAGTTCCCGCATGTCGAGCGGCTGGATGGTCAAAGAATGCGCAGATTGAGCAGTTTCATGCTGTTATGATGACGATATACGCGAACAGAAACAGACAACAAGGAGACGCCCATGGGTCCGTTCCCGCATGACGCCCCGCGCGCCGAAATCACCGCCGAGAATCCCGCCGGGACCGACGGGTTCGAGTTCGTCGAATTCGCCCACCCCGAGCCGCAAAAGCTGCGCGACCTGTTTGCCAGCATGGGCTACGCGCTGGTTGCAAAGCACAAGCAGAAGCCGCTGGTGGAACTGTGGCAGCAGGGTGACATCACCTATGTGCTGAACGCCGATCCCGACAGCTTTGCCGCGAAATTCGTGGACGAGCACGGCCCCTGCGCTCCGGCAATGGCCTGGCGTGTGCGCGACGCGCAGCACGCCTTTGAACACGCCGTCAAGAATGGCGCAGAGCCCTATGAAGGCGACGACAAGACCGTGGACTGGCCCGCGATCAAGGGCATCGGCGGCAGCCTGATCTATTTCACGGATCAGTACTGGGACACCTCACCCTACAACTGGGAATTCGACTGGGTCGCGCAATCCAAGCCCAAGGGCGTTGGCTTCTACTACCTCGATCACCTGACCCACAACGTGTTCAAGGGCAACATGGACAAGTGGTTCCGGTTCTATGAAAAGCTGTTCAACTTCCGCGAAATCCGGTTCTTTGACATCGAGGGCAAGTTCACCGGCCTGTTCTCGCGCGCGCTGACCTCGCCCTG
Organism: Lacimonas salitolerans; assembly: GCF_042677865.1. NCBI lineage: Bacteria > Pseudomonadati > Pseudomonadota > Alphaproteobacteria > Rhodobacterales > Paracoccaceae > Lacimonas > Lacimonas salitolerans. Next base: position 46,450 of record NZ_JBHUDD010000027.1, on the reverse strand, counting down.
CGGCCGTATCCGCATCCCGATCAACGAGGATCGTGGAGAGACCGGGCAGATCGTTGCGTATCTCAAGAAGTACAACGGCGAAGGCATCCAGCACATCGCCGTGGGCAGCGAAAACATCTATGACAGCACCGATGCGATTTCCGAACGCGGCATCCGCTTCATGCCCGCGCCGCCCGACGCCTATTACGACCTCAGCAAGACGCGCGTGACCGGCCATGAAGAGCCCATCGACCGCATGAAGCGGCACGGCATCCTGATCGACGGCGAGGGCGTGGTGGATGGCGGCGAAACCCGCATCCTGCTGCAGATATTCTCGAAAACCGTGATCGGGCCGATCTTTTTCGAGTTCATCCAGCGCAAGGGCGATGACGGCTTTGGCGAGGGGAACTTCAAGGCGCTGTTCGAGTCGATCGAGCAGGAGCAGATCGACAGCGGCGAGATCAAGGCCGCCGAATAAGGCCCTTGGGCCTGTGTTTTCCGACGGTAGACACCCGGGCCGCGTGGCGGTCCGGGTTTTTCGTGCAGGCATCCGGCCCGGTTACCGCCGCCGGTCTTTTTGCGCCTTGGCTGTCAGCAGTCTTTGGCCTTGCGCTCGACAAGACCCAAAGCGCCACGAGTGGACACACCACCGGTTCGACCACCAGCGCAGGAAGCAGCCTTGGCGAGAGCAGGACGGCGCGGTCGTCCTGTTTCAGGCGCAGAAGGCCGCCAACGAAGATCATCGCTGGGAAAGCCACCACGACGCTTTGCAAGCGGGCCAACTGGAACGCTGCCACCCCAAGAATCAGCCCCATCCCAAGCCAGATGCCAGCAAGGAACCGGACATGGTTGTCGCGGACCGCAAAGGCTTCCGTATTGGTTACGCTGAAGAAATCCGGCGGACCCCGCCAGCCAAGGGTTGCGATACCGCCAAACGCCGTGTCGATGCCCGATAGCGTGACGCCCGCCCCGAACAGCAACAGGACAAGCCGGAGCAGGCCCAGAGCGCGCGATATGGCAGATGCGCTTTCACGCGGGCTCTGTGGGCATGGGCAATGACCGTTTGTGCGGATAGCATGGATCAATCAGCCAGCTTTCCCGGCGTTGCGGACCGTGCAAGGCGACGGCACCTGTCAAGGACCGGTTCAGCCCTGCCCGCCACCTCCTGGGGTCACGGTATCTCCACCGCCTTGCGATCATACGCGGCGCGGGTCTCGGTTCCGTCGTCCAGCACCAGCCGGATCGCCACGCTGTCCACCGATCCCGGCGGATAGGTGCGCAGGAACTGCTCCAGCCGCTCGGACCGCATGGTATTGGGCGCATTGGTGTCCTCGTGGCACGCTTCCATGTCCAACCGTTCCTCGGGGGCACCGTTCACCGAGAACCAGACATCCGACAACCCGCACCGCCACGACAGGATCTGCGTGAAATACAGCCAGTCCTGCCCTTCGTAATTGCGCACCGCGATCCAGTTGGGTTTGGTCGCCTCTAGGATCGGGCGCACCTCGGCGGCGGTGGTGAAATTCTGCGCGGCGGCCCCGGTGGCACACAGCATGGCCATCCCGGCCAATCCGTAACGTATCTGCATCGCCAATTCCTTTCGTTCAAAATCGCCTTTTGTCCCCCTTATGTCCCCTGCCAAACCTTTCTATACTGGCGCAAAATCGGGGAAAGGGGCACAGCCAAGTATGGCCAGGGGCAGCGCGAAAAGCCAAGACTTCAATATCGTGATCGTCGGGCAGTCCGGTCGGTTGCAATACGAGGCGCTGTTGTTCGCCGCGTCGCTGCGCGCCAACAGCCCGGGCTTTTCTGGCCGACTGCTTGTCGCTGTCCCGCAACCCGGCCCGCTGTGGAACAACGATCCGTCGATCCGCGACCCCGAGGTGCTGGACCTGTTCGCCCATCTGGGGGCCGAGATCGTGCCGTTCGAGAACGTCCATTTCGGCCATGCCTACCCCTATGGCAACAAGATCGAGGCGCTGACGGCCCTGCCCGCGGGCGAACACTTCGTATTTTTCGACAGCGACACGCTGATCATGGACGATCTGGCAAAGGTGCCGTTCGATTTCGACCGGCCTGGCGCCTCGCAGCGGGTGACCGGCACATGGCCCACCATCGAGCTGTACGGCCCCGGCTACACGCAAATCTGGAAGTCGCTCTATGACAAGTTCGGGCTGGACTTCGAAAGCGCGCTGGACCTGTCGCAGCCCGATGAATACTGGCGGCGGTATCTCTATTTCAATGCGGGCTGGTTCTTTGGCCGCTGCCCGGTGGAATTTGGCCAGCGGTTCACCGACTATGCCGTGGCGATCCGCGACGACCCCCCGCCAGAACTGGTGTGCCAGTCGCTTGACCCGTGGCTGGATCAGGTGGCGCTGCCGTTGGTGATCCATTCCCTTGGCGGCGGGCGTGATGCGATCCCGCCGGGGCTGCTGGACGGCTCGGTGTCGTGTCATTACCGCATGCTGCCGCTGCTGTACGCCCGCGAAAGCGATATGGTGGTGGCGACGCTGGAAGGGGTGGCGGCACCCAACCGCGTCAAGAAGGTGATCAAGCAATACGAGCCGGTGAAGCGGATGATCTACCAGGGGCGCGGCGAAAAGGTGCGCGCCCTGTTCGATCAGGCCAACCTGCCGCGCCGCGAACAGGCGATCCGCAACACGATCAAGAAGCACGGCTTCTGGATGCGCTGAGCCGCGGAACAGCGTTTCGATCAGGGGTGCGCAGGCGGAATGAAGCGGGCGCATATTCGTTATGCGCAATCACAAATTCCTTTCACGCCACGCCCGATTGTCGCAGGTCGGACAATCGCGTAACGATGTCGCAAATGACAGCCATGGGAGGCCCCGATGACCGATCAACCGCAATACGGTTTTGACACGCTTGCGATCCACGCAGGCGCACGCCCCGACCCCGCCACCGGCGCGCGGCAGGTGCCGATCTACCAGACCACCGCCTATGTGTTCCGCGACGCCGATCACGCCGCGGCATTGTTCAACCTGCAAGAGGTCGGATACATCTACTCGCGCCTGACCAACCCCACCGTGGCCGCGTTGCAGGAACGCGTCGCCACGCTTGAGGGCGGCGCGGGCGCGGTCTGCTGCTCGTCCGGGCACGCGGCGCAGATCATGGCGCTGTTTCCGCTGATGGGTCCGGGGTTGAATATCGTCGTCTCGACCCGGCTGTACGGTGGCTCGATCACCCAGTTCAGCCAGACGATCAAGCGGTTCGGCTGGTCGGCCAAATTTGTCGATTTCGACGATTATGACGCCATCGAGGCGGCGATCGATGACGACACCCGCGCGATCTTCTGCGAATCCATCGCCAATCCGGGCGGCTATATTACCGATCTGGATGCGATCGCCAAGATCGCGGACAAGGCGGGCCTGCCCCTGATCGTGGACAACACCAGCGCCACGCCGTACCTGTGCCGCCCGATTGAACACGGTGCCACGCTGGTGGTGCATTCGATGACCAAGTTCCTGACCGGCAATGGCACCGTTACCGGGGGTGCCGTGGTGGATTCAGGCACATTCGACTGGTCGGCGTCCGACAAGTTCCCGTCGCTCTCGGCGCCTGAACCCGCCTATCACGGGCTGAAGTTTCACGAGACATTCGGCCCGTTGGCCTTCACCTTCCACGGCATCGCCATCGGTCTGCGCGATCTGGGCATGACCCTGAACCCGCAGGCAGCGCATTACACGCTGATGGGGATCGAAACCCTGTCGCTGCGGATGGAGCGGCATGTTCAGAATGCCATCACCGTCGCCGGCTGGCTGGAAGGCCATGATGCAGTCGAAGGCGTGACATACGCCGGGCTGCCCAGTTCCCCCTATAACGACCGGGTGGCGCGGATCTGTCCCAAGGGGGCGGGCGGGCTGTTCACCGTCGCGCTGAAGGGGGGCTATGACGCCTGCGTGAAATTCGTGGATTCGCTGGAACTGTTCAGCCATGTCGCCAACCTGGGCGACACCCGCAGCCTGGTGATCCATTCCGCCAGCACCACGCACCGGCAACTGACCGAGGAGCAGCAGGTCGCCGCCGGGGCCGCACCCAATGTGGTGCGGATTTCGATCGGGATCGAGAATGCCGACGATCTGATCCGCGATCTGGATCAGGCGCTGGCAAAGGCGGGGGGCTAAGCCCCACGCCGCACAGCAGGGCAAAAGGCGCGCCACGCGGGCGCGCCTTTTTCGTCACTCGATCTCGTAGACCACCGAGACACTCGCGCTCAGCCCCACCTCGCCTTCGGCCATGGGCACGTCCATCGACTCGGAGGCCATGCGCGACATCATCATGGGGCGTGGTGGGCCGTCGCCGCCGACCTCGCGGATGTCTCGCACGGGGCCCAGCGTGACGCCTGCCGCCTCGGCCAGCAGGTCAGCCTTGCGTCGGGCATCCTCGATGGCAAGGCGGCGCGCTTCGTCCATGACGCCGCGCGGGTCCTGCAGGGCGAATGTCACACCGTCGATCCGGTTGGCCCCGTCACCGACCAGCGCGCCCAGAACCTCACCCGTGGCCGAGATTTCGCGCACCCGGACGGTGACAGCGTTGGTGGCCTGAAACCCCACTATCCGGGGGGCAGAGTTGGCCGTTTGCTCGTACACCGGTTCGAGCGACAGTTGGGATGTCTGGATATCGCGCCGCTCGACGCCGACTTCGGCCAGTCGCGCCTGCATGCGCGTCATCGCCTCGGATGTGCTGGCCAGGGCGGTGGCCGCATCCGCATCCTCGGCGCCAACGCCTACGCGGATCACCGCCATGTCGGGGGCGCGGGCCACTTCGCCGGTGCCTGTGACGGTCAGCAGGCGGTCGTCATCATCGGCCCATGCCACCATCGGAGACAGCGACAGAAGCACGCAGATCAGAATTCGTTTCATAGGGGTCCTTTCGGTCTACCAGTGGGTGCAGATTGCGCCTTGGGCCATGCATGGCAAGGGGGAAGCGCGCGGGGTGCTTCCCCTCGGCGACAAGCTGCTGTATCGTCCAAACGTGTTATCGGGGGACTTCCCCAGTGGCTTCAGGAAATGTTACACCCCCGACAATGAAACCGAATTTTGCCCTGGTCCTGTCCTTCGAAGGCATCCGCCTTTTGCACCGCGCGCCCGGCGGGTGGCTGCACGCGGGGGCGGCTGCGCTGGATACGCCTGATCTGGCCCAAGCGATGAGCGAACTGCGCGCGGACGCCGCGCGGCTTGATCCGACCGGAATGCGGTCCAAGGTCGTCATCCCGAACGAGCAGATCAGATACCTGAGCATCGACACCGCCGGTCTGTCCGATGAAGAGGCAGCGGCGCGCGTGGCCACGGCCCTGGACGGGGCCACGCCCTATCCGGTCAGCGATCTGTCCTATGACTGGGTGCGCGACGGCGATCACACCCATATCGCCGCAGTCGCCTATGAGACACTGGACGAGGCCGAGTCCTTTGCCATCGAGCACGAGTTTCACCCTGTCAGCTTTGCCGCCATCCCGCCCGATGGCGCCTTTTCCGGCGAGCCGTTTTTCGGGGCTGCGCCGTCGTCGGGCAAATGGCTGAACCCGACCGAAAGCCTTGTGCGCGACATGCAGCCGATCCGCGTGATCGGCACGGCCGAGAACCCGACCAATCTTCCCTCGCCCGATGTCGATGCCGAAACACCCGCAGCCGCGCCGGAAAAGCCTCCCGAAGTGGTGCAAACAACGCCCGCCGCGGCGGATACCGCCGACGAGACGCCGCTGGGCGAAGAGGCCACCCCGGTGGCCGTCGGGGCGCTGGACGCGGATGACGTGCTGCCCGTCCCTCAAAAGGCCGCCGACACGGGGCCGGAACCGGAGACGCCCGCCGATCCGCCCGAGCCCTTGGTCGTGGCGACGGGGACGCCGGATGTACCCTCGTTCGCCTCGATCCGCGCGGCGCGCGATGTGCCGCCCACGCCCAAGGTCAGCGCCACCGCGCCGGTGATCGACATAAGGGAAGAGGCCGCGCCCGAGGCCCCGCCCGTGACAGGCGAGGCCCCGGATGCCGCAGCACCCAAAGCGGCCCCGCGCCTGACGGCGGACAAAGCCAGGCAACCGGGCATGCAGACCGCAAAAGCCGGGTTCTTTTCGCGTCGCGACAGCGATGTGCAGACCCCACCGCCCGCACGACCCACGCCAAGCGTGGCGACGGCCCCGATCCCGCCCGCGATGGCCGCCGCCGCGCAATCGGTCATGGCCGATCCGGTCACCGGGACGGAAGACGAACGCCAGCGCATGACCGTCTTTGGCGCGCGCAAACCGCCGCGCCCGCCCAAGACCGCGGTCGGTGGCAAACCGCGCTATCTGGGCCTTGTTCTGACGGCGGCGCTGTTGCTGTTTCTGGCAGGTGTCGCCGCCTGGGCGTCGATCTTTTCAGAAGAGGGCGGCCTGTCGCGCCTGTGGACCGTATCGGAAACCGAAGTCGCCACCCTGCCCGAAGAGGCCTTGCCCGTCGATCCCGCCGAGATCGAAGGCGACGAGACAGTGGCCGAGGACGAACCGGTTGATCTGGTGAGCGTTGATCCGTCCTTCATGCCAGAGGATGTGCCCGACGAAGTGCCGCAGGTGCTGGCACAGCCGACACCTCCGCTTGACCTGACACCGGATCAGGCGGCAGTGCGCTATGCCGCCACGGGAATCTGGCAGATGGCCCCGCAGCAGCCCGACATGCCCGGGTTCACCCAGCTTGACGATCTGTACACCGCCTCGATCGATCCGGACGTGAACATGGGCGATGCGGTGGCCTTGCCCGCGTTGCGCGACATGCTGGGCGACCGGATGATGGAGCAGCAATCCTCTCCCGCCGCGCCCGGCACCGATTTCGACATGGACGATCGCGGGATGGTGCAGGCCACGCCGGAAGGGGCGGTCACGCCTGACGGGGTGCGCGTGTTCGCCGGTCGACCGCCGGTGCTGCCCGACAGCCTGCCCACGCGGTTCGAGGAAACACCGCGGCTGGCAGATGAGGCGCAGGCCCGACTGTCCGCCATCCGACCCCGCGCCCGGCCCGAAGACCTGGTGCAGCAGAACGAACGCAGCAACCTTGGCGGGCTGACCCGCAGCGAACTGGCGACAATCCGCCCGCGCCTGCGGCCCGCGGTCATCGAGCAGGTGGCGCAGGTTGCTGACGAGGTTGAAGAGGAGGCCGCCGAGGACGCGCCAATCGTGGCCGGAACCGCGCAGGCGGTGGCGCTGTCGGTCAAGCCGCGCCCACGTCCGGGCGACTTTGGCCAGGTGGTGCAGCGGGCCGAACGCGCGCCCGATCCGGTACAGACCGCCGCCGTGGCGCCGCGCACGGTTGCCCCCAATGTGCCGTCAAGCGCAAGCGTTGCGCGCGAGGCGACGGTGCGCAACGCGATCAGACTGAACCGCGTGAACCTGATCGGAGTTTATGGCAAGCCCAGCAACCGCAGCGCGCTGGTCCGGATGTCGAATGGCCGCTATGTCAAGGTGCAGGTCGGCGACAGGCTGGATGGCGGGCGCGTGAACGCCATTGGCGAGTCCGAGCTGCAATACACCAAGGGTGGCCGCGCAGTGACCCTGACCATGCCGCGCGGATAACGACTGCGCGTCGTGTCTGTGCAGTTTTCCGCATGAGACGATCCTTGTTTCCAGTTGCTTAACGGTCCTGCGATAGGGCGCGACCTGCGCCCCGTGTGCGTTGGCTGACGGGCCAGATCGGCCCAAAGACAAGGTGACACCACGCAGGCGTATCAGGCGCACAAGGACAGGGCGCAACGCATATTGGGGAACGAACAGGCGTCGATCCGCGTTGAGGCTTCAACCGACATAAAACACTGGAGCTTCGACATGGATTTCATCCGTATCGTCATCGCGATCCTGCTGCCGCCTCTTGGCGTCTTTCTGCAAGAAGGTCTTGGCAAGCATTTCTGGATCAACATTCTGCTGACCATCCTTGGGTACATCCCCGGGATCGTTCATGCCGTCTACATCATAGCCAGCAGGGGTCGCACCCCGGCATGAGCCCAAGCCCGCCGGACAGTGCAGCAAGGCATGCCGATCTGGCCAGCCGGCTTGACCGTCTCGATGCATTGGCGCAGCGCATGGACGCGGCGTTTCGCATCCCGTTCACGCGGATACGGTTTGGCTGGGACGGTATCCTGGGGCTGTTGCCGGGCGTGGGCGACACGCTTGCAGTGGCCCCAGCGATCTACATCGTGCAACAAGCGCACGACATGGGGGCCTCGAGGCTGCTGCTGGCCCGCATGAGCACGAATATCGGCATCGACTGGCTGGTCGGGCTGGTGCCCTTGGTGGGTGATATTCTGGATGTCGGGGTGAAAAGCAACACCCGCAACTTGGCACTGCTGCGCCAGCACCTGCAAAAACGGAACCGCGGCTCCAATTCAATGACGTGACCGGGCGCAAGCGGTGGTGACCGGTCACTTGAACAGCGCAGAGGCGCAGGATTGTTTGACCCAAGCAACCGGCACAAGCCGACTGTGTGGTCTTGTTCATCGTTTTAGGGAAAGTGGTGGGCGACCCTGGAATCGAACCAGGCGTGGGTCTCCCCGGCGGAGTTACAGTCCGCTGCCGCACCTTGCAGCTCGTCGCCCATCGGGCCGCGTGACGGCCAATGTGGGTGGCTGATTACAAGCGGGGCGGGGGGGCGTCAACAGGAAAATCCCTTGCGATGCCCGCCCGCGTGACGCAGGTAGGGGCACGGGCGCTGCAAGGGAGCCGGATGCGATGAAAAAGCCGAAATGGGTGGTGGAAAAAGAGCGCGGCAAGCGCGCGGCAGCGGCGGAAACCGTTTGGCTGTTCGGGCTGCATGCGGTGCGCGATGCGTTGATGAACCCGGCGCGCGAAAAGCTGCGGCTGGTGGTGACGCGCAACGCCGCCGACAAGCTGGCCGAGGCCATTGCGGTTTCAGGGATGGAGCCGGAGATCGAGGATCCGCGCCGGTTTTCCGCGCCGCTGGACCCGCAATCGGTGCACCAGGGAGCAGCACTCGAGGTCAAGCCGCTCGATTGGGGGCGGCTGGAGGATGTCTGCGCGGGCGTGCCCGACCGGGTGCCGCGCGTGATCGTGCTGGACCGGGTGACCGATCCGCACAACGTGGGGGCTGTCCTGCGCTCGGCCGAGGTGTTCGGGGCGGCGGCGGTGATCGCGCCGCGGCATCATTCGGCGCCGGAAACCGGCGCGCTGGCGAAAACTGCCAGCGGCGCTCTGGAGCGTCAGCCCTATCTGCGCGTCACCAACCTGTCGCAGGCGATCGAGGCGTTGCAGGCCATGGGCTACCTTGTGCTTGGGCTGGACGGGGAAGCCGGGCAGAGCATCGAGACCGCTGTAGAAGGCCGCCGCGATGCGCCCGTGGCGCTGGTTCTGGGGGCCGAAGGACCGGGCCTGCGCGAGAAAACCCGCGACACCTGCGATTCGCTGGTACGGATCGATTTCTCAGGTGATTTCGGATCGTTGAACGTGTCCAATGCGGCGGCTGTGGCGCTCTATGCCAGCCTGCCGCGCCGTTCCGAGGCCGGCGTATAGTGCGGCAAGGCCGCGCGGTGTGGCCACGGATTTGTGATCACGTGTCAGTGGGCGGGCCTTCATAAATGCGGCATGCTTCTTACATACAACTTGAGGCACAGGCCCGGAACGCTTGTGTCTACTTCACTGTCCCTCGTTCCGTGACTGGCGCCCAAGGTATTCCTTGGGCGCTTTTTTATTTCCACGGGCTCGGCTACAAGAGCGTATGAGCGAAACATACACCGATCAATTTCTGCGCGACGTGCTGGGCCGGACCCGGCGCATTGCCATCGTGGGCGTATCGATGAACCCGGTGCGCCCCAGCTATTACGTGGCCCGGTATCTGAAGCTGAAGGGCTTTCAGATCGTGCCGGTCAATCCCGGTCATGCGGGCGAGGTGCTGCTGGGCGAGACGATCGTCGCGGGACTGGGCGACATCAAGGGCGGTGTGGACATGGTGGATATCTTCCGCCGGTCCGAGCATGTCGGCCCGATCGTGGACGAGGCGCTGGCGTGCTTTCCCGACCTGTCGACGGTCTGGATGCAGATCGGCGTGGTGCACGAGGAGGCGGCCGGGGCCGCCTGGGCGCGCGGTGTGGATGTGATCATGAACCGCTGCCCCAAGATCGAATACCAGCGCCTGTTCGGTGAATTGCGCATGGGCGGGTTCGCCACCGGAGTGATTTCGTCAAAGCTGTGACGCTGCGCGGCGCTGTTTCGGCTGCGCCGAAAGACGCCCCGCCCACCGTCCCGATTCCTGGGTGATCAGCCTTTGCGCGCGGCCTTTTCGGCCAGACCCGACTGGTTCTGGCGGCGGTCCAGTTCCGCCATCACATCCCCGATCGGCACATCGCGGCTGTGCAGCATGACCATCAGGTGAAACAGCACGTCCGCCGCCTCGGATGTCAGGCGGGCGCGATCGCCCTTGACTGCCTCGATCAGCGCCTCAATCGCCTCTTCGCCGAACTTCTCGGCCACCTTTTCCGGGCCCTTGGCCAGCAGCTTGGCTGTCCAGCTTTCATCCGCACCGGCCAAGGCGCGGGTGGCGATGATCTGTTCCAGTTCCTGCAATGTCATGCGCCGGTCCTGACGGGGATGCCCGCCGCGGCCATGTGGGCCTTGGCCTGGGCGATGGAATAGTCGCCGAAGTGGAAGATCGAGGCGGCCAGTACGGCAGATGCCCCGCCGATGGTGACACCTTCAACCAGGTGATCCAGCGTCCCGACGCCGCCACTGGCGATCACGGGGATATCGACCGCGTCGGAAATCGCGCGGGTGAGCGGCAGGTTGAAGCCCGCGCGCGTGCCGTCGCGATCCATCGAGGTGAGCAGGATTTCCCCCGCGCCCTTTTGCGCGACCAGCCGGGCAAATTCGACCGCATCGATGCCTGTGGGTTTGCGCCCGCCATGGGTGAAGATCTCCCACTTGCCGGGGGCGGTGGTCTTGGCGTCGATGGCGACCACGATGCACTGGCTGCCGAACTGATCGGCGGCCTGCGCAACGACGTCGGGATCGGCCACTGCGGCAGAGTTGAAGCTGACCTTGTCGGCCCCGGCCAGCAGCAGGGCGCGCACATCGGCGGCGGTGCGCACGCCGCCGCCCACGGTCAGCGGGATATAGCACTGCTCGGCGGTGCGGGTGACCACGTCCAGCATCACGCCGCGGTTTTCATGGGTGGCGTGGATGTCGAGAAAGCACAGCTCGTCCGCGCCCGCCGCATCGTAGGCGCGGGCGGCGTCCACCGGGTCGCCCGCATCGCGCAGGTCCACGAAGTTCACGCCCTTGACCACGCGGCCATCGGCCACGTCAAGGCAGGGGATGATGCGGGTTTTCAGCATTTTTTCGCATACTCTCAGGGGATCACGGCAATGTTTATGGGCATTCGCGCCGCGATGCCAGAGCGTGCAGGCATATTGTGATGGAGGATTTGCGATGAAACGACTGATATTCGCGGCGCTGTGTTCTGCCGCGCTGGCTGCGCCTGCGATGGCCGACGATGATGACATCGTGAAACGTGCTGCCACAGGCGATGTGCAGACGACGATGGATGCGCTGGCGGCGGCGGTCGAAGGGGCCGGGGCCACGATTTTTGCACGTGTCGACCACGCCCAAGGCGCGCAATCGGTGGATATGGACCTGGCCCCGGCGCAATTGCTGGTCTTTGGCAACCCCAGGCTGGGCACGCCCGCCATGCAGGACAATCCGCTGGCGGGGTTGTACCTGCCGCTTCGGGTGCTGGTCTACAGCGACGCGGATGGGCAGGTCTGGCTGGCTTATGACGATCCCGAGGAACTTCTGGAGGAGCTGGACGGCATCGACGATGACGCCGCCTACATCGGCCAGATGCGTGGTGCGCTGNGGGGGGGGGGCCCTCCCCCCTTCGCCCCTTGGGCGACTCCCCCGGGATATTTGCAGAAAGGGGAAAGGATCAGCCGCGCAGCAGGTCGAGCGCCTGTTTCAGGTCGATCGCCCCGTCATAGAGCGCGCGGCCCGAAATGGCACCGTCGAGGGCCGCGCCGCAGTCGCGCAGGGCGCGCAGGTCATCCAGGCTGGAGACGCCGCCCGATGCGATCACCGGAATCGAGACCGCCTGCGCGAGGGCGGCGGTTTCGGCCACGTTCGGGCCCTGCATCGCGCCGTCGCGGTTGATATCGGTGTAGATGAGTGCGGCCACGCCCGCGTCCTCGAAGGATCTTGCCAGATCGGTGGCCAGAACATCGGTTTCCTGCGCCCAGCCCTTGGTCGCCACGCGGCCATGGCGCGCGTCAATGCCCACCGCCACCTGCCCGGGAAAGGCGCGGGCGGCCTGACGCACCAGATCGGGGTTTTCCACCGCGACCGTGCCAAGGATCACCCGGGCGAGGCCCTTGGACAGCCAGGCCTCGATCGTGGCCATGTCGCGTATACCGCCGCCCAGTTGGGCGGGCACCTTGGTGGCCTTCAGGATCGCCTCGACCGGGGCTGCGTTGACCGGCGTGCCCGCAAACGCGCCGTTCAGATCGACCAGATGCAGCCATTCGCAGCCCGCCGAGACGAACTCCATCGCCTGCGCCGCCGGGTCGTCGTTGAACACGGTTGCGCGGTCCATCTCGCCCTTCACCAGGCGCACGGCCTTGCCATCCTTGAGGTCGATCGCGGGGTAGAGGATCATCGGTTGCGCCCTTTCGCATGGTTCGCGCGGGGTTTTGCACGGGGCTGCGGGAAATGCAATCGGCGGGCTGAGCGGGCTTGATCGGCCGGGGATTGCCGGGCAGCATCGCAAAAGTGGCTCATGGTGGAGATTGACGGATGAGACCTCTGGTATTGGCGCTGGCTATGGCCGGGCTTGGGGCGGGCACGGCATTGGCGGACCCGGCGCATGGGCTGTGGCAGACCGAGCGCGGCAGCGACGGCGGCTATCTTTATGTGCAGGTCGCACCCTGCGGGGCATTGGTCTGTGGCACGATCGCGGGGGCGTTCGATGACGCGGGCACGCCTGGCCCCTCGTATGAGCATATGGGCAAGAACATCATCTGGGATATGGAGGCGCAGGGGGACGGTGCCTTTGCCGGTGGCAGGATATGGGCGCCTGACAGTGGCAAGACCTACCGGTCAAAGATGCAGGTCTCGGGCAACGCGCTGAAAGTATCGGGCTGTGTCGGGCCAATCTGCCGCAGCCAGACCTGGACCCGGGTGCAGTGACCGGCGGGCCATTGCCGATGGATCACCAGAAACAGGGCACGCCCTTTTGGCAAGCGGCTGCTGCGCTATCTTTGAAGGTAACGCAGAGGTTCTGCAGGAGGCTGGAATGAAACGTTTTTCATACGCAATGACAATCGTGCTGGGTTTACCCGGCATGGCGGCGGCCGAGCCGATCCTTGGCACATGGCTGACCGGGCCGGACAACAAGGATCAGGTGGCGCATATGCAGCTTTCGCGCTGCGGTGAGGCGATCTGCGGCAAGGTCGCGCGCGCCTTTGATCAGTCGGGCGATCCGGTGACGACCCCAAATGTCGGCAAGCAGGTGATCTGGGATGTCACGCCCGAAACCGGGGCGGGCAAGTACAATGGCAAGGTGTTGTTGCCGCTGTACGGTGCCACGGTGAACGGCGACTTTACCGTTGCCGGTGATCACCTGACCCTCAAGGGGTGCATGGGTCCGATCTGTCGCAGCCAGAACTGGACGCGGGTGCAGTAACCGCCCGCTCAGGGCCGCCAGCGCAGGAAGTTGCCGATCAGCCGCAGGCCGGTGGACTGGCTTTTCTCGGGGTGGAACTGCATTCCAAGGATGTTGTCGCGCCCGACGATGGCGGTGACCGGCCCGGCGTAATCCACATGGGCCAGCAGGTGAGCCGGATCGGCCACCTGCATGTGATAGGAATGCACGAAATAGGCGTGATCGCCGGTGCTGATGCCGTCGAACACCGGGTGGGGATGGTCGATCACCAGATCGTTCCAGCCCATGTGCGGCACCTTCAGCGCCCGGTCGGCGGGCGCGATGCGGGCGACGGTGCCCGCAATCCAGTCAAACCCTTGGGTTTCGGTGTATTCCAGCCCTGTCGTCGCCAGCATCTGCATGCCGATGCAGATGCCCAGAAAAGGTGCTGCGCGGCTGATCACGCGCTCTTCGATCGCTTCGAACAAGCCGCTGTGATCGAACAGTTGCGCCCGGCAGGCCGGAAAGGCCCCGTCGCCCGGCAGCACGATCCGGTCGGCCCGGCGCACCACATCGGGATCCGAGGTGACGGTGACCGGCCCGGCCCCCACCTCGGCCGCCATGCGCTGAAACGCCTTGGCGGCGGAATGCAGGTTGCCGCTTTCGTAATCGACGATGACCGTGCTCATGGGTTACAGCGTTCCCTTGGTCGACGGGATGGCATCGGATTTGCGCGGGTCGGTTTCCACCGCCATGCGCAGGGCGCGGGCAACGGCCTTGAACGCGGCCTCGGCGATGTGGTGGCTGTTGACGCCGCAAACCTGGTGCAGGTGCAGCGTGATGCCGCCATGGGTGGACAGCGCCTGAAAGAACTCGCGCACCAGCTCGGTATCGAACGCGCCGATCTTGGCCGTTGGCAGCGTCACGTCCCACACCAGAAACGGCCGCCCAGACAGATCCAGCGCGCAACGCACCTGCGCGTCATCCATCGGCAGGGCACATTCGCCATAGCGGCGGATGCCGCGCTTGTCGCCCAGGGCCTGTGTCAGCGCCTGGCCGATCGCGATTCCCACATCCTCGACCGTGTGGTGATCGTCGATATGGGTGTCGCCGGTGCAGCGCACGGTCATGTCGATCAAAGCGTGGCGGGCCAGCTGGTCCAGCATGTGGTCAAAGAAGCCCACGCCGGTCCGGTTGTCATAGCTGCCTGTCCCGTCGAGGATGATCTCGACCGAGATGTCGGTTTCCGCCGTCTTGCGGGTGATGCTGGCCTTGCGCATCCGCGCCTCCCATATCTGGTGCAGGGCGCTTATAGGCGCGCGCGACGGGCGGGGAAAGGGGATACCCTGCGCCGGACGGCGAAAGTATAGTCGTTGCGGGGTGTTGGCTGCCAAAGCGTGGTGGGATCCGACATCTGGAGCGGGCGAGGCGATTCGAACGCCCGACCCTAACCTTGGCAAGGTTATGCTCTACCCCTGAGCTACGCCCGCGTCAGATGTCGTCTTTCCGGTCAAAAGACACATGTATGTGTCAAATGAAGGACCCAATGGAGCGGGCGAGGCGATTCGAACGCCCGACCCTAACCTTGGCAAGGTTATGCTCTACCCCTGAGCTACGCCCGCATCCTTGGGTGCTGTGGGCGTATAAATTCTGCGCACAGCTTGCAAGAGGAAAAACGCGGATGATGGTAAAAAACACGGTGGCCGGGGCGGCAATGGCGCTTGTTCTGGCGGGGCCGGTGCAGGCGCATGACGGGCATGATCCGGCTCAGATCGCGGTCGAGGTGCAATCCAACGGCGCAGACGAGCTGCTGCTGGAGGTGACCAACAACGGCGCGCAGCCGGTGGTGATCATGGGGGCGGGGGCGCAGGGCACCGCCCCGTCGGCCCTGCCGCACCCGGTGCCGGTCAGCCCGGGCGGCGGGGCCGAGGTGGTGACGGTGCCCGTACCAACCGGGGCCACGCCGGCCACGGTGATCCTGGACTTTGGCCCGGACGGGTTGCTGCCCGTACCGCTGCCGTAACCGGATAGAGCGCGGCGGTGCCGCGCGCTGGATATCTCGCCTCCGGCCTTCGGCCTCTGGCTCGGGCGGGTGCCTTTGGCGCGGCCGCGCGTCACTCGAACTCGATCAGCAGGTCCTTGGCGTCGATCTGGCTGCCTGCCTGCACATGCACCGCCTTGACCACCGCGTCGCGCTCGGCGTGGATGCCGGTTTCCATCTTCATCGCCTCGATGGTCAGCAGCAGATCGCCGGTTTTCACCGAACTTCCGGCGGTGGCCGCGACCGAGGCGACGACTCCGGGCATCGGTGCGCCCACATGCGCCGGGTTGCCCTGATCGGCCTTGGGACGGGCGGTGGCCTCGGATTTGACCAGACGGTTGGGCACGCGGATCGAGCGGGGTTGGCCGTTGAGTTCGAAGAACACCTTGATATCGCCGTTCTCGTCCGTCTCGCCCACGGTTTGCAGGCGGATTTCAAGGATTTTGCCCGGGTCGATCTCGACGCTGATCTCCTCGCCCGGCTCCATCCCGTAAAAGAACGTCCGGGTGGGCAGGGTGCGCACGGGGCCATAGGTGCGGTGGCGGCCCATGTAATCCAGAAACACCTTGGGATACATCAGGTAGCCGTTGAGATCCTCGTTATCGACGGTCTTGCCCTCCAGCTTTTCGCTGGCCTCTTTCCGCGCGGCCTCGAGATCGACGGGGGGCAGGTGCTTGCCGGGGCGTTCGGTGTTGGGGTTCTCGTCCTTGAGCACCTTTTTTACGATGCCTGCCGGAAACCCGCCCGGGGGCTGGCCCAGATTGCCGCGCATCATGTCGATCACGCTGTCGGGAAAGGCCACGTCCTTGGCCGGATCCTCGACATCGGCGCGCGTCAGGCCCTGACTGACCATCATCAGGGCCATGTCGCCCACCACCTTGGAACTGGGGGTGACCTTGACGATATCGCCGAACATCTGGTTCACATCGGCATAGGTTTTCGCCACCTGCGCCCATTTGTCTTCAAGCCCAAGGCTGCGGGCCTGCGCCTTGAGGTTGGTGAACTGCCCGCCGGGCATTTCGTGCAGATAGACCTCGGACGAGGGGGCCTGCTGGGCGGACTCGAACGCCGCGTATTGCATGCGCACGGCTTCCCAGTAATCCGAGATCTGCCGGATCGCGGCCATGTCCAGCCCGGTGTCGCGGGGGGTAAAGCGCAGGGCCGCGACGATCGAGCCAAGCGTGGGCTGGCTGGTGTTGCCCGAAAACGCGTCCATCGCCGCGTCGACCGCATCCACCCCGGCATCGGCCGCGGCCAGGATCGTGGCGCCCGCGATACCGCCGGTGTCGTGGGTGTGGAAATGGATGGGGATGTCCAGCTCGTCCTTCAGGGCCTTGAACAGCACCCGCGCGGCTGCGGGTTTCAGCAGCCCGGCCATGTCTTTCAGCCCCAGCACATGCGCGCCTGCGCCCTGAAGCTCCTTGGCCATGCCGACATAGTATTTCAGGTCATACTTGGCGCGGTCCGGGTCAAGGATATCGCCGGTGTAGCAGATCGAGCCTTCGCAGATCTTGCCGCTGTCGATGACCGCATCCATCGCCACGCGCATGTTTTCCACCCAGTTGAGCGAATCGAACACGCGAAACACGTCGATGCCAGTTTCCGCCGCCTGGCGGACGAACTCCTGCACCACGTTGTCGGGGTAGTTGGTATAGCCCACCCCGTTCGAGGCGCGCAGCAGCATCTGGGTCATCAGGTTGGGCATGGCCTTGCGCAGATCGCGCAGGCGCTGCCACGGGCATTCCTGCAAAAACCGGTAGGCCACGTCAAAGGTCGCCCCGCCCCAGCACTCCACGCTGAACAGCTCGGGCAGGTCGGTGGCATAGGCCGGGGCGACGCGGATCATGTCGACGCTGCGCATCCGCGTGGCCAGCAGCGACTGGTGCCCGTCGCGCATGGTGGTGTCGGTCAGCAGCAGGCGGTCCTGTGCCAGCATCCAGTCGGCCACGGCCTTGGCGCCCTTTTCCTCCAGCAGGTTGCGGGTGCCCGAGGCGGGCGTGCCCGACGCGACCGGAGGGCGGGGGTCTTTCAGATCGGCGGGCGGTTTGGCCCGGCCCGCAACCTCGGGGTGGCCGTTCACGGTGATGTCGGCGATATAGGTCAGCACCTTGGTGCCCCGGTCGCGGCGTTTGTTGAACTGGAACAGCGCGGGCGTGTCGTCGATGAACTTCGTGGTGTACTGGTTGTTCAGGAAGGTCGGGTGTTTCAGCAGGTTCTCGACAAAGGCGATGTTTGTGCTGACGCCCCGGATGCGGAATTCGCGCAGGGCACGGTCCATCCGGGCAATCGCCTTTTCGGGCGTAGGTGCCCAGGCGGTGATCTTGGTCAGCAGGCTGTCATAATACCGCGTGATGATCCCGCCGGCATAGGCAGTGCCGCCATCCAGCCGGATGCCCATGCCCGTGGCCTCGCGGTAGGCGGTGATACGGCCATAGTCGGGGATGAAGTTGTTTTGCGGATCTTCGGTGGTGATCCGGGTCTGCAGCGCATGGCCGTTCAGGCGGATGTCGAACTGGCTGGCCTTGCCTGTCGCCTCGGCCAGCGATTTGCCCTCGGCGATCATGATCTGGGCCTGCACGATGTCGATGCCCGTCACCTCTTCGGTGACGGTGTGTTCGACCTGTACGCGCGGATTGACCTCGATGAAGAAGAAATCACCGCTGTCCATATCCATCAGGAATTCGACCGTGCCGGCGCATTCGTAATTCACATGAGCGCAAATGCGGCGGCCCAGCTCGCACAACTCTTCGCGCTGCGCCTCGGACAGATAGGGGGCGGGGGCGCGTTCCACGACCTTCTGGTTGCGGCGCTGGACCGAGCAGTCACGTTCGAACAGGTGATAGATGTTGCCCTGGCTGTCACCAAGGATCTGCACCTCGACATGGCGGGCGCGGATGATCATCTTTTCCAGATAGCCCTCGCCATTGCCAAAGGCGGCTTCGGCCTCGCGCCGCCCTTCCAGCACCTTTTCCTTGAGCTCCTTGGCGTTGGTCACAGGCCGCATGCCGCGCCCGCCGCCGCCCCACGAGGCCTTGAGCATCAGGGGAAAGCCGATTTCCTCGGCCTCTGCGGCGATCGCGTCCCAGTCTTCGCCCAGCACGTCGGTTGCCGGGATCACCGGCACGCCCGCCTCGATGGCGACCCTGCGGGCACTGGCTTTGTCGCCAAGGGCGCGCATGGTGTCGGCCCTTGGTCCGATGAAGGTGATGCCATTGGCCTCGCAGGCATCGACGAAATCGGGGTTCTCGGACAGCAGACCATAGCCGGGGTGGATCGCATCTGCCCCCGACAGCTTGGCCACGCGGATGATCTCGTCGATCGACAGGTAGGCCGCGACCGGCCCCAGCCCGGCGCCGATGCGATAGGCTTCATCGGCCTTGAAGCGGTGCAGGCCCAACTTGTCCTCTTCGGCAAAGACGGCGACGGTGCGTTTGCCCATCTCGTTGGCGGCGCGCATGATGCGGATGGCGATTTCGCCGCGATTGGCAACGAGGATCTTCTTGAATTCGGGCATGGGCGGGCTCCTTCGGGGCGGCAATCGGGCGTCAGGTGACGCGGCGTCGCGCATTGCTAGCGTTTTGCCGCGTCGCAGCGCAATAGGCAGTGCATCGCGGGCTGACGTGAACAGGTAACATGCCGCGCCAAGTTTGACATGCTGCAAAAACCAAGCGGCGCGTCATTGCGAGATCACCCGCTTGGCCACATCCGACAGGCGCGCGGCCCCGATCTGGCCCATGTTCGCCTCGATATCGCGTTTGAACATCTCGGTCAGGTGCGGCGGGCCATCGCGGCCAAGCGCGGCCAGCGCGAAATGCCATGCCCGGCCCATCATCACCATGTCTGCCCCCAGCGCGATGGCGCGCAGGATGTCCAGACCGCCGCCCACACCGCTGTCGAAGATGATCGGCAGCGCGGTGGCAGCACGGATGTCGGGCAGCACCTCGATGCTGGCGGGGGCGGCGTCGAACTGCCGGCCTGCGTGATTGGACACCCAGATGCCATCGACGCCCGCCTGTTCCAGCGCGGTGGCGTCCGAGGCGTTCAGCACGCCCTTGACCACGAAAGGCCCGTCCCAGTGATCGCGCAGCCAGCGCAGGTAGTCCCAGTCGGGCGAGGTGCGCAGGATGTAGCCGATATGTTCGGTCGGGGCCATGCCGGGGGTGTCGGGGGCGTATTTCGCGATGGTGGGCATGCGCGGGCGGCCGTTGATCGCGGTGGCCAGGGCCCAGGGCGGACGCGCGGCAATCTGCGCCAGCAGGCGCGGGGTCAGGCGCGGCGGCTGGGTCAGGCCCGAGCGCGTCTGCCGTTCGCGCCGCGACGGCGCGGGCAGATCGACGGTCAGGACCAGCGTCCGGAACCCCGCATCGCGGGCGCGGGTGATCATGTCCTGCCGGATTTCGGGGTCCTTGGGCGGATAGAGCTGGAACCAGCCCTTGCCATCGGTGTACCGGCCGACTTGTTCCGGCGTCTGGCAGGCCACGGTGGACAGGCAATAGGGGATACCGGCGCGGGCGGCGTTGCGCGCCAGGATACGTTCGGCATCGGGCCAGATCAGCCCCGACATGCCCACCGGGGCCACGCCGAAGGGCAGGGACCAGGTGTCGCCCAGCAGACGGGTGGTCAGGTCATGCTCGATCGGGCCATGCAGGATCGAGGGGCGCATCAGGATGCTATCAAGCTGCGCGCGGTTGCGGTGCTTGGTGGCCTCGGCCCCCGTGGCGCTGTCGAGGTATTCCCACACGAATTTCGGCAGGCGCGCGCGGGCGCGGTGTTTCAGGTCGTCGAGACCGGGGTAGGTGGTGTGCAGATCCATGGGCGTATTTGTGGCCGGGTTTGCGCGAATGTCCAGCCCGCCCCTTTCGAAGGTCGGCCCACCCGCCCACCCCCGCCCTTCGAAAGGGGCGGGAGGCAGGGCCGCGCCGTGGCGCGTGTGGCGCTGGCGGGAACGAGGGGGCCAGCCCCCTCGCGCTCCCCCGGAGTTTACTTTGCAAGATGAAGAAGAACAATTGTTGAACATATCTTTAATTCGGACGCGGCGCGCGCTATGATTCCGTACATGAGTAGTTTTGATGAAATGGATGCCTTCGAGGGCGCGTCTTTGTCGTCGCGGGCGATGGCCGCGCGCGGCACGCCCTATCTGGATGATCTGAACCCTGCGCAGCGCGACGCGGTCGAGGCGCTGGATGGCCCGGTGCTGATGCTGGCGGGCGCGGGCACCGGCAAGACCAAGGCGCTGACCTCGCGCATCGTGCATTTGCTGAACACCGGGCGGGCGCGGCCGAACGAGATCCTCTCGGTGACCTTCACCAACAAGGCCGCGCGCGAGATGAAATCGCGCGTGGGCCGGTTGCTGGGTCAGCAGATCGAGGGGATGCCCTGGCTGGGCACGTTCCATTCGATTTGCGTGAAACTGTTGCGGCGACATGCGGAACTGGTGGGGCTGAAAAGCAACTTTACCATTCTGGACACCGACGATCAGTTGCGGCTGCTGAAGCAACTGGTGCGTGCGGCCGGGATCGACGACAAACGCTGGCCTGCGCGGCAGCTGGCCGGGGTGATCGACCAGTGGAAGAACCGCGCCTGGACGCCGGACGCCGTGCCGGTGGCCGAGGCCGGGGCCTATAACGATCGGGGCGTGGAATTTTACGCGCAGTATCAGGCGCGGCTGAAAGAGCTGAACGCGGTCGATTTCGGCGATCTGCTGCTGCACATGGTGACGATCTTCCAGACCCATGACGATGTGCTGGAGCAGTATCGTCGCTGGTTCCGATACATCCTTGTGGACGAGTATCAGGATACCAACGTCGCGCAATACATGTGGCTGCGGCTGCTGGCGGGCGGGCATCGCAACATCTGCTGCGTGGGCGACGATGACCAGTCGATCTATGGCTGGCGCGGGGCCGAGGTGGGCAACATCCTGCGGTTCGAAAAGGATTTTCCGGGGGCCAAGGTGGTCCGGCTGGAGCAGAACTACCGCTCGACCCCGCATATTCTGGCGGCGGCCAGTGGCGTGATCCGGGGCAATCAGGGCCGACTGGGCAAGGAACTTTGGACCGATGCTCAGGACGGCCACAAGGTGCGTCTGATCGGCCATTGGGATGGCGAGGAAGAGGCGCGCTGGATCGGCGAGGAAATCGAGGCGATGCAGGGCGGCACGCGCGGGATGCGGCCCTTTGGTCTGGATGAGATCGCGATCCTTGTGCGTGCGTCGCATCAGATGCGGGCTTTTGAAGACAGGTTTCTGACCATCGGTCTGCCATATCGCGTGATCGGCGGGCCGCGATTCTATGAGCGGATGGAGATTCGCGACGCCATGGCCTATTTCCGGGTCGTGGTGTCGCCTGCCGATGATCTGGCGTTCGAGCGGATCGTGAACACACCCAAGCGCGGCCTTGGCGACAAGGCGATCCAGACCATCCAGCGCTGCGCGCGCGACAACGGGCTGACGCTGGTCGAAGGCGCGCGGCTTGCGGTCGAGGACAAGCTGCTGTCGGGCAAGGGTGCTGCGCAACTGGCGTTCCTGCTGGAAAACCTGACGCGCTGGGGCCGGATGACCGGCGATGCCGATGTGGATCACACCGAATTGGCGGGCATGATCCTGGACGAATCCGGCTATACAGAGATGTGGCAGAACGACAAGACGCCCGAGGCCCCGGGGCGGCTGGAGAACCTCAAGGAACTGGTGAACCACCTTGAGGAATTCGAGAACCTGCAAGGGTTTCTGGAGCATGTCAGCCTGGTGATGGACAACGAATCGGACGAATCCGGGCAGAAGGTGTCGATCATGACGCTGCACGCGGCCAAGGGGTTGGAATTTCCCGCCGTGTTCCTGCCGGGCTGGGAGGACGGGCTGTTCCCGTCGCAGCGCAGCATGGATGAAAGCGGGCTGAAGGGCGTCGAGGAAGAGCGGCGGCTGGCCTATGTCGGCATCACCCGGGCCGAGGAATGCTGCACCATCTCGTTCGTCAGCAACCGGCGGGTGTTCGGGCAATGGCAAAGCCAGATGCCCGGCCGCTTTGTCGACGAACTGCCCGAAGAACATGTCGAGGTTCTGACGCCGCCCGGCCTTTACGGCGGGGGATTCGGTGCGGCGGGCATGGGGGCCGTTGGATCGGACCTGCATGACCGCGCGGCCGAGGCGAATGTCTACAACTCGCCCGGCTGGCGGCGGTTGCAGGCGCGGCGCGATCAGCGGCCGATCAGCCAGCCCTCGGAAACCCGCAACACGGTGATCGACTTGCAGGCGGTCAGCGCCCACACGGTGGGCGAGCGGGTGTTTCACCAGAAATTCGGCTATGGCCGGATCGAGGCGATCGAGGGTGACAAGCTGGAAATCGCGTTCGAAAAGGCCGGGGTAAAGAAGGTGGTGGCGAAATACGTCATGGCCGCCGACGACATCCCGTTCTGACGCCACATCAAAAGACCCGACAAAAGAAAACGGCGGCGCTCAGGGAGGAGGGAGCCGCCGTTTTGCCACGGAACGCCCAGGGAGGAGGAGGGGCGCGCCGTATCCGTGTGACCCTTGCGGGCCGTGTCAGTCGAAATGCGGCGGCACCCAGGGAGGAGGAGAGGATGCCGCCGCTCTTTCATACGACCGCCCCAGGGAGGAGGAGAGGAGCGTCCGTATCTCGGTGGCCTTTTCAGGCCGTTGTAAGATGCGGCGACATCCAGGGAGGAGGAGAGGATGCCGCCGCCAGTTCACAGATGACCCAGGGAGGAGGAGAGGGCCATCTGAACTCTGTGTTCCTTATGCCTGGTCGCGATACGCGACCTCGTATGCCAGTGCGCGGATTTGCGCGCGACAGATGCCCAGATCGGCCAGGTCGCTGTTGTTCAGCGCGGCCAGTTCATTCAACGTCTGCCGATACAGGCGATAGCGTGCGATCCGACCGGCCAAGTCGGCAAACCTGCCGCGGTTGGCGGGGGCGCTGCGTGTCATGTCACTTGCGAAAGCCATCTGGGCGGTCCTTGCGTCTGTCTCGTTCGGCGTTGTCTGCGCCGCTGTTGTTACCCATACTTAGGAAAATGCTGCACCTGCACAATGGTTTCTTGCGCAATGCTGCCATGCAGAAAATGCATAAGCCTTGCTGCCCTATTTTCGCCCCGCGCTGCCCGCAATTTGAGCGCGTTGAAAACACGAAAGGGGCCGGGGGTTGTCAATCTGCGCAAAACCGCCACCTTTGGCGCAAACAGGAGGCACCGGGATGGCATTGACCAAAGAGGCGGTAGAACAGGCGCTGGCACGGTTGAGCCTGCCGGACGGCGGAGACCTTGGTTCGCGCGGCATGGTGCGGGCGCTGACCGTCGATGATGGCGCGGTGCGATTCGTTATCGAGGCCCCGACGCCCGAGGCTGCCCGCGCGATGGAGCCGCTGCGCGTGGCTGCCGAAGAGGCCGTGGCGCGCCTGCCCGGGGTGCAGTCGGTGTCGGTGGCGCTGACCGCGCACGGACCGGCAGGGCCTGCCACGCCCGCTCCCAGCCTGAAGGTGGGCGGACACCCCAAGCCGCAGGCAGGGCCGATGAGGCCGGCGGGGGTGGACCGTATCCTAGTGGTCGGGTCGGGCAAGGGTGGCGTGGGCAAATCCACGGTGTCGTCGAACCTGGCGGTGGCGCTGGCGAAGCAGGGGCGGCGCGTCGGGTTGCTGGATGCCGATATCTATGGCCCCAGCCAGCCGCGCATGATGGGCGTGTCCAAGCGTCCGGCCAGCCCCGATGGCAAGACGATCATCCCGTTGCAGGCCCATGGGGTCACCATGATGTCCATCGGGCTGATGATGGACCCGGCCAAGGCCGTGGTCTGGCGCGGTCCGATGCTGATGGGCGCGTTGCAGCAGATGCTGGGGCAGGTAGAGTGGGGCAAACTGGATGTGCTGATCATCGATCTGCCGCCAGGCACGGGCGATGTGCAACTGACGCTGTGCCAGCGCGCGGCGCTGGATGGGGCCATCGTTGTGTCCACCCCGCAGGATGTGGCGCTGCTGGATGCGCGCAAGGCGATCGACATGTTCCAGACGCTCAAGACGCCGATTCTGGGACTGGTCGAGAACATGTCGACCTACATCTGTCCCAAGTGCGGGCACGAGGCGCAGATATTCGGCCATGGCGGCGTGGCGTCCGAGGCGACGGCCATGGGCGTGCCGCTGTTGGCGCAACTGCCCATCGATCTCGATACGCGACTGGCGGGCGATGCGGGCACGCCGGTCGCCTTGGGCGACAGCCCGGCGGCGCAAGCCTATGCGCAACTGGCGCAAGGGCTGATCGCGGGCGGCACGGCCTGATCCGAACCGTGCAGCAGGGAACAAGCGACCGTCGCGCCCTTGGGCCGATGGTCGTTTGAGTCTGTGGATGCGCCTGCGCGCGGTCTGATCCGCGTCGGATCAGGGCTGGCGTGGGAAAGCATGGTCCGCCTCATGGGAAATCATGGCCCTAGCCCGCAACCCTCGAATCACAGACCGGTGATTCCGTTGTGATTCTTCTGGTTTCTTAAGGAATCCCGCTGCAAAACGTGGGCGGGCTTCCCACGCTTCAAAGTTTCTCGGGAAATTATGGGAGCTTTCTTTGGCAGCGAGCGCACTCAAGATATTGTGGTGACTTTCGAGGATTGGCCCGGATTTGGTGTAGATTCAGCCAAAACTCCCTCAATATCTTGTTTTACACAGGCCCGTCAGACAAGATGCTGTGGGTTTTAGCCTCACTTTCCTGTTGATTTCCATGAATTCCCATGGCATCCCTGTAACCACGATGAGGACGGGAAGACAGAGGGGCACCAAGACCCCCGCAAAACTCCCAAGTCAGGTTTCATACAGGCACCCCGCTCATCGAACAAAGAGATCCGGCGCGCGAGCGAGCAGACATCCCCCCAGGTGGCGCGCGCAGTCGGACACCCCGCGACACGCGGGACGAGGGCGGCGGATTGAGCAGTGGCAGCAGCTCAGTCCGCCGTTTTCATTCCGGGCAAGCGGTTCGCTGCAACATGTGGGGGAGAGAGGATCACCGGGACAGTGGTTCGCAGGTTCAGAGGCGAAAGCCGCCACAAGGTGGACAGCAAGGGGCGGGTATCGATTCCAGCCTCGTTTCGCCGTGTCCTCGAGGCGGGCGACCCGAACCATACTGACGGATTGCTTCCTGAATTCGTGATCGTCTATGGCGACCATCGCCGCAAATACCTTGAATGCTATACCATCCAGGCCATCACCGAGGTCGATGAAAAGATCGCCGCCCTGCCGCGCGGCTCGATGCAGCGCCGGATGCTGGAGCGGCTGTTCAGCGGTCTGTCCGAACCCGCCAAGGTGGACGAGACGGGGCGCATCGTTCTGACATCCAAGCTGCGTCAGAAGATCGGGATCGAGGGCGAGGCGTTCTTCATCGCCGCCGGCGACACCTTTCAGATCTGGAAGCCCGAGACATACGAGGCCGAAGAACTGGCCAAGACAGAGGCCTGGCTGGAAGAGCTGCCCGAGGATTTCGATCCGCTGGTCTTCCTTGACGGGACCGGGACGGAGTAGGCCGATGTCTGCGCCATCATCCCCCGATCCAGCCCCCCACATCCCCGTTCTGCTGCGCCCGCTGTTGCGGGCGGTTGACCCTGTGCAGGGTGTCTGGCTGGACGGCACATTCGGGGCGGGCGGCTATGCCCGCGCCCTGCTGGATGCCGGGGCGGACCGCGTGATCGCGGTGGATCGTGACCCGCTGGCCTTCGACATGGCCGCCGGTTGGGCGGGGCAGTATGGCGACCGCCTGCAGATGGTCGAAGGTGTGTTCTCGCGTCTGGACGCGTATGGCAGCGATCTTGACGGCGTGGTGCTGGATATCGGCGTGTCCTCGATGCAGCTGGATCAGGCCGAGCGTGGCTTTTCCTTCATGAAGGACGGCCCGCTGGATATGCGGATGAGCCAGCAGGGCCAGAGCGCCGCCGATATCGTCAACACCGCCGAAGAGGCGCATCTGGCCGACATCCTGTTTCATTATGGCGAGGAACGCGCCAGCCGCCGGATCGCACGGGCCATCCTGCGCGCAAGGGCCGAGGCGCCGATCACCACCACGCTGCGTCTGGCCGAGATCGTCGAGGGGTGCCTGCCAAGAGCCAAGCCGGGGCAGATCCATCCCGCGACACGCAGCTTTCAGGCGCTGCGCGTGGCGGTGAATGACGAATACGGTGAACTGGTGGCGGGGCTTGAGGCGGCGGAACGCGCGCTGAAACCTGGCGGCAAGCTGGCGGTGGTGACCTTTCATTCGATCGAGGACCGGATCGTGAAGCGGTTTCTGACCGACCGGTCGGGCGGGGGTGGCCGGGCCAACCGTTTCATGCCCGAAATCGAGGAAGCCGCGCCGCAGTTCACCCTGCCGGTGAAAAAGGCCATCGGCCCGGATGACGAGGAACTGGCGGAAAACCCCCGCTCGCGCAGCGCCAAGCTGCGGGTGGGCGTCCGCACGGATGCCGCTCCGAAAGACAGCGACCGCAAGGGGCTGGGGCTGCCGCAATTGAAGGAAGGGCATTGATTTGCGCTCAATTCTGACGCTTCTTACCGCCTGCGCGGTGATCGGTCTGGCCTTCTGGGCCTATCACGAGAATTACAAGACGCAGGAGGCGCTGGCCCAGAGCGAGGCGTTGCAGCGCGACATCGCCAATTCGCGTGCGCGGCTGGCGATGCTGCGCGCGGAATGGGCCTATCTGAACCGGCCCGACCGCCTGCGCGAGCTGGCTGCGCTGAACTATGACCGGCTGGGGCTGCTGCCCTTCGCGCCCGAGCAGTTCGGCCGGGTCGATCAGGTGCCATACCCGCCCGAGGAAGATCTGATGCCGGTGACCGACGCGATCGAGCTGTCATCGACGATGACCACGACGGAGGACAGCGAATGATCCGCACACCGCTGCGCCCGCTGGC
Source organism: Lacimonas salitolerans (assembly GCF_042677865.1). Lineage (NCBI taxonomy): Bacteria > Pseudomonadati > Pseudomonadota > Alphaproteobacteria > Rhodobacterales > Paracoccaceae > Lacimonas > Lacimonas salitolerans. Next base: position 18,926 of record NZ_JBHUDD010000027.1, on the reverse strand, counting down.
CCGCATTCTGGATGCGCGCCAGAAAGGTGAAAACCCCGATGCGATCGAGCGCGAGAACATCCGCCTGCGCCACGAGGACATGCGCGACCGCGCCCGCCGCCGTGCCGAGGGGCGGTTGCTGGTGCTGGGGCTGGCGTTTTTCTGCGCCTTCACCGTGGTGGGCGCGCGGATGGGCCATCTGGCGGCGTCCGAACCCGAGGAACCGCGCGCCGGTGCCGCCGGTGCCGCGATCATCGCGCAGCGCGCCGACATCGTCGATCGCAAGGGCCGGGTGCTGGCGACCAACCTGGAAACCTATTCGCTCTATGCCCAGCCGCCGCAGATGATCGACCCGCTGGGGGCCGCCGAGGCGCTGGCCGAGATCTTTCCCGACCTGGACGCAGAAGACCTGGTCGAGGATTTCACCGGCAAGCGCAAGTTCCTGTGGATCAAGAAGAAACTCAGCCCCGAGCAAAAGCAGGCGGTGCATGACATCGGCGAACCCGGCCTGCTGTTCGGCCCGCGCGAGATGCGGCTGTATCCCAACGGCAGGCTGGCCGCGCATATCATGGGCGGGGCCAGTTTCGGACGCGAGGGCGTGCATGCGGCCGAGGTGATCGGCGTGGCGGGCGTGGAAAAGCAGTTCGACGACCTGTTGCGTGACCCGGCCCGGGGCGGTCAGCCGCTGGAACTGGCGCTGGATCTGTCGGTGCAGGCAGCTGCAGAGCAGGTGCTTTATGGCGGCATGCGGCTGATGAACGCCAAGGGCGCGGCCTCGATCCTGATGGACGTGCACACCGGCGAGGTGATCAGCATCGTCAGCCTGCCCGATTTCGACCCCAACGACCGCCCCCGCCCCCCGACCGAGGGCAACCCCAGCGACAGCCCGCTGTTCAACCGCGCGGTGCAGGGTGTGTACGAGCTGGGATCGACCTTCAAGATTTTCGCCACAGCGCAGGCGATGGACCTTGGGATCGTGAACGAGTCGACCATCATCGACACCAAGGGGCCGCTGCGCTGGGGCAGGTTCCGCATCCGCGATTTTCGCGATTATGGCTCGGAAATGAGCGTGACCAAGGTGATCGTCAAATCCTCGAACATCGGCACAGCACGGATTTCGCAGATGATCGGGGCCGAACGGCAGCAGGCGTTCCTGAAAAGCCTTGGATTCTTCGAGCCGACCCCGCTGGAGATTGTCGAGGCATCGGGCGGGCGGCCGCTTTTGCCGTCCAAATGGTCCGAACTCAGCACGATGACGATTTCCTATGGTCACGGCATGTCGGCGACGCCGCTGCATCTGGCGGCGGGCTATGCCGCGATCGCCAACGGCGGCACCTACGTGGCCCCCACGCTGCTGAAACAGGAGGGGCCGCAATATGGCCCGCGCGTGATGTCCAAGCAGGTCGCCGCCGTCAGCCGCGACATGCTGCGCAAGGTCGTGACCGAAGGCACCGCCAGCTTTGGCGAGGTGCCGGGATATGCGGTGGGCGGCAAGACCGGCACCGCCGACAAGCCAAAGGAGCGGGGGGGCGGCTATTACGAGGACAAGGTGATTGCCACCTTCGCCACGATGTTCCCGGCGCATGATCCGAAATACGTGCTGATCGTCACGCTGGACGAGCCGGTGGAAACCTCGGGCTCGGAACCGCGCCGCACCGCCGGCTGGACAGCCGTGCCCGTCGCCGCCGAGATGATCCGCCGCGTGGCCCCGTTGCTGGGTCTGCGACCATCGATTGAACCGGGCAGGCTGGCTGATATAACGCTGACATCGACGCAATAACACAACCGGACAAGGCGTATGGGCGGGCAGACGAAAACACTGGCAGAGCTGGGGCTGACCGCCGCAGGGGGCCGCGAGGTGGCGGTGACGGGCCTGGCCGTGGACAGCCGCGAGGTCAAGGATGGCTTCCTGTTTGCCGCGATGCCCGGCAGCCGCGTGCACGGGGCCGAGTTCGTGCAATACGCGCTGCGCATGGGCGCGGTTGCGGTGCTGACCGACGCGGATGGCGCGCGCATCGCCGCCGATGTGATTGACGCGCATGATGCCGCCGTGATCGTGGCCGAGGCACCGCGACAGGCGCTGGCCTGTGCGGCCGCCCTGTGGTTCGGCACACAACCCGCGACCATGGTGGCAGTGACGGGCACGAACGGGAAAACCTCGGTCTCGACCTTCACGCGCCAGATCTGGATCGCGCTGGGGCTTGAGGCTGTGAACCTTGGCACCACCGGAATCGAGGGCGCGTATACCGCGCCGCTGGCCCATACCACGCCCGAACCGATCACCCTGCACCGCGCGCTGGCCGCCTGCGCGCAGGCGGGCATCACCCATGCCGCGATGGAGGCGTCCAGCCACGGGCTGGACCAGTGCCGCCTTGACGGCGTGCACCTGCGCGCGGCGGGATTCACGAATTTCACGCAGGACCATCTGGACTATCACCACACGTTCGAGGCGTATTTTGCCGCCAAGGCGGGGCTGTTCGACCGCGTGCTGCCGCCCGATGGCACGGCGGTGATCAACATGGACGATCCCAAGGGGCCCGACATGGCCGGGATCGCGCAAGCGCGCGGTCAGCAGGTGATCCGCGTGGGCAGCCAGCCGGGCATGGACCTGCAGCTTCAGGCGCAGCGATTTGACGCAACCGGGCAGCAGCTCCGCTTTGCCTGGCAGGGCGATGTGCATCTGCTGCGCCTGCCTCTGATTGGCGGGTTCCAGGCCGAGAACGTGGCGATTGCCGCCGGTCTGGTGATCGCCGCCGGGGCCGAACCCGAGGCGGTGTTTCGCGTTCTGCCGCAACTGGATACCGTGCCCGGGCGCATGCAACTGGCCGCCACGCGCGACAATGGCGCGGCGGTGTTCGTCGATTACGCGCATACCCCCGATGCGGTGGCCACGGCCATCCGCGCGCTGCGCCCGCATGTGATGGGGCGTCTGGTGGCCATCGTCGGCGCGGGCGGTGACCGTGACACGGCCAAACGCCCGCTGATGGGGCGCGCGGCGGCAGAGCACGCCGACCAGGTGATCGTCACCGACGACAACCCCCGCAGCGAAGACCCCGCCACCATCCGCGCCGCCTTGATGGCAGGCGTGATCGACGCGGGCGGGGTGGGTTTCGTCACCGAAGTGGGCGACCGGGCCGAGGCGATACTGCGCGGGGTCGATGCCCTGCAACCGGGCGATGCGCTGCTGATCTGCGGCAAGGGGCATGAAACCGGGCAGATCGTGGGCGACACGACCTATCCGTTCAACGATGCCGAGCAGGCCAGCGTGGCGGTGGCCGCCCTGGACGGGCGGATGGCATGACCCTGTGGACATCGGAACAGGCCGCCGAGGCCACGGGCGGGCAAGTGACCCGCGACTGGCAGGCCACGGGCGTGTCCATCGACACCCGCACGATCCGGCCCGGTGATCTGTTCGTGGCCTTGCAGGCGGCGCGCGACGGGCATGAGTTCGTGGCACAGGCGCTTGCGTCCGGGGCGGCGGCGGCGCTGGTGTCGCGTGTCCCCGAAGGCGTGGCGGCTGATGCGCCGCTGCTGATCGTGCCGGATGTGCTGCGCGGGCTGGAGGATCTGGGCCGCGCCGCGCGCGACCGCACGGATGCGCGGGTGGTGGCGGTGACCGGCTCGGTCGGAAAGACCTCAACCAAGGAGATGCTGCGCGTGGTGCTGTCGGGGCAGGGGCGCACCCATGCCGCCGAGGCGAGTTACAACAACCACTGGGGCGTGCCGCTGACGCTGGCGCGGATGCCCGTTGACACGCAGTTCGCCGTGATCGAGATCGGCATGAATGCCCCGGGCGAGATCGCGCCGCTGTCGCGCATGGCCCGGCCGCATGTAGCGATGATCACCACCGTGGCCCCCGCGCATCTGGAAGCCTTTGACAGCATCGAAGATATCGCACGCGAAAAGGCCAGCATCCTTGACGGGCTGGAACCGGGCGGGGTGGCGGTGCTGAACGGCGATATCGCGACGACACAGATCCTGCAGGACCGCGCGCGGGCCATTGGCGCGCGGGTTCTGACCTTTGGCGAGGCGCGCCGCAATCACCATCGCGCCACCGACATCCGGCTGATCGACACCACCACGGTAGTGCATGGCCGGGCCTGGCGGCAGAAGGTGCTGTTCAAGGTGATGGCGGCGGGGCGGCATTTCGCGGTGAACGGCATGGGCGTGCTGGGTGTGATCAGCGCGCTGAAGCTGGACCGGGGGATGGCGACCAACGACTTGGGCCGCTGGCACCCCCCGGCGGGGCGCGGTGCGCGCGAGGCGATCCGCATGGACCTGGTGGACGAGGATCAGGTGTTCGAACTGATCGACGACGCGTTCAACGCCAACCCCACCTCGATGGTGGCGGCGCTCGAGGTTCTGGCCGCCGCGCGCACCGATGACGGGGTTGGCCGCGTCGCGCGGGGACGGCGCACCGCGATTCTGGGCGATATGCTGGAGCTTGGCGCGGACGAGGTGGCGATGCATGCCGATCTGGCCGATCTGGGCTGGATGCAGGAAATCGACAAGGTGCATTGCGTGGGGCCGTTGATGCGTCACCTGCACGAGGCCCTGCCCGACGAGCGCCGCGGCATCTGGGTCGCGAAGGCGCAGGACATGGTGGCGCGCGCGGCGCGCCTGGTGGATGCCGGCGATGTCGTGCTGGTCAAGGGCTCAAAGGGCAGCCGCGTGTCTCTGGTGGTTGACGCGCTGCGCAAACTGGGCCATGCCGCGCGATCATCTGACAGAGGGACCGTGTAGATGCTGTATTGGTTGACCGAGCTTTCGGACGGTGGCGATTTTTTCAACCTGTTTCGCTATATCACCTTCCGCTCGGGGGGCGCGTTCCTGACCGCGCTGCTGTTCGGCTTCCTGTTCGGCAGGCCGCTGATCAACGTGCTGCGCAAGCGGCAGGGCAAGGGCCAGCCGATCCGCACCGACGGCCCCGAGGGGCATTTCGCCAAGGCGGGCACGCCCACCATGGGCGGGCTGCTGATCGTGGGGGCGCTGCTGAGCTCGACCCTGCTCTGGGCGCGGCTGGACAATGCGTTCATCTGGATGATCCTTTTCGTGACGGTGAGTTACGGGCTGATCGGCTTTGCCGACGATTATGCCAAGGTGGCCAAGCAGAACTCGAAGGGTGTGTCGGGCAAGGTGCGGCTGGGGCTGGGCTTTGCCATCGGAGGCATCGCCGCGTTCTGGGCGGCGCAGTACCATCCCGATGAGTTGACCAACCAGCTGGCCTTTCCGGTGTTCAAGGAAACCCTGCTGTACTTGGGCGTGCTGTTCGTGCCGTTCTCGATGATCGTGATCGTGGGGGCCGCCAATGCGGTGAACCTGACCGACGGTCTGGACGGGCTGGCGATCATGCCGGTGATGATCGCCTCGGGCACCTTCGGCGTGATCGCCTATGCCGTCGGACGGGTCGATTTTACCGAGTATCTGGACGTCCACTACGTGCCGGGCACGGGTGAAATTCTTGTTTTCGTGGCAGGGCTTATCGGCGGCGGACTGGGATTCCTGTGGTACAATGCACCACCCGCCGCAGTGTTCATGGGCGACACCGGATCGCTTGCCCTTGGCGGTGCGCTCGGGGCGATCGCGGTGGCGACCAAGCACGAAATCGTGCTGGCCATCGTGGGCGGTCTGTTCGTGGTCGAGGCGCTGTCGGTGATCATCCAGGTCGCCTATTTCAAGCGCACCGGCAAGCGGGTGTTCCTGATGGCCCCGATCCATCACCATTATGAGAAAAAGGGCTGGTCGGAGCCGCAGATCGTGATCCGGTTCTGGATCATTGCGCTGATCCTGGCGATGATCGGCCTGGCCACCCTGAAGGTGCGCTGAGGCGCGGAACCGCGATGCACGCGCCATGCACATCGCATGCACATTCCATGCGCAGGGCGATTGATCCGCTTGGCGCGACCTGAATGGGCGCGGCGGTGCCGCGCGCCGGACATCTCGGTCCCGGCCTTGCGGCCGGAGCCTCGGGGGTGGGGGGCGCTGCCCCCGTCGCGCCGGTGGCGCGACTCCCCCGGAGTTTACCTGGCAAGATGAAGCTTGGGCTGGTCAAACCGGGATGTGTCAATTAGCGTTGACACATCTGCGAGGGGGAGGCCGTGCCATGTTTGATGCATCCAAGGGACTGACCGCGCCGCCGCTGACCGGCGCGCCGCGCACCGGGCTGTGCACCGATTGCGGGGTGTCGCGCATGGGCGATGGCAAGGCCTGTGGCAGGGCCTGCCAGTTCATCCAGCCCGATTACGAGGGGTTGGAGGCCCGGGTGCATGGCCGGGCAGGCGGGGCGACCGGGGACGAGGCGTTTTTCGGCGTCACGCAAAGGATGCTGCGCGCGCGGCTGGACCCGCCAGCACCCGGTGCGCAATGGACCGGGCTGACCACGGCGCTGGCGGCGCAATTGCTGCGCACGGGCGCGGTGGATGCGGTGCTGGCCACGGCGCCCGACCCGGCCGATCGCTGGGCCCCGCGCCCGGTGATCGTGACCGACCCCGAGGCCATGGCGGAGTGTCGTGGCATGCGCATGGGGTTCGGGCCGCTGCTGGCGCTGCTGGAGCCTGCGATTGCCGCCGGTCACAAGCGGCTGGCCGTGGTGGGCATCCCCTGTCAGGTCTATGCCCTGCGCGCGCTGGAGGCGGAGCTGGGGCTGGAGCGTCTGTACGTGATCGGTACGCCCTGTTCGGACAACACCACCACGGCGCGGTTTCACGAGTTCCTGGCCCTGCTGGACGACCGGCCCGAGACGGTGAGTTATCTGGAGTTCCGGGCGGATTTCCGCGTCGAGCTGCGGTTTGACGACGGGCGAAAGCCGCGGTTCGTGCCGTTCCTGAAGCTGCCGATTTCCGACCTGCCGGCCGACTTCTTTCCGATGACCTGCAAGACCTGCGTGGACTATACCAACCGGCTGGCGGATATCACCGTGGGCTATATGGGCGGTGACGGCGATCAATGGCTGATCGTGCGCAATGCGCGCGGGGCCGAAATGCTGGCGGCGCTGGGGGATCGGGTGGCCACGCGCGCGCTGAGCGACAAGGGCAAGCGCGAGGCGGCGGTCAAGGGCTTTCTGGCCAATACCGAACGCGCGGCGGGCGGGCTGCCGCTGCGCCGGATGCCGAACTGGGTGCGGCCGATCGTGGCCTGGTTGCAGCCGCGCATCGGGCCACGCGGGCTGGAATTTGCCCGCGCGCGGGTCGAGATGAAGGCGGTCGAGACCATTTTGCACCTGCGTCGTGGCCATCCTGCACGGGTCAAGAACATGGTGCCTGCGCATGTCTGGCGGGTCGCGGCGCGCTATGGTCTGTTGCCGGGTCCGGAGGAGCGGCGGTAGGGGGCGCTGCCCCCTCTGACGGCTGCGCCGTCATTCACCCCCGGAGTTTACCTGGCAAGATGAAGGGGCTTTCGCCTGCGCAGCCTTTGCGGTAGCGATCCTGCCAGCAACGTGTGGAGGCGCGCATGATCCCGGTTCAGGGTTTCGAGCATCAGGCGGTGGCGGTTCTGGGTCTGGGGCGATCCGGCCTGTCGGCGGCGCATGCGCTCCGCGCAGGCGGGGCCACGCCGGTCGGCTGGGATGACAACCCGCGGGCGCGGGAGCGGGCGCTGGACGAGGGGATCGAGATCCGCGACCTGACCCGGGCGGGGGCGTTTGATGACGTGACCTGTCTGGTGGTCAGCCCCGGTATCCCGCATCTGTACCCCGGGCCCAACCCGGTGGTCGCTGCCGCATGGGCGGCGGGCGTGCCGGTGGACAACGATATCGGGCTGTTCTTCCGCTCCTTCGCGGCGGGGTTTGACGCCTATGACAGCCCGCCCCGGGTGATCGCGGTGACCGGGTCGAACGGGAAATCCACCACCGCCGCGCTGATCCATCATCTGCTGCACGAGGCCGGGCGCGACAGCGAGCTGGCGGGCAATATCGGGCGCGGCGTGCTGGATATCGAGATGCCGGGCGAGGGCGGCGCGGTGGTGCTGGAGCTGTCGAGCTATCAGACCGATCTGGCGCGGGCGCTGACGCCGGACATTGCCGTGTTCACCAACCTGACGCCGGATCATCTGGACCGGCACGGCGGCATGGGGGGCTATTTCGCGGCCAAGCGGCGGCTGTTTGCCGAAGGCGGGCCGGACCGGGCCATCATCGGCGTGGACGAGATCGAGGGGCAGTACCTGGCCAACCAGATCGCCATGGGGCCGGGGGATGACCGGCTGATCCGTGTCAGCGCCGCCCGCAAGCTGGTTGGTCCCGGCTGGCAGGTCTATGCGCGCAAGGGGTTTCTGACCGAGTGGCGCAAGGGCCGGCAGGTGGCCAGCATCGATTTGCGCGGCGTGGCGGGCCTGCCGGGGGCGCATAACCACCAGAACGCCTGCGCGGCCTATGCGGTGCTGCGCGCGATGGGGGTGGCGCCCAAGGTGATCGAGCAGGGTTTGCACAGCTATCCCGGTCTGCCGCATCGCAGCCAGCGCGTGGCCGAGGCGGGTGGCGTGGCCTATGTGAACGACAGCAAGGCCACGAATGTGGACAGCGCGCTGAAGGCGTTGCTGGCGTTCGAGCGGGTCCGCTGGATCTGCGGCGGGCTGGAGAAGGAGGGCGGGCTGGACGGGCTGGCCCCGGGGCTGGGCCATGTGGTCAAGGCCTATGTCATCGGGCGCGAGGCGGCGGGGTTTGCGATGCAACTGCCCGGGGTCGAGGCCGAGGTCTGCACCACCATGGCGCAGGCGGTGGCGGCGGCGATGGCCGAGGCGGAGCCGGGGGATGTGGTGTTGCTGGCCCCGGCGGCGGCGAGTTTCGACCAGTATGACAATTTCGAGCAGCGCGGCGAGGATTTCATCGCCTGCGTGATGGCCGGTTTGCGGGACGGGTGAGCAGGGAGACGACGATGCTGAAGGACGCCGATCAGGGTTTTGTCGATCATCTGCGTGGGATGCTGCCGGAAAGGGCGCTGCGCGCGCCCGAGCCGCGCCATCTGGAAGAGCCGCGCGGGCGATGGTCTGGGCAGGCGGCGGTGGTCGTGGCCCCGGGATCGGTCGAGGAGGTCTCGGCTGTGCTGCGCGTCTGCAACGATGCACGCGTCGGCGTGGTGCCCTATGGCGGGGGCACCGGGCTGGTGGGCGGGCAGGTCGCGGGCGAGGGCCCTGTGCCGGTCCTGCTGTCGCTGGAGCGGATGGCGGCGGTGCGCGCGACATACCCGCAGGAGAACGTGATCGAGGTCGAGGCGGGGGCGATCCTGCAGGATGTGCATGATGCTGCCGAGGCGGTCGAGCGGCTGTATCCGCTGTCGATCGCGTCCAAGGGCTCGGCCCGGATCGGCGGGCTGCTGGCGACCAATGCGGGCGGGGTCAACGTGCTGCGCTATGGCAATGCGCGCGATCTGTGCCTGGGGCTGGAGGTGGTGCTGGCCGATGGCCGTGTCTGGAACGGGCTGAGCCGGCTGCGCAAGGACAACACCGGCTATGACCTGCGCAACCTGATGATCGGGTCCGAGGGCACCCTGGGCGTGATCACGGCGGCCAGTCTGAAGCTGGCCCCGCGCCCGGCGGGCGAGGGCACGGCGCTGATGGTCGTTGACAGCCCGGCGGATGCGCTGGCGCTGCTGGCGCTGGCGCGCGACCGGATGGGCGAGGGCGTCAGCGCGTTCGAGCTGATGCACCGCATGGGGCTGGACTTTCTGGCCGACAAGCTGCCCGATATCCGGCTGCCCTTCGAAACCGCGCCCGAGTGGTTCGTGCTGATCGACGTCGGGCTGGCGGCGGGGCTGGACCCGGCTGGCGCTCTGGAGGCGCTGTTTGCCGAAAGCTTCGAGGCCGGGTTGGTCAGCGACGGGATCATCGCGCAGAACGAGGCACAGCGGCATGCGTTCTGGGAGGTGCGCGAGCAGATCCCCGAGGCGAACCGGCGTGTGGGCTCGGTTTCAAGCCACGATATCAGCCTGCCCATGGGCGCGGTGGCGGATTTCATCGACCGCGCCGGGCCTGCGCTGGCGCGGCTGGGCGAGTTCAGGATCAACTGTTTCGGGCATCTGGGCGACGGCAACCTGCATTACAATGTGTTCCCGCCTGCGGGCCGCGACAAGACCGAGTTTCACAACCTGCGCGACGGGATCAAGACCTGCGTGCATGATCTGGTGCATGACATGGGTGGCTCGGTCAGCGCCGAGCATGGCATCGGGCGGCTGAAGGTCGGTGATCTGGAGCGGTATGGCGATCCGGTCAAGCTGGCAACGATGCGGGCGATCAAGGATGTGCTGGACCCCAACGGCATCCTGAACCCCGGCGCGGTTCTGCGGCATATATAACAACGGTATTACCGCGATTACCGAATGACAGGCCCTTTGGGCTGTGCTAATGCCGCGTCATGGATACTGATGACCTTGCCACCTGCCTTGCCGCGCTGGGGCAGCCGACCCGGCTGGCCGCGTTCCGCCATCTGGTGCGGGCGGGCGACAGCGGCCTTGCGGTGGGCGCGCTTGGCACGCGGCTGGGGCTGGTGCCGTCAACCATGACGCACCATCTGGCCGCGCTGATCAAGGCCGGGCTGGTGGTGCAGGAGCGGCAGGGCACGCGGCTGATCTGCCGGGCGGATTTTGCGCGCGCGCAGGCCGTCAGCGGGGCATTGCTGGCGGAATGCTGTGCCGACGAGGGGCGCGGCTGATGTGGGCGGTTCTGGCGCTGGGGGTGACGCAGATCCTGGGATACGGCGCGCTGTACTATGCCTTTCCCATCCTTGTGCCGCATGTGGCGGCCACGTTTGAGCAGCCTGAAACGGTGCTGTATGTTGTGTTTTCGGTCGGGCTGCTGCTGGGCGGGTTTACCGCGCCGGTGCTGGGCCGGGCGATGGACCGCTTCGGCGCGCCGCGCGTGATGGTCTGGGGCAGCGCGGCGGTGGCGCTGGCGCTGATCGGCGTGGCGCTGGCCCCGGTGTTCTGGCTGTGGGCGGGCGCTGTGCTGCTGATCGAGGCGATTTCGGTCGCCGTTCTGTATGACGCGGCCTTTGCGGCCCTGGTGCGATTGCGCGGACCGGGGGCGCGGCGCGACATCACGCGGCTGACGCTGATTGCAGGGTTCGCCTCGACGCTGTTCTGGCCGCTGACCACCGCGCTGGTGGACCTGTGGGGCTGGCGTGGGGCCTATGCGGCCTTTGCGGTGCTGCATGGCGGGATCGCGCTGCCGCTGCATCTGTGGCTGGCGCGGGTGCCGCCCGAGGTCGAGGATGCGACCGCGCCGAAACCGCGCGCGCCCGAGTTTCCGCCGCTGCCGCCTGCGCTGCGTCAGCCTGCGTTCATCGCCGTCGCCGCCAGTTTCGCGCTGAGCGGGGCGCTGATCGCGGGGTTCGGCGTGCATATGGTGCCGATCCTGACGGCGGTGGGGCTGGGCACGCAGGCGGTGGCGGTGGGCATGCTGGTGGGGCCGGCACAGGTGTCGATCCGCCTGATCGACGCGCTGTTCTGGCGCGGGTTGCACCCGGTCAGCGTGGCGCTGGTGTCGGGGCTGGCGCTGCCGGTGGCGGTGCTGGGCCTGCTGGCGGGGCTGCCGGTGCTGGTGGCCGGGGCCGGGTTTGCCATGCTGTTCGGTGTCGGGCAGGGGCTGGCCAGCATCGTGCGCGGGTCGGTGCCGCTGGCGCTGTTCGGGTCGGTGGGATACGGCGCGCGGCTGGGCAATCTGGCGCTGTTGCGCACGCTGGCCAGCGCGGGCGCACCGGCGGGCATGGCCGCGCTGATCGCCGTGCTGGGCGTGCAGGGGGCGCTGTGGGCGGCGCTGTGGCTGGGGCTGGTGGCGGTGCTGCCGCTGATCTGGCTGCGGCTGGTGATGGCGCGGGCCGGGGTGCTGGCGCCAGTGCTATAGACCCTCGAACGCACAGAGCGCGTGCACGTCCATGCCCATGTCCTCAAGCCGTTGACGCCCGCCCAGATCGGGCAGGTCGATGACAAAGGCGCAGCCCACGATCTCGCCGCCCAGACGCTCGACCAGCTTGATGCCAGCCTGTGCCGTGCCGCCGGTGGCCAGCAGGTCATCGACCAGCAGCACGGTTTCGCCGGGGGCGATGGCGTCGTCATGCACCTCGACCACGGCCTCGCCGTATTCGAGGGTATAGTGCTCCGAGATCACCGCGCCGGGCAGCTTGCCCTTCTTGCGCACGGGCACGAAACCGCAGCCCAGCTGGTGCGCCACGGCACCGCCAAGGATGAAGCCGCGCGCCTCGAGCCCCACGACCTTGTCGATGCGACGGCCGGTGAAGGGGTGCAGCATCTGGTCCACCGCCATGCGAAACCCGCGCGGATCGGCGAACAGGGTGGTGACATCGCGAAACAATATCCCCTCGTGCGGGAAATCGACGATGGTGCGGATATAGTCGCGGACGGTTTTCTGCGTGGTCATGGGCCTGCCCCGGCTGTTGCGCCTGATGGTGTGGCGCATTGCCGGAACAGGTGCAAGGGTGATCAGCCGCGCAGCGACAGCAGGCGCATCAGCCGGTGCAAAAGCGAGGGCCGCCGGGTGCGATGACGTCTGGATCGGCGCGACAGCAGAATGGATTTAGCAGTAAGGGGAGTCATTTTGTCATTCCCTTCAGAAGAACTGCGAACTAGGGTTGCATCGCAAACGCATATCCAATGTATATACATAAAATATGCAAAAATCAAGTGGATCGTGATGTGAGCAAGAAACACGGCGAGAAGAAGGGCGAGGGCAAGTCCGGCAACAAGGACAGCCAGTTGATCCTGCGGCTGGACAAGGACGAGCGCGACGCCTTTGTCGCGCTGTGCAAGGAGATGGACACCTCGGCGGCGCGCGAAATCCGCGGGTTCATCCGCCAGTTCCTCAAGACGAACAGCTAGGGCTCAGGTTGCGCGGCGCAGGCTGGCGGTCATCACGCCCATGGCGATCAGGGCCACGCCGCCGCCCCGTGTCAGCCCGGTGATCACGCTGGGGCGGCCGATCATGCGGCGCAGCCGGTCGGCAAGGGCGGCATAGGCCAGCGCGTTCAGCGCGGCCAGACCCACGAAGGTGGCGATCAGGATGCCGAACTGCGGGGACAGCGGGGCCGCGCCATCGACGAACTGCGGCACGAAGGCGATGAAGAACGCGATGGACTTGGGGTTGAGCGTGGTCACCGTCACGGCATGGCGGAACACCCGTCGTGCGGGCACGGGGGCGGCGTCGGGCAGGGAGGCATCGGTCGCAGGCGCGCTGCGCAGCAATTGCCAACCCATCCAGACCAGATAGGCCGCGCCGACCCATTTCAGCACGGTGAACAGCGTCGCACTTGCCATCACCAGCGCGCCAAGGCCCGCCAGAGACGCGCTCATCGCCAGCAGGTCACCAAGGGCCACGCCCGCCGCGCAGGACAGGGCGACCCTGCGGCCCTGGCTGAGCGCATAGCTGAGCACCATCAGCACGGTGGGGCCGGGGATCAGCAGCAGCGCCGTCGAGGCCGCAACGAAGGTCAGCCAGAGCTCAAGCGTCATGGGTGTCTTTCTTGGTTCGGGTCACAGAACCCGGCCCGCCACGGCGTCCAGCCGCGCGATCAGGTCGGGGTCGCGTTTATCCGGGGCGGTGATCAGGGCGGTGTCCAGCGCGCGGTCGCAGCCCTGCGGGCAGGGCGTCTTTTGGCGGTTCAGCAGGGCGGGCAGATGGGCAATGGTGCGGCGCGCGGTGTCGGCATTGCCGGTCAGGGTGCGGACGATATCGGCCACCTGCACGGCGTCGTGGTCGGGGTGCCAGCAGTCATAGTCGGTGACCATGGCGACCGAGGCATAGCAAAGTTCGGCCTCGCGGGCCAGTTTTGCCTCGGGCATATTGGTCATGCCGATCACGTCGGCCCCCCAGTGGTCGCGGTACATGTTCGATTCGGCCAGGGTCGAGAATTGCGGCCCCTCCATCGCCAGATAGGTGCCGCCGCGATGCACGGTGGCACCGGCCTGCGTTGCGGCCTGCGCCACGCTGTCGGTCAGGGGGCCGCAGGTGGGATGCGCCATGCTGACATGGGCGACGCAGCCGGGGCCAAAGAACGACCTGGCGCGCGCGACCGTGCGGTCGATGAACTGATCCACCATCACGAAATCGCCCGGCGCCATCTCCTCGCGGAACGAGCCGCAGGCCGACATGCTGATCACATCGGTCACTCCCAGACGCTTGAGCGCGTCGATATTGGCGCGGTAGGGCACGGATGACGGATCCAGCACATGGCCGCGCCCGTGGCGGGGCAGAAAGGCCAGTTTCAGCCCCTCAAGCGTGCCGGTCAGGATCGCGTCCGAGGGGGCCCCCCAGGGGGTGTCGACGCTGACCCAGTCGGTGTTTTCCAGCCCGTCGATCTCGTACAGGCCAGAGCCGCCGATGATGGCGATGAAGCGGTCTGTCATGGCGGTCTTGTCCTTTGATCTGGGTGGGATGGGGCGTCGGGCGCATATTCGGTGCGCGGCCTGCCGGGTGCAAGGGGTTATGGCGCGCAGGCGGCCAGCACGGCGGGGCTGCCGTGCTGGATGACCTGCATATGCCGGGCGATGTGATCGGCAGGCCAGTGCCACCAGGCCAGCCGCTGCATCAGCGCGGTGTCGGCATCGGAAAAGCGCCGGCGCAGGACGCGGGCGGGGTTGCCTGCGACCACGGTATAGGCGGGCACGGTGCCGCCCACCACTGCCCCGGCCCCCACGATCACGCCATTGCCGATGCGCGCGCCGGGCAGCACGATGGCATCCATCCCCAGCCAGACATCATGGCCCACTTCCGTGTCGCGCATGTCGGGCTGGGGGACGGTGCTGTTGGCAAGGTCGAACACCTCGAACGGAAAGGTAGAAGGCCCCTGATGCGCGTGATTGGCCGAGGCGGTGATGAACCGCACCCCATGGGCGATCTGGCAGAACCGCCCGATCCGCAGCGTTTCCTGCGAGAATGGGTAGAGATAGGGCGCCAGCCGCGCGGCCCAGCCCTGCGGCGTCTCGGGGGCTGAGTGGCTGGAGGCGTAGCTATAGGCGCCGACGGTGAAATTCGGCTGGTCGATGACATTGGCCAGAAACACCGTGCCGGTGTGGGCGGTGCCGTCGGGCAGGATGATCGGATGGATCGTGTCGGGATCGGGCAGGCGCGGCATGGGCGCGGTCCTTTCGCTGAAAACCGGGGATTATGCGTGCGGTCAGCGGTGGGACGTCATCGGCCTGCTCCTGTTGATGGGCGAAAGGTAGGGGGTTTTCGCAATCGGTGCNCCGGGGGGCCAGCCCCCCGGACCCCCCGGGATATTTGTAGAGAGAGGAAACATGAAAGGGGGACGCGGCCCGCGCGCACCTCAGGGCTCAGTCGTCGGGGCGTTGCAGGGAAAAGACGTCGGTGATCACCGAGTAGTCGCGATAGCCCAGCCGCGTGAGGGGTTGGAAGCTTGTGACGTCGAACAACCCGTCTTTCAGGCAGTCATCGCGCATGTAGATGCCCGTGACTTCGCCCAGCACCATGAAATTGGCGGCACCGCGCAGCGGGATGATGTCGACCAGCGTGCATTCCAGCGCGGCGGGCACGCCGTCGACGCGGGCGCAGGGAATGGTCTCGCAGGGCACGCGGGCCAGGCCGGCGTGGTCGAACTCGGAGTGATCCGCAGGGATCGTGGCGCTGGAGGCGTTCATCGCGTCGCGCATCGCGTATTCCACGATGTTGACGCAGAACACGCCGGTGTCGCGGATGTTGGTCACGCTGTCCTTGGTGCCGGGGCGGTCGGGCTTGGCCCCGGTGGACGAGAACATCACCTGCGGCGGCACATAGGCGGTGGCGTTGAAGAAGGAATAGGGGGCAAGGTTGTCGATCCCGTCGGTGCCGCGCGTCGAGATCCAGCCGATGGGCCGGGGTGTGACGATGGCGTTGAACGGGTTGTGCGGCAGGCCGTGGCCGTTCTTTGGCTCGAAAAACATGGATGTCCCCTTGATCGTTGCAGTGATCGTTCCAGCAGGTGTGTCGGTTTGTGCCAGACCTAACGCCATGCTAGGGGGCTTGCCAGCGGTTTACGGGGGATGGCGCGGTGTATCAACTGGCGCAGGAGCGGGCGGACGACTGGTGGGAGGTCGAGGGCCTTTATGATCTGTGCTTTGCGCCCGGGCGCGAGGCGCTGTCGAGCTACCGTCTGCGCGATGGCGTGCCGCCCGTGGCCGGGCTGTCGCTGGTGGCGCGCGATGGCGATGGCGTGCTGGGCGGCGCGATCCGGTTCTGGCCGGTGGATGTGGGCGGTCGGCGTGCGCTGTTGCTGGGGCCGGTGGCGGTACATCCCACCCGGCAGGGCGAGGGGCTGGGCGGTCTGCTGATCCGCGACAGCCTGGCGCGGGCGGTGGCGCAGGGCTGGGACCGGGTGATGCTGGTGGGCGATGCGCCCTATTACAGCCGTTTCGGATTTGCGCGACTTGAAGGTGTCGAGATGCCGCCGCCTACCAACCCCGACCGGGTGCTGGGCCGGGCGCTGCGCGATGGCGCGTGGGATGGGGTAAAGGGGCAGGTGACACGCCCTGCCTGATCGTGTCTGCTTGAACCGGGGCACGCGGCTGCCAATCTATAGGGGGTGGTCAAGGAGCAGCCCATGGATATCGAGACGACCGAACTGACACCGATTGATCTGGACACCGAGCTGGACGCGCTGGCGCGGCGCTATTCCGAGGCGGGCGGCGTGGGCATTCAAGTGCTCAACATGATCGGTGGGCGGGCCGAAGGGCTGCTGGACCGGCTGCCCAGATCCGTGCGCAACAACCTGGATGGCGCGACCGAGGCCGCGCTGCGGGCGGCGATGCGCGCGGCGCAATCGTCGCGCGGGATGGTGGGGGATCAACCCGGGTGGCTGAACACGGCCGTCACCACCGCGATGGGGGCGGCGGGCGGATTTGGCGGTCTGCCCTCGGCCATGGCCGAGTTGCCTGTGACCACCACGGTGCTGCTGCGCGCGATACAGGGCGTGGCGGCCGAGCATGGGTTTGATCCGGCCGAGGCCAACGTGCAGTTCGACTGCATCACCGTGCTGGCCAGTGCCGGGCCGCTGGAGGCGGATGACGGCAGCGATCTTGCCTTTGTCGCCACGCGGCTGACCCTGACCGGGGCCACGCTGAACGGGTTGATCGCCCGGGTCGCCCCGCGTCTGGCGACGGTGCTGGGGCAGAAGCTGGCCGCGCAGACCGTGCCGGTTCTGGGGGCCGTGGCGGGGGCGGCCACGAATTACGCCTATACCAGCTACTATCAGGAGATGGCCCATGTGCATTTCCGCCTGCGCCGTCTGGCGATCGAGGCGGACCGCCCGCAGGCCGAACTGCTGGAGGAGTTGCGCACCCGTGTGACGCCACGGTTGGCGCGGGTCTGATCCTCTTGCCAGACGGGGCGCGCCCGCGCACTCTGGCCGTCGAGGAGGAGTGCGCATGTCTGACGCCCCGGTATTCGAGATCGACCCGCCCGCGTTCTGGCGCGATCCCTATCCCGATCTGAAACGGATGCGGGCATCCGCGCCCGTGGCTTTCGTGCCGCAGCTTGGGGCCACGCTGATCACCCGGCGTGATGCGATTTTCGAGAATGAAAAGCGGGTCGAGGTGTTCTCCTCCAGCCAGCCCGAGGGGCTGATGACCCTGCTGATGGGCGAGAACATGATGCGCAAGGATGGCGATGCGCATATGGCCGAGCGGCGGGCGATCTTTCCCACGGTGTCGCCCAGGACGGTGCGCGATGTCTGGAAGGCGCAGTTTCAGGCCGGGGCGGCGCGGGCGCTGGACCGGCTGGCGGGGCATGCGCAGGCCGATCTGGTCAGGGATTACGCGATGGAGGTCAGCGCCGAGGCATTGAAGGCGATGACCGGCCTGACCAACATGGCATGGCCCGAAATGGACCGGGTGAGCCAGGGCATGATCGACGGCTGCGCCAATTACGCGGGCGATCCAGAGGTCGAGGCGCGCTGTCACGAGTGCACCGCGTCGATCGACCGGCATATCACGGACCGGATGGCCACGCTGGCGGATGCGCCGGACCAGTCGCTGATCTCGGTGCAGATGCAGGCGGGTTTGCCGCAGGCGCAGATGCGCGCCAATGTGAAACTGGCAATTTCCGGCGGCCAGAACGAGCCGCGCGATGCCATTGCGGGCGCGGCCTGGGCGTTGCTGGCGCATCCCGAGTGGCTGGAGGCGGTGCGGGCAGGTGACATCACATGGTTACAGGTCTTCGAGGAATACGCCCGCTGGATCAGCCCCATCGGCATGTCGCCGCGCCGGATCGCGCGCGATCACGATCTGGACGGCGTGTGGCTGCAGGCCGGTGACCGGCTGTTTTTCATGTTCGGCTCGGGCAACCGGGACGAGGCGGTGTTTGCCCGGCCCGATGTGTTCGATCCAACGCAGGACTGTTCGGCGGCGATATCATTCGGGGCGGGGCCGCATTTCTGCGCCGGGGCCTGGGCGTCGCGCTGCCTGATCGCCGAGGTGGCGCTGCCGATGCTGTTCGAACGGTTCCCCAAGCTGGCACTGGCAGGCGAGGCCCTGTTCGGCGGCTGGGCCTTTCGCGGGCCGCTGTCGGTGCCAGTGCGGCTGGGGTAGGGGCACCTGGAACAGTATTCCGCTCTGCAGGACCGAGCCTCTAACCATCTGACCGGAGACGAGAAATTACCTTCCCAAAGTCAATCATCAGGATAATACCTATTGTTGACGCCAGCAGAAAAACCCAACCGGCCAAACCCATGATCTTGCCTGTTGAAAAGATGTTTGCACCGCCGAAGACAACAAGGGCCAAAATGCCCAATTCACCGTATCTATTCACGTTGAGATTTGCCATTGCGATGACTAGAAGTGTCAGGATGAAGGTGGGGCCAGAAGTCAACCCAGCATGCCAACTTGCCCCATGTAGCCCCATCTTTGTGAACACAGAAGTTAAATAGATAATAAGCACTAGTCACCTGAATCTGAAGTTCCTGCCAGTGTTTTCTGGCAGAACCTTTTGACGGAGGCGAGGATTTCGTCGGCGGACTT